>CAYWNE010000313.1:0-1576 GCA_964459555.1 uncultured Burkholderiaceae bacterium | reverse complement strand
AACAGCTATCTCGCTTGTTCCGATCCTTCCGACGTTGCTCGTGTTGAAGATCGCACTTATATCTGTTCTGAAAAACAAGAAGACGCAGGCCCAACCAATAACTGGATGGCGCCAGCAGAAATGCGCGCAACTTTGCATCCATTGTTCGACGGCTGCATGACAGGCCGCACTATGTATGTGGTGCCTTTCTCGATGGGGCCATTGGGTTCCCCAATCGCTCACATCGGTGTGGAGTTGTCTGACTCACCATACGTCGCAGTGAATATGCGCATCATGACGCGCATGGGTAAAGCGGTGTTTGATGTTTTGGGTACAGATGGTGATTTCGTACCTTGCGTACACACCGTTGGCGCGCCTTTGGCAGCCGGTCAAAAAGATGTGGCATGGCCATGCAATAGCACCAAGTACATCGTGCACTATCCAGAAACACGTGAAATCTGGTCCTTCGGTTCCGGCTACGGTGGTAATGCCTTGCTCGGCAAAAAATGCTTCGCCTTGCGTATCGCTTCCACTATGGGCCGCGACCAAGGTTGGCTCGCAGAACACATGTTGATTCTCGGTGTTGAATCGCCAGAAGGTAAGAAACATTACGTCGCAGCAGCCTTCCCATCGGCATGCGGCAAAACGAATTTTGCGATGTTGATTCCAGCGATCAAAGGCTGGAAAGTGACCACGATTGGTGACGACATTGCTTGGATCAAACCAGGTAAAGATGGTCGCTTGTATGCGATCAACCCAGAAGCAGGTTACTTCGGTGTTGCTCCTGGCACCAACACCGCAACCAACTCCAACTGCATGTCTTCTTTGACGGCCAATACGATCTTCACTAACGTCGCTTTGACTGACGATGGTGACGTATGGTGGGAAGGTATGAGCAAAGAAGCGCCAGCGCATGCGATCGATTGGCAAGGTAAAGATTGGTCACCAGAAATCGCTAAGGAAACAGGCCGTAAAGCGGCGCATCCAAACGCACGTTTCACCGTCGCAGCGACGCAAAATCCTGTACTCGATCCAGCATGGGATGATCCTGCAGGCGTGCCAATCTCTGCTTTCATTTTCGGTGGCCGTCGTTCGACGACAGTGCCTTTGGTAACCGAAGCACGTAACTGGGTTGAAGGCGTGTACATGGCAGCGACCATGGGTTCTGAAACCACGGCCGCTGCGGTGGGTCAACAAGGTGTGGTGCGTCGTGATCCATTCGCGATGTTGCCGTTCATGGGTTACAACATGAGCGACTATTTCCAACACTGGTTGAACATGGGCGAGAAAGTCAAAGCGCTCGGTGGCAAGCAACCAAACATCTACTGCGTCAACTGGTTCCGTACCGATGCGAATGGTAAGTTTGTCTGGCCTGGTTTTGGCGACAATATGCGCGTCTTGAAATGGATGTTGGAACGTATTGATGGTGCAACTACTGGCCAAGAAAACATCTTCGGTATCAGCCCACGTTTTGAAGACATCACATGGGATGGCTTGAACTTCACTGCTGAACAATTCGAAATGATCACGTCTATCGATAAAGATGCGTGGAAAGCAGAACTCGAATTGCATACAGAACTGTTCGACAAGTTGAAAT
>CAYWNE010000312.1:0-1576 GCA_964459555.1 uncultured Burkholderiaceae bacterium | reverse complement strand
AGACAATACAGGCTATGATCTTCGAGATCTATTCATCGGTGCTGAAGGCACGCTAGGTATCATCACTGCCGCTGTAATCAAGCTCTTCCCGCCGACCAGTTCACAAATCTGTGCCTTCATTGCTGTTGAAAGCATCGAACACGCTGTAAAGCTTTTAAGCCACTTGAAACGACATCATGGCGAACATCTCAATGCGTTTGAACTAATGAATGCCTTGAGCTTAAAGCTCGTCGCTGCCGCTTTTCCGAGTCTACAAATTCCCACACAACACAACACGGCCTACTATGTGCTAATCGAAGTTGCGAGCAATCATGATGACGAAAACTTGCGCACACAACTCGAAATAAGTTTGAGTACAGCATTAGAGAGTGAGCTAGCAAGCGATGCAATCATCACGCAAAACATCACCCAACGTGAGCAATGCTGGAAAATTCG
Organism: uncultured Burkholderiaceae bacterium; assembly: GCA_964459555.1. GTDB lineage: Bacteria > Pseudomonadota > Gammaproteobacteria > Burkholderiales > Burkholderiaceae_D > Undibacterium. The sequence goes on along the minus strand of CAYWNE010000312.1, from coordinate 1,141 downwards.
GGAATCGATTTCGGAAGCGCAAGCGCACCACGGCAAAAATATCAAACACGATATTTCTCTTCCGATCTCGAACGTTGCTAGTTTCGTCGATGAGTGTAACCGTGCGCTCGATAACTTCGCACCGGGATGTCAATTCGTAACGTTTGGCCATTTAGGCGACGGCAATCTGCACTACAACGTTTCTGCACCGACCGGAATGCAAACCGAAGTTTTTCTAGAGTTACAGGCGCCAATCAACCACATCGTGCATGACCTCGTCCATCAATTTAAGGGCTCTATTTCAGCCGAACATGGCATTGGCGAACTCAAAAAAGAAGAACTTCGACGCTACAAATCAGAAGTAGAGTTGAATTTGATGCGACAAATTAAGCAAGCGCTTGACCCCTTGAACATCATGAATCCGGGAAAAATACTTTAGGAGAAATCATGAAAGACTGTATGCTCGGCCTTATTTTTTTCATCCTGTTCATTCCAAGTAGCTTTGCCGACGTTCAAGTCTATAAATGCACCAAAGATGGGCTAACAAGTTTTAGTCAAACGCCTTGCAAGGGACTGGAAAACAAACCTCTCGACGTAAAAACTTACACACCGAACAAGGAAGACTTCAATCGTGCTATACGAGAAGATCATCGTCGACACAAGGAGTATGACAAGCTAGTAAAAATAAGGGAGAAAGAAGAAGCGCAGTTCGACGCATTGCGTCGAGCTGAAGCAAAAAAACAAGAAGCGAAACAAAAACAATGCAGTAATCTAAAAATTAGATCGGAATGGGCGCGAGAAGACTATAGAAACGCAAAACCCAAGGGTCAAGAGCAAGCTAGGATCAAATTGAGACGAAGCGAACAGATCTACGCTATGAACTGTCATTAATTCTGGTGAATATGGTTCGCTGAAACCAAAGAACCACTGGATGGATCTTGAACCAAAATTCAAACCAATTTGAAGTTGGCGCGTCGGGAGGGGTTCGAACCCCCGACCCATGCCTTAGAAGGGCATTGCTCTATCCAACTGAGCTACCGACGCACACGCATTTTCGTGCGAAGCGCACAAAAATCAGAAGGCTGAATATTACAGGGTATCCCCCTCTTATTCAAGGCTTGAAGGCGATAAACACGCCAAGCCACAAACCGAGAATCTCACA
>CAYWNE010000311.1:0-1676 GCA_964459555.1 uncultured Burkholderiaceae bacterium | reverse complement strand
GGGCAGATGTATTTGTCAACACCTAAGGGTTTATATGTAGCCCAAATCGCCGAGTGGAGTGGCGAGAAAGATAAAACGCGCTTTGTGCCTGAACCCCGTTTTGGTCAACAATTTGCTGATGGTAGTACTGAAGTCTATGAGATTGTGCGTTATGACAGTCACTCTTATTTGATCAAAAGTTCGAAAGGGATTTTCCACATTGGACCGAGTGGTCAAGGGCAATTTCAGGCCAGTGCTGAGGCATTTCAAGGCTTGCCTATGCCCGACGACACACTGTTCGTCGATACGCAAGGCGCCGTTTGGTTAACCGGTGAAATTTTGTATCGCGTCGATCCGCACTTAACACCTAAATCGAAGGCCAGTTTTGAGACTTACATCAGCAGTGCCCACGGTAAAGCGAAGCAATCTATATTTGACGGTGTGTTTGCACAACCGGGACAGTTTTTTGGACAAGCTTTGACGGTTGCTCAGTTGAAGCAAGTGCCGTCTACCGTGCCGACACTGAAGTACGAAGATAATGAATTGGTGTTTGAGTTCGCGAGTAGTCAGTACGCGAAAGCGGGCACCACACGCTATCAATATTTCTTACAAGGTTTTGATCGAGACTGGAGTAGTACGGATCAAGTCAACAGCAAGGAATATACAAATTTACCGGAAGGCGAATATCAATTCCGTGTACGGGCAGAGGACCTCAATGGTGTAAGGGCCCGCGAGGCTGTGTTCGGCTTTCGCATACTGGCACCTTGGTATCGCACTTGGTGGGCATATGGTTTGTGGGGCGTCTTGTTGGCGACTGCTGTAATAGTCAGCTTTAGATTCTATACCTTGCATCTGCGTCGCGAGAAACAGCATCTCGAAGAACTGGTCGAACAACGTACGCGTGAATTGCGTGAGGCAACACTCACCGATCCCTTAACCGGATTGCGCAACCGTCGTTTCATTTCCGAGGTTTTGCATAATGATGTGGCAGCCTTTGTCGGATATAAAAATTATGTGTTGAGCGCCGAGAACGCACGTGAAGGAATGAGTGGCAAAGAAGTATTTGGTCTGTTCTTGATGGATATGGATCACTTCAAACATGTCAACGATACCTATGGTCACGATGCCGGAGATCATGTGTTACGCCAATTCGCCGAAATCCTGACCGAACTGGTGCGACAAGATGACGTGGTGATTCGTCTTGGTGGCGAAGAGTTTTTAGTTGTCTTGAAGAAGACCAAGCCAAATTATGTGCATGTTTTCGCCAGCAAAGTGCTTGAAGCGGTCGCTGCGAAACAGTTTGATTTGGGTGATGGACAATTGATACATAAGACCTGTTCGATCGGCTATACCTGTTTCCCCGAGTACCATCAACATCCTGAATTGTTGAGCTTTGAGCAATGCATGATGATTGCAGATATGGCCATGTATCACGCTAAACACAGCGGCCGCAATCGCGCCGTATATCTCTGCGAAGGCGAACGACAGCCTCAAACAGAAGCCGAAATGCGGAAACTCACAACATCTGTCGAGTATGCGATCAATGAATCTTATTTAAGGATAGGCAATGAAGTGCTGCAAGGAGAGGTCTTGCATTATGTGCGTTAAGTCCTTTGTATCTTGAGTGATCAAAAATCACATTGGAAAAGTGCAGTATCATTGATCTTGTACCGCTTATCGCAGAAAAAAATCCCGCT
>CAYWNE010000310.1:0-1719 GCA_964459555.1 uncultured Burkholderiaceae bacterium | reverse complement strand
CCAACTGCTTCAGCGCAAGCCTGCACTACATCAAGTCTGTCGCCAGACAAGAGCATGACTTGCTTACCCATCGTTTGTAGTTGCGCGATTAATTCTATGGCGTCCTCACGCAAACTATCTTCTAAGACGAAGTATGCCAGCACACCATTCTCATCGGCTAAGACACTGAGGCTTTTATTATTTGCTTGTGCTGGCAAGCCCCACTTCAGTCCGCTTAATTCCAAGGCAAACTCCGGCTTCCCGAAGCGTAAGCGCTGTTGACCGACCATCACTTCGATCCCAGCACCGGCGTGCTCTTCACTGTGCGCAATCGTCAAACTACTGGCTGCTTCACGAGCTAACTTAGTACTCGCTTCCACTAAAAAATGATGCACTGCTTTTGACACTGGATGCAAAGACAATTCCGCGATTCTCAAGGCTAGGGCATGGGTTCTGGTCGCCTGCTCCGGTTGCGAAGAACCCGATTCATTCGATTGCATCCATTGATGCGCCACAACTTTGAGCTGACCGTGTGTCAGCGTTCCCGTTTTATCGAACACAACATGCGTCGCATGCGCCAAAGATTCAATCGCTTGCCCCTTGGTCAGCAACAATCCAGCCTTCGCTAGCTGACCTATCGCTGCCGACATCACGCCGGGCGTCGCTAATGACAAGGCACAGGGGCAAGTCACAACGATCACGCTGATGGCAATCCAGAGTGCACGTGAAGGTTCAATGAAAGACCAAACGATGCCGCTCGCCAAAGCAATCACCAAAATGGCGAACAGAAAGTGACTAGCGTGCTGGTCGGCGATTTGTACCAAGCGTGGTTTTGCCATGCTGGCATTTTCCATCATGCTGATGAGCTGCGCTAAACGTGTTTGAGTACCGACTTGATTAGCCCGCACCACCAGCGCACTGTGTTGATTCACCGAACCAGCGATGACTTCATCTCCTACTTGCTTCACAATAGGATGCGCCTCACCAGTCATCAAAGCTTCATCGCATTCACTGCGTCCCTCAAGTACCATGCCATCGCATGGAATCTGCTCACCGGCCGGGACCAATACCACATCGCCGCTACTTAACTGATGCGCCTCGACATGTTCGGTATCGCGACTAGCGGGATAGGACTTAAACCTCGCAATGACTCGTTGCGGTAACTGCGTCAAAGCCTGCAGGGCCGCATTAGTTCGCGCTTTGACTTGTTCCTCGATGAAGCGCGCACCAAGCAACAAAAAAACAAACATGATGGCGGAATCAAAATACACGGCACCACCAAAAAAGCTAGCCCACACGCTAGCAAAAAAAGTCAAAAGTATGCCTAAGGAGACGGGCACATCCATGCCGATATGCTTGTGCCGCAAATCACGCATCGCACTTTCGAAAAATGGCCGTGCGGAGAACAAGATCACTGGCAAGCTAATGATGAGGCTCGCAATCTTGAGGAGCCGATCGATATCGGGTGTGAGGTCACCATCGATGCTTGGTTCTGGCACCAGATACGCAGGAAATGCATACATCATCACTTGCATCATAGCGAAGCCAGCGATGAACAAACGCCAGAGCGCCCGTTTTCTCTCTTTTTGTTGGAACTCGCTTAAGGATTGACTGGCAGGAAAAGCAGCATAACCGAGACGTACGATTTTCTGAATAATCGCTTTCAAATCGATCTGTTGCGGATCCCAACGTACCTCGGCACGCTGATTCAAGGGATTAATCCGAAATTGACGCACACCA
>CAYWNE010000309.1:0-1727 GCA_964459555.1 uncultured Burkholderiaceae bacterium | reverse complement strand
CCGATCGCAAACCCTAGGGCTTACGATACAACCTTCACAAGATACGAGACTTTGTTGATCATACCGCGCACTGCTGGTGTGTCTTCCAATTCACGAACGGAATTGACGCGACGCAAACCCAAGCCACGCACAGTTGCACGATGGTCATCGCGCGTACCGATCAAGCCTTTGACCAATTGTACTTTTACTGTTTTAGTCATTGCGATCACCTTAGCCCAAAATTTCTTCAACGGACTTGCCGCGTTTCGCTGCGATCTCAGCTGGAGTACTCATTTTTGCCAAACCGTTCAATGTCGCACGAACCATGTTGTATGGATTTGTGGAACCGTTAGATTTCGCAACAACGTTAGTAACACCCAACACTTCGAAAATAGCGCGCATTGGACCACCAGCGATCACACCAGTACCTTCTTTAGCTGGAGAGATCATTACAGAAGACGCGCCATGCTTACCGATAACGGTGTGTTGCAATGTGCCATTCTTCAATGTAACTTTGATCATTTTGCGACGCGCTTCTTCCATCGCTTTTTGTACGGCTACTGGAACTTCTTTCGATTTTCCTTTACCCATACCGATACGGCCGTCACCGTCACCAACAACTGTCAATGCGGCGAAACCCATGATACGACCACCCTTAACCACTTTGGTTACGCGGTTGATCGCGATCATCTTTTCGCGCATGCCATCATCCGGCTTGTCGGCTGCTGTTTTTGCTTGCATTTTTGCCATGACGAATATTCCTTAGAACTTCAAGCCGGCTTCACGCGCGGCTTCTGCCAACGCTTTCACACGACCGTGGTAACGAAAACCGGAGCGATCAAACGCAACTTCAGTAACTCCTGCTTTCAACGCTTTTTCTGCAACGCGCTTGCCAATCAAAGTGGCTGCCGCAGCATTACCACCGTGCTTAGATGCCGCTGCCAACTCTGCACGTACTTCTGCTTCAACTGTCGAAGCGGAAGCAACAACATTTGCGTTAGCATCGATGACGCTAGCGTAGATGTGTTGATTAGTACGGTGCACAGACAAGCGAGTCGCTTTAAGCTCTGCGATTTTGGCACGGGTTTGAGTCGCGCGGCGCAGACGTGATTGTTTCTTATCCATCGTCTAACCCCTATTACTTCTTCTTGGTTTCTTTAATCACAACCACTTCATCCGCGTAGCGGACACCCTTGCCTTTATAAGGCTCTGGGCTGCGGTATGCACGAACTTCTGCTGCGACCTGACCAACTTTCTGTTTATCCATACCTTTGATAAGGATTTCAGTTGGAGTTGGTGTTGCGCATGTCACGCCAGCTGGCATGTCATGAACTACAGGGTGCGAAAAACCCAAGGAGAGATTCAACTTGTCGCCTTGCGCTTGTGCTTTGTAACCAACGCCTACCAATGTCAGCTTACGCTCGAAGCCTTTGGTTACACCAGTCACCATGTTGTTGACCAATGCACGCAAAGTACCTGTCATTGCATTTGCTTCACGGCTGTCGTTCGCTGGAGAAAAATTCAACGAACCACCTTCGTTAGCTACAGACACCAAACCATTTAAGCTTTGTGTCAATACGCCCATAGGGCCTTTTACTGTAATCGCTGCTGCGGAGATGGCAACTTCTGCACCTGCTGGCAACGCGATTGGCATTTTACCTACTCGAGACATCTTGCACTCCTTAGGCGACGTAGCAAATAACTTCGCCACCGACACCGGTTGCGCGTGCTTTGCGGTCAGTCATAAC
>CAYWNE010000308.1:0-1802 GCA_964459555.1 uncultured Burkholderiaceae bacterium | reverse complement strand
TTTTGAATCTGCGATGCTCACCGTACTCAAGTACAGCTGCGCTTCTTAATTCAAACTTTGCCCGCTCGCTACGCTTACTCAGCCCATCAACAAGCTTGTGGCCTTTTTTTTGACTTTACTGACTTCGAACTTTCATCGACAGCCATGTTTACAACGATCTTATGCGCTCCGACAAGAAACTGAATTATAGGGATGCAATGCTAGGCACAAAACGCAGCAATACGTCGGTATTGCGAGGCTTTGTAACGACGCAGTGCGCCCTACAATTCGATTTATGGCGGCACTTTAGTCGCCGACCTTTACTATTCGCATCGCATTCGTGCCACCAACCTTACCCATCTGCTCACCCCAAGTCGCCACGATCAAGTCGCCCTTCTTCACAGCGCCTTTCGCCATCAACAATTTTTCGGCTTCTTTCAAGGCGAAATCGCGATCAGCGGAGTACGGCAAATTAAAAGTCTGCACGTTTCGATACAAGGCGGCTTTACGCTGCGTTGCTACACTTGGTGTCAAAGCAAACAAAGGTACATCAATACTTTGGCGGCTCATCCACAAAGCGGTTGAACCCGATTCAGTTAGGGCTGCAATCGCTTGTACGCGCAAGTGATGCGCCGTAAACAAAGCACCATAAGCGATCGATTGATCGATACGCGTGAACTGTAAATTCAAGAAGTCAGCATCGAGTTTGCACTCTTGGAATTTTTCAGCTTCAACGCAAATCGCCGCCATGGTTTCAACGGTCTCGATCGGATACTTGCCCGAGGCTGTTTCAGCAGACAACATCACCGCATCGGTGCCATCCAAGACCGCATTCGCCACGTCTGATACTTCGGCACGCGTCGGCACGGCATTGACGATCATGGATTCCATCATTTGCGTCGCCGTGATCGCCAACTTGTTCGAATCACGCGCCACTTTAATCATATGCTTCTGCAAGGCTGGAACCGCAGCATTGCCGACTTCCACTGCCAAGTCACCACGTGCCACCATGATGCCGTCAGACGCATCCAAAATTTCTTGCAAGGCAGGGATTGCTTCTGCGCGTTCGATCTTAGCGATCAACATTGGTTTGTGACCATAAGGCTCACCGGCAATGTTCGCCAATTGGCGCGCCATTTCCATATCGGTCGCATTTTTTGGAAAGGAAATCGCCAAGTAATCGGCTTGGAAAGACATCGCGGTTTTGATGTCTTCCATATCCTTCGCTGTCAATGCAGGTGCTGTGAGGCCGCCGCCTTGACGATTAATCCCTTTGTTATTCGACAGTTCACCACCAATTTTGGTGATGGTATGAATCTCGTTGCCAACCACTTTTTCGACGATCAAGACGATCAAACCATCGTTCAGCAACAGCACGTCATCTTTCTTAACGTCGCGTGGCAGATTTTTGTAATCGAGACCAACGCGTTCTTGATTACCCAAAGGACAATCTGCATCGAGAATGAAACGATCGCCCTTAGCTAATTCGATCTTGCTGTTTTCGAATTTGCCGATACGGATTTTAGGACCTTGCATGTCAGCCATGATGGCGACTTCGAAACCGCATTGCGCAGCCGCTTGACGCACCAAATTTGCGCGATCGATATGGTCTTGTGCTTTGCCGTGCGAGAAATTCAAACGTACTACATTCACACCTGCCTTCAGCATCTTGACTAAAGTGTCTAGATCACTAGATGCTGGGCCTATCGTCGCTACAATTTTGGTTCCGCGTAACATTGAATCTCCTAAGGGATGAATTTCACAAGGTCTAGCTTCAAACTAAAAATCTTTTTTAACACCACTCAGCACTGAGAGGTTTTAAC
>CAYWNE010000307.1:0-1859 GCA_964459555.1 uncultured Burkholderiaceae bacterium | reverse complement strand
TCGTGATTCCCATTGACGAGAAAGATTGGCGTACGCGGACCAATAATACCTACGTAAGGGCGTTGGATGGTATAGCGTTCAGTCACCTGGGCGGCATTAATGGTTTTGGGATCAAGGGTATCGACGCTGAAGTCATCTCCCAGCATGACGTAAAAATCGGGTCGATCATTAGCGACTGTTTGTAAGGTTCGGGTGTATAAAGCGCCGTCAAATTGCGAACGTTCACGTTCAGGATGTGAGTCACCTTGCAAAGCGAAAGTAAAGCTTTGTCCAGGCGAACGTGCAGATTGAAAGCTGTATTCGATACTCGGACCAGAACCGACACCGTTACTTGATTGGAAGTCAAGGCGATAGTAGTACTGAGTATCTGCGCGTAATCCTGTTAGTGACAGCTCAACTGGTTGATTGGCTTGGATGGCCTTTTTCTCAGTTTGCATCGTGTACTGACCGGGATTTGTACCGTAGCGAATGCTGACGAATCCATTTTGCGTCGTATTGAAGATATTCGCCTTGATGTAGGTATCGGTTGGTGTGCCGAGAACAATATTGCCAGCGAAATTTCCAAGGCTACTGTCGGCTAGCGGTGTGAGTTTAACGAGCTCACTGCCGACACTTGTACCAAATGGTGTCATTGAAAACAGTTGGCACGAGTAGGTTTGTCCATTGCTAAGGCCGGTGATGATGAGAGGACTACTTTTACCGCTACTCGTAATTGTGCCCGAGCCTGAAGCTAAGCTGCAGCTAGCTTGATAGTTAGTGATAGCAAGTCCACCGTCATTGCTTGGCGCAGTAAAGGATATGGCACCGCCGCTATCATTGGCGGTTGTCGTCAATTGCCCTGGTGCTGAGGGAAGGCTTGCTAGCAAATTGAAGTTACTATCGTCTAAACCAAAGAGCTCGATTGCGGGCTGGTTGCTGTTTGGGGTAATGAGTTGCGCAATTGCGCCTAGTTTTTGAATGTTTTGCGTGTCACCCAGATAGCTAATTCCTTCTTCGATAGCGATATGCTTTCCGAGCTTTAGTTTATTGTCGAGTAATTGGGCGACCCAGCCGTAGGTAGGATCGTTGGCGAAGGTGCGCGCAGAGTTGATCATGGTGCCGACCAAGCTGCTTTTAGTCTGACTACCAGAACTGAGATTGCCGACCCAGTATTGCACTTCGCTGTCAGATGGAGCAGTATTTCCCGTGCGCCCCAAGACGTTTTTGTAGATGATTTTGACAAAATCAGCATTGCTCATCTGACTGGAGTAACCTGTGAGCTCGGGAAAAGCGATACCCGCTAAATAAAAACTTTCCGCAATTTGATCGATCGTTTTTCCATTGCGAATTTGTGTAATCCAGTAAGCCATTCCATCGGCATCCGGTAAGCGATTGAAAAAAGCGACATAAAGCTCAATCAGTTTTTGTAGTTGTGTAGCGTCGATGCTACTCGCGAGTCCGCCGACGGTTAAATTCACTTTCACATCGTTGAATACCAGAGTCGTCGCGGTGCTGGCATCGGTATCGCCATCTGTGCCGACTAGATCGCGAACTAAAATGCCTCGTGTGGTTCGTAGAATCGTGTAGTTACGACGCGGGCTATTAAATGTCAACACACCATTGTTGCTAACTGGTGGTGCAGCGTTGGGTTGAAGGCGAGACGCTAGCCGAGTGGATGCAGAAACCGCAGAAGCGTGACGCGAAGCTGCGCATTGCCCGTTTGTTGACAAGCACTCTGGCTCAACTGCACGACTTTGAATGGCCACACGGCGACATTAAACCGGACAACATCGTCATCAATGAAGATGAGCACCCGGTTTTCGTGGACATTCTTGATTTTCGTCGTTCGGCGAACGATAGTTATTCGACGGCATACCTAC
>CAYWNE010000306.1:0-1921 GCA_964459555.1 uncultured Burkholderiaceae bacterium | reverse complement strand
GCTCGACCAAAGGGTCACTAAACAAAGTCGTACCCAAGGAACGATTTCCAAGCGACGCGAACAAAGGCCAATGACTCGCCGTCGCATTCAAGGGCATCACGGTATGAGCATAGACCACCGCTCGCTCATCACAGCGCAATAACACTTCGCGTTCCGTGACCTGCAATACCCGCGGCAAAGCCAAAGCGGCAAATTCATCACGCAAACACATCGCGCGTCCTTGCTTTAAGCGTTGAACGCGGAACTGCTGACTGCGCGCGACAAAACGCGCTGTCAATGAATCACGATTGGTTAGCCAGTCTTGAATCACGCGATCAGCTTGCACGGCGCCGACATGCAAATGCCATTGAGCCAGTCGATGTTTGCTCATGTTCGAATAACTCGAATCAGTAGAAGATTGACTCATCGCGCTCTAACTCGCATCGCAAAAATCAAGCACCGTTTGCAAGTAGTCGGCGAACTCACTAATACCATGATCACTACCTTGAATCACAAGCTGTTTCGCTCCTGCGTAGTGCGCTGTCATTTCACGCCAATCGAGCACCTCATCGCCAGTTGCCGCAAGCAGAAAGTAACGTTCAGGCATGGTGATGCGATCCACCACCAATGCATGCAACTCATCGATATACTCGTGTTTAAACTCGAACACTTCATCGCTATGATAAGCAGTCGTGACCCCAACATAAGTCGCCAGATCACGCGGCGGCTTCACCGCCGGATTCAACAGCACTGCCTTACAGGCCAGCTCTTCAGCCAAATAAGTGGCATAGAAACCGCCAAGCGATGAACCGATAAGACTCCAAGTCTGATTAGGATATTGAGCGACGATTTCTCGCGCCATGCGAATCGCGCCAGCAGGCGATGCCGGTAAAGCAGGACACACAAATTCATGCTCACGTCCGGCTTGCTTGAAATAAGCCGACAGTAGACGCGCTTTGAAGGATTGTGGCGAGGATCGAAATCCGTGCAGATAAAAAATCATTGTGCCAGCACCGCCGTTGTGGAGGACGCCGCCAAAGCATCAAGCAGTTTTTGATGGACACCGCCAAAACCACCATTGCTCATCACCAAAACGCTATCGCCCGCGCGGGATGCCTGCGCAATTTCAGCGACCATAGGCGCAAGGTCGTGATAAGTGCGGACTTTATCGCCAAGTGGGGCGAAGGCTTCGGCCAAATCCCAACCCAGCGCATCTTTGCCGCTCAGCGCACCATACACAAACACCAAATCAGCTGCCGCCAAACTCGCAGGCAAGGCTTGCTTGATGGCGCCCATTTTCATGGTATTTGAGCGCGGCTCCAGCACCGCCAGAATACGGCGAGCACCAACACTGCGGCGTAGACCTTCCAAGGTGGTTTGAATCGCTGTCGGATGATGTGCGAAATCATCGATAACACGCACACCATTGACTTCACCACGCACTTCCATCCGACGCTTCACATTAACGAATTGAGATAAAGCCTCAATCGCGGTCGCAGGTGCAACGCCAACGTGACGCGCAGCCGCAATCGCGGCCAAAGCATTCATGCGATTATGGGCACCGGTAATATTCCACGTGACGCGACCTTGCACCACGCCTTGATACAGCACTTCGAAGTGATCGGCAGCAGAATCGATCAGGCGTAACTGCCAGTCTGATTCTTCGGCAGCACCGCCAGAGAAGCTTTCTTTTTCACTCCAACAGCCGCGCTGGAGCACACGTTGCAAACTCGCTTCATCGGCATTCACGACAACCCGACCTAGGCCCGGCACGGTACGTACTAAATGATGGAACTGGGTTTCAATCGCTGCTAGATCGGGAAAGATATCTGCATGATCGGATTTAAGATTATTCAGAATCGCTGTCTTCGCATGGTAGTGCACAAACTTGCTACGCTTATCAAAGAAAGCGGTGTCGTACTCATCGGCTTCGATCACAAAG
>CAYWNE010000305.1:0-1935 GCA_964459555.1 uncultured Burkholderiaceae bacterium | reverse complement strand
ATCGAACCAGAAGGTAAAGTCACCCGCATGTGGGAAGCGATTGAAACCTATATGGATCGCAAACAGCCTTTGATCATTATTGCTGGTGCTGATTACGGCCAAGGTTCTTCCCGAGACTGGGCTGCCAAAGGTGTGCGCTTGGCGGGTGTGGAAGTGATTGTGGCCGAAGGTTTCGAACGCATTCACCGCACTAATTTGATCGGCATGGGTGTGTTGCCGCTCGAATTCAAAGCCGGAGTGAATCGTTTAACCTTGGGGCTCGATGGCACCGAAACTTTCGACGTCATCGGCGAACGCACCCCACGCACAAGCTTGACTTTGGTCATTCATCGTCAGAATGGTGAACGTGTCGAAGTACCAGTGACCTGCCGCCTCGATACTGCGGAAGAAGTTTCGATTTACGAGGCTGGCGGTGTTTTACAACGTTTTGCGCAGGATTTTTTGGAGTCGTCGAAGTCTGCTTGAACTATTGAAGATGCTGAAGTAGGCCCTTCTCCCGCTGGCGGGAGAAGGGTTGGGATGAGGGTGGTTGATAAGCGATGTTGAGATTGGTCGACGAAACTATTACGAAATCGTGGAACGAAATCGTGGATTTTTTTCTGAAGCTTTGTCCCTAGTTTAATGCCCCTCACCCTAACCCTCTCCCGCCCGCGGGAGAGGGGACTTAATACCAAGAAAAGGAACAAAATGTCCCACCAAGCCCAAATCAAAATCCCCGCGGTCTACATGCGTGGTGGCACCAGCAAAGGTGTGTTTTTCCGAGTGCAAGACTTGCCTGCGGCCGCTCAACAAGCTGGTGCGGCGCGCGATGCCTTGTTGTTGCGTGTGATCGGTAGTCCAGATCCTTACGGCAAACAAATCGATGGCATGGGTGGCGCGACTTCGAGCACGTCGAAAACGGTTTTGTTAGCCAAGAGTAGCAAGCCAGATCACGATGTGGATTATCTATTCGGCCAAGTTGCGATCGACAAAGCCTTTGTTGATTGGAGCGGTAACTGCGGCAATCTCTCTGCGGCAGTCGGCTCGTGCGCGATTTGCATGGGATTGGTCGACAATGTGCCACAGAATGGCATCGCTACCGTCCGCATCTGGCAAGCGAACATCGGCAAAACTATCATCGCGCATGTGCCAATGACGAACGGTGAAGTACAAGAAACAGGTGACTTCGAACTTGATGGGGTTACTTTTCCCGCTGCAGAAGTACAACTCGAGTTCATGGACCCTGCAGCCGAAGAAGAGGGCGCCGGAGGATCGATGTTCCCAACCGGGAATCTAGTCGATGATTTAGAAGTGCCAGGCATTGGCACTTTAAAAGCAACCATGATCAACGCCGGTATTCCGACTATTTTTGTGAATGCGGCAGAGATTGGCTATGCCGGTACTGAATTACAAGACGCGATCAATAGCGATGCCGCGGCTTTAGCGAAGTTCGAAACAATTCGTGCTTACGGTGCGGTGCGCATGGGTTTGATCAAAGAGATTAGCGAGGCCGCAAAACGTCAACACACGCCCAAGGTCGCTTTCGTCTCCAAGCCTTTGGATTACGTATCTTCAAGCGGTAAGCAAGTGAATGCGAACGAGATCGATCTCTGTGTACGCGCCATGTCCATGGGCAAATTACATCATGCCATGATGGGTACAGCGGCAGTCGCGATTGGTACAGCCGCCGCCATTCCAGGCACCTTGGTGAACTTAGCAGCCGGCGGAGGAGAACGCTCTGCAGTTCGTTTCGGCCATCCATCGGGCACTCTGCGTGTTGGTGCTGAGGCGCAGTTGGTGGAAGGGGAATGGATTGTGAAGAAGGCGAGTATGAGCCGTAGTGCTCGCGTTTTGATGGAAGGTTTTGTACGAGTGCCTGGGGATTGTTTTTAAGTGAATAATGTTACGGGCTTAGAACTAGCAGGTGGTTTGAATTCGATTTTGATTGTCGCCAGT
>CAYWNE010000304.1:0-1958 GCA_964459555.1 uncultured Burkholderiaceae bacterium | reverse complement strand
CTTCGTTCCGACCAACGTAATTTCGATTACTGACGGTCAGATCTTCTTGGAAACTTCCTTGTTCAACTCTGGTATTCGTCCAGCGATTAACGCGGGTATTTCCGTTTCTCGCGTTGGTGGTGCTGCTCAGACTAAAGTTATCAAAAACTTGTCCGGTGGTATCCGTACTGACTTGGCGCAGTATCGTGAATTGGCAGCGTTTGCGCAGTTCGCTTCTGATTTGGATGAAGCAACCCGTAAGCAATTGGATCGTGGTGCGCGCGTTACTGAATTGTTGAAACAAGCTCAGTATGCTCCGTTGCCTATCTCCTTGATGGCTGCAAGTTTGTTTGCTGTGAACAAGGGCTTCTTGGATGATGTACCAGTGAAGAAAGTATTGGCTTTCGAATCCGGTATGCATAACCACTTGAAGACTAACCAAGCAGCGTTGTTGCAAAAGATCGAAGAAACCAAGCAAATGGACAAAGATGGCGAAGCTGCCATGGCTGCCGCAATTGCTGATTTCAAAAAATCCGGCGCATTTTAATTTACCGTAGCTAAAAGGAGTCAATACTCATGGCTGCAGGTAAAGAGATACGTGGCAAGATCAAAAGCGTAGAGAATACGAAGAAGATCACTAAAGCGATGGAAATGGTTGCTGCTTCTAAAATGCGCAAAGCGCAGGACAGAATGCGTGCAGCGCGTCCATACAGTGACAAGATTCGTAATATCGCCGCTAACTTGTCGCAAGCCAACCCAGAGTACACGCATCCTTTCATGGTTCAACAAGATCAAGCCAAGAAGATTGGCTTGATCGTGGTAACAACAGACAAAGGCTTGTGCGGTGGTTTGAACACCAACGTCTTGCGTCTTGTTACTAACAAAATGCGTGAACTCGAAGGTAAGGGTTTAAAAATTGAAGCGGTCGCGATTGGTAATAAGGGTCTCGGCTTCCTGAATCGTGTAGGTGCAAAAGTCGTATCGCATGCAACCCAGTTGGGCGATACACCGCATCTCGATAAATTGATTGGCCCAGTGAAGTTGTTACTGGATGCCTACCAGGAAGGCAAGCTCGACGCGGTCTACTTGTGCTACACCAAATTCATTAACACGATGAAGCAAGAGCCAGTGTTAGAGCAATTATTGCCTCTGACATCGGACAAGCTTGAAGCGGACAAATCTTCCCACGCATGGGATTACTTGTACGAGCCTGATGCGGCAACCGTGATCGATGAATTGTTGGTGCGTTATGTTGAAGCTTTGATCTATCAAGCTGTTGCAGAAAACATGGCGTCTGAACAATCGGCACGTATGGTGGCGATGAAGGCAGCAAGTGATAACGCGGGTAATGTGATTGCAGAGCTCAAACTGGTTTATAACAAAACCCGTCAAGCAGCGATTACAAAAGAGCTCTCCGAAATCGTCGCCGGCGCGGCAGCGGTTTAAACGAATTTTAATATTATTGAAGGAACGAACATGGCTAATGGCAAAATCGTTCAGTGTATCGGCGCTGTTGTGGACGTTGAATTTCCACGCGACGCGATGCCTAAGGTTTACGATGCCTTGAAAATGGAAGGCTCCGAGTTGACTTTGGAAGTACAACAGCAGTTGGGTGACGGTATCGTCCGTACGATTGCTTTGGGTTCTTCTGATGGTCTGCGTCGTGGCATGACAATCACAAACACTGGTGCACCAATTATGGTTCCAACCGGCAAAGCAACGCTAGGCCGTATTATGGACGTATTGGGTAACCCTATCGATGAATGCGGTCCTGTAAGCCACGAGCAAACAGCATCGATTCACCGTAAAGCTCCTGCATACGACGAACTCTCTCCATCGCAAGAATTGTTGGAAACCGGTATCAAAGTTATTGACTTGGTTTGCCCATTTGCGAAGGGTGGTAAAGTTGGTTTGTTCGGTGGTGCGGGTGTTGGTAAAACCGTAAACATGATGGAATTGATCAACAACATCGCGAAAGC
>CAYWNE010000303.1:0-1975 GCA_964459555.1 uncultured Burkholderiaceae bacterium | reverse complement strand
CCTCTTACGCCGACCGCAACTTTAAGATCGACACCGAACAAGCGAGCTATGTGTTTAAGGTGGCCAATCCAAACTGGTCGTATGCTGATCTCGATATCGAAAACGAGGCCCTACTCCATCTCGCGAAAACTTGTCCAGATTTGGCCTTGCCCAAAATCTTTTTGAGTGAAGATGGACGTCACATTATCCCGCTGACGCTGACCAACAATCAAGGTGAAAAACTCGCCTGCCATATGCGCTTGCTGAGTTTTGTCAATGGCGAAGTGTATGCAGAAGCTGCTCAACAAGCGAATACCGATCTACAAACACTCGAATACAGTTTAGGTTTGGCGATTGCTAAACTCGATCGCGGGCTTAGCGACTTCAGCCATCCGGCGATGCATAGAGAAGTCGATTGGAGCATCAGCATGTTGCCGAGTTTGGAAGATCAAATCGCCTATGTTGACGATGATGAGATCCGTTCGCTGGTGGCCCATCACACTGCCTACTTTGCGCAACACGAACAAGCGTGGAAGCAGCATCTGCCCTTGGCGATCATCCACAATGATGCCAATGACTACAACGTCATCGTCGCACCCGATCCTCATCAAGCTGGACATTATCATGTCAACGCTATCATCGATTTCGGTGACATGTGCTATCACCTACGCGTGGTCGATTTAGCGATCACGATCGTCTACGCTTTGCAGCACGCTGAGAGTTTGGAACGCGTGCAAGAATGTATCGCGACCATCTTAGAAGCCTATCAAACGACGCATCACCTCAACGCAGAGGAATTGCGTATCTTGCCGGCCTTGATCGAAGCGCGTTTGAGTCAGAGTGTTTTGATGGCGACGCGCGCTTATCGCAAGAATCCGGAGAACGAGTACATCTTGATTTCACAAAAAGGAGTGCGTCGTCTGTTGCGACAGTTCGCCGAACTCGGCGATGAGCGTCTCCAACAACTCGTACTGCGCTTTCAATAACAACTGAAGAACCTTGAACAATTACAGCATCACATCACCATGAGCACAACACCGACCACTATCGCTCCAATCCCTCAGCGCAGTCCACAAGAGATCATCGACTTACGTCGCCGCCATCTCAATCCTAGTTTGAGCATGTCGTACAAAGAGCCCATCAAAATGGTGCGCGGTCAAGGTGCTTACTTGTTTGATCAAAATGGCCAAGCTTATCTCGACATGGTCAATAACGTGTGCCACGTCGGTCATTGCCACCCTAGCGTGGTCGCAGCGGGTCAGGCACAGATGGCTGAGCTCAATACCAACACCCGCTACCTACACGACAATATCGTCGAGTATGCCAAACGTTTGAGCGCAACTTTTCCGAGTGAACTGTCGGTGGTGTTCTTAACCAATTCCGGTACCGAAGCGAATGATCTTGCCGTGCGTCTAGCACGAACCTATACCAAAGCGCATGACTTAATCGTCGTTGATCATGCTTACCATGGCAATTCGCCGACTATGATCGACCTCAGTCCCTATAAGTTTGATGGCAAAGGCGGCCAAGGTCGACCTGCGCATATCCAAGTCGCGGAAATTCCTGATGATTATCGGGGACGTTTTCGTCGTGGTGAGAACGAAGTAGGCAAACGCTATGCGCAAGATTTGCACCGCGCGATCGATGCGATCCATGCCCGTGGCGAAAAGCCCGCAGCCTTCTTCTGTGAATCCATCCTTGGTTGCGGTGGTCAAGTCGTGCTACCTGATCACTATCTACAAGAAGCCTACGCGATTGCGCGCGCGGCAGGTGCGGTCTGTGTCGCTGATGAAGTACAAGTTGGGTTTGGTCGCGCTGGTACCCATTTCTGGGCCTTTGAAACACAAGCTGTGGTGCCCGATATCGTCACCATGGGCAAACCGATTTGCAATGGTCATCCTATGGGCGCAGTCGTCACACGTCCAGAAAACGCCCAGGCCTTTATGAATGGCATGGAGTACTTCAGCACCTTTGCCGGCAATCCAGTTTCATGGGC
>CAYWNE010000302.1:0-1986 GCA_964459555.1 uncultured Burkholderiaceae bacterium | reverse complement strand
TGATCCTTCACCACCCAACAACCAATTCTTCTGCTGCATCATTTCAAGCACATAACGATCACCGACTTTTGCGCGAGCAAATCCTACACCCAGCTGGCCGAGTGCGATCTCCACCGCCATGTTCGTCATCAAAGTCCCAACCGCGCCTGCCACAGGCCCAACAGCTAGTCTATCTTTCACCATTAAATACAAAAGCTGATCGCCGTCATACACTTTGCCTTGCTTATCGACCATCAAAAGACGGTCCGCATCGCCGTCCAGCGCGATGCCTAAATCAGCGTGATTCGCTCTAACTGCAAGCGACAAGGCTTCTAGGGCAGTTGCACCAACTTTGTCATTGATATTGAATCCGTTTGGCTGATTGCCAATCGCAATCACTTCTGCACCTAGTTCGTGAAACACATGAGGCGCAATATCATAAGCTGCACCATGCGCACAATCGACTACGATTTTGAGTCCACGGAGATCAAGCTCGTTTGGATAGGTACTCTTACAAAATTCGATGTATCGACCATTTGCGTCACGCAAGCGTTTCGCCTTTCCAAGCTTATCGGAACTAACGCACTGCATTTCACGTTCCAATTCTGCCTCGATCGCTAACTCTACTTCATCAGGTAATTTCGTTCCCTGAGCCGAAAAAAACTTAATACCATTGTCATCGTAAGGATTGTGTGAGGCTGAAATCACGACACCAGCGGATAAGCGCAAAGCGCGTGTAAGGTAAGCAATGGCGGGGGTTGGCATCGGCCCCGACAACATCACATCAACACCGGCGGCGGCGAAACCTGCCTCCAATGCAGCCTCCAACATATACCCGGAAACGCGGGTATCCTTACCAATCAAAACGGTTGGCTTAGCAGAGCCAGACTGATCTTGCTTTGCTAAAACCTTACCCGCAGCGAAACCCAATCGCATCACAAAATCAGGCGTGATAGGAGCTTGTCCAACTTTGCCACGAATACCATCGGTTCCGAAATACTTACGAGCCATTATTTTTATCCTTTCTTGCTCAGAAAATTTATGACTATTGTTGTTGCAAATCCAAAGTGCCTACCTTAGTCGCGATAAATGGCATCCCACACTTTTACTGCATCGAGTGTTTCAGCAACATCATGTACGCGTATAATCTGCGCTCCCTCATTGACGCAAGCCAATGCCGCCGCGAGACTGCCTGCCAATCGATGTTCTACTGTTTTCTCTGTGATAGCACCGATCATCGACTTACGTGAAACACCAACGAGGACAGGAAAAGCTAAGTCCTCGCCAAATTGTCGCAAATGCCGAATCAAAGCGAGATTGTGCTCCAAACTCTTACCGAAACCAAATCCAGGATCGATACAGATACGACTGGGCTCAACACCAAGTTCCAGCAACTGCTTGCAACTGTTCGCAAGAAAGCTGGCAACCTCCCCTGTCACATTCTCATAGTTCGGTGCTTTTTGCATCGTGCTTGGCTCATTTTGCATGTGCATGGTGCACAAACCAACATCACTGTCGCAAACTGCTTGGCGTGCAGCCAAGGAGCTAAATCCACGAATATCGTTAATCATGTCGGCGCCAGCCAAGATAGCTTCGCGCATAACCTCGGGTTTGTAAGTGTCAACCGAGATGGCACGACCACAATCGCGCAACGCATAAATCAAAGGAATCACCCGATCGAGCTCTTCTTGAAGTGAAACCGGATCTGAGCCAGGGCGACTAGATTCTCCGCCGATGTCGATAATATCAACGCCTTGTTCTATCATTGCTTCAGCATGACTTATTGCGTGCTCAAGCGTTTGATACTGACCGCCATCGGAGAAAGAATCTGGCGTCACGTTTAGGATACCCATTACCAGTGGTCGGGCACGTCGATCACTCTCACCATGACGTAAGCGGAAGCGATAACGTCCGCAATCAAAGAAATTTGAATTCATAAAAAAGCAAGGGTGAGAATCTCTCCTCACCCTCTTATCTATTTACCCAAGAATACAGACATCAAGCTGG
>CAYWNE010000301.1:0-1995 GCA_964459555.1 uncultured Burkholderiaceae bacterium | reverse complement strand
GTAAGTACAAGCGTCTGAAGCATCGCGGTGTGATCTGCGAAAAGTGCGGCGTTGAAGTGACCTTGGCTAAAGTGCGTCGTGAACGCATGGGCCATATCGAATTGGCTTCCCCAACTGCGCACATCTGGTTCTTGAAGTCCTTGCCATCTCGTTTGGGTATGGTCTTGGATATGACTTTGCGTGATATCGAACGCGTATTGTATTTCGAAGCATACGTGGTTACCGATCCTGGCATGACTCCATTGAAGAAGTGCCAAATCATGTCGGAAGACGATTACGCAGCGAAGTACGAAGAATACGGTGATGAGTTCACTGCATTCATGGGTGCAGAAGGTATCCGTGAATTGTTGCGTTCTATCGATATCGACCGTGATGCAGAAGCATTGCGCACAGAATTGAAAGAATCTAAATCTGAAGCGAAGATCAAGAAGTACTCCAAGCGTTTGAAAGTCTTGGAAGCCTTCCAACGTTCTGGTATCAAGCCAGAATGGATGATCATGGAAGTGTTGCCAGTTTTGCCTCCAGAATTGCGTCCATTGGTACCTTTGGATGGCGGCCGCTTTGCGACTTCTGATTTGAACGATTTATATCGCCGTGTGATTAACCGTAATAACCGTTTGAAGCGCTTGATGGAATTGCGCGCTCCGGAAATCATTACGCGTAATGAAAAGCGTATGTTGCAAGAAGCGGTTGACTCCTTGCTCGACAACGGTCGTCGCGGTAAAGCAATGACTGGCGCAAACAAACGTCCATTGAAATCTTTGGCAGAAATGATCAAAGGTAAAGGTGGTCGTTTCCGTCAAAACTTGTTGGGTAAACGTGTCGACTACTCCGGTCGTTCGGTTATCGTGGTCGGTCCACAACTGAAATTGCATCAGTGCGGTTTGCCAAAGTTGATGGCGCTCGAATTGTTCAAACCATTCATTTTCAATAAATTGGAATTGATGGGCTTGGCAACGACGATCAAAGCAGCGAAGAAACTCGTTGAAATCCAAGAACCAGTGGTTTGGGATATCTTGGAAGAAGTGATCCGCGAACATCCAATCATGTTGAACCGTGCGCCAACCTTGCACCGTCTCGGTATTCAAGCGTTTGAGCCAGTGTTGATTGAAGGTAAAGCGATCCAATTGCACCCACTCGTCTGCGCGGCATTCAATGCTGACTTCGACGGTGACCAAATGGCGGTGCACGTACCATTGTCGATCGAAGCACAGATGGAAGCACGCACATTGATGCTGGCTTCAAACAACATCTTGTTCCCATCCAATGGTGAACCTTCTATCGTTCCTTCTCAGGATATCGTTTTGGGTCTGTACTACGCGACTCGCGAACGTATCAACGGTAAGGGCGAAGGTATGCTCTTCCCTGACGTCTCCGAAGCGATTCGTGCTTGGGACAACAAGGAAGTTGAACTGACGACACGTATCACAGTTCGTATTACTGAATATCCAAAAGACAAAGCAACTGGCGAATTCGTTAAAACCGTAAAACGTTACGAAACCACAGTAGGCCGTGCGATCTTGTCTGAAATCTTGCCAAAAGGCTTGCCATTCTCAGTCTTGAATCGTCCGTTGAAGAAAAAAGAAATTTCCAAATTGATCGATACATCCTTCCGTAAGTGCGGCTTGCGCGCGACGGTTGTGTTTGCGGATCAATTGATGCAGTCTGGTTTCCGTTTGGCGACTCGCGCTGGTATTTCGATTTGTATCGACGATATGTTGGTACCTCCACAAAAAGTCACTTTGTTGGCAACTGCAGAACACGAAGTTAAACAAATCGAACAGCAATATGCTTCCGGTTTGGTGACTGCGGGCGAACGTTATAACAAAGTGGTTGATATCTGGGGCAAGACCGGTGATGAAGTCGGTAAGGCCATGATGGAACAGCTGAAAGTTGAACCAGTCACGAAACGCGATGGCTCTCAAGGTACACAAGAGTCTTTCAACGCGATTTACATGATGGCCGACTCCGGTGCGCGGGGTTCCGCAGCACAGA
>CAYWNE010000300.1:0-2008 GCA_964459555.1 uncultured Burkholderiaceae bacterium | reverse complement strand
CAATTGATGCTCGTGCGCGACTACTTCGTGCCCAAGTTGAACCTCATTTTTTGTTTAATACTTTGGCCAACGTGCGTGAGCTTGTGGAATCTCGATCGCCGCAGGCCTCAGTTGTGTTAAATCATTTAATCGCGTATCTGCTCGCTGCAGTTCCCAGAATTAACGAACAGTATTCCACTATTTCACAAGAGCTTGAACTGCTATGTAACTATCTATACTTGATGCAAATGCGGATGCCCGATCGCCTGCGTTTCGAGGTTGTGAGTGATCCTCTATTAGAACAGTGTGTTTGCCCCACTCTGACTTTAATGAGTTTGGTTGAGAATGCGGTGAAACATGGTATCGATCCGAGTGAAGAGGGAGGGGCTATTTGCGTGAAGCTTATCTATCAGGATGGTCGTTGTTATGCCAGCGTGAGCGACACAGGGGTAAGCTTGCGCCAATCTTCAACTCATTTAGGAACAGGTTTGGTCAGTTTGGAAGAGAGATTGTTAAGCTTTTTTTCGGGTGATGCACGTTTGCAAATGCGTGAGGAGAAGCCGCACGGTTTTTGCGTTGAACTCGACTTTCCAGCTCTGCAGAGAGATTTATTATGAAGAGCGAGAACCATGTACAAGCGCGAGCGCTGATTGCTGATGATGAGCCTTTGTTACGCGATTCTTTAGTTCGATTGCTGAATGAATTATGGCCGGAGTTAGTGGTGGTAGCGCAAGTGCGAAATGGACGCGAAGCAATTGAAGCTTATTTCCAGAATAAACCGGATATTTGTTTTCTTGATGTGCATATGCCGGGCTTAAACGGGATTGAGGCGGCGCGGGCGATCGGACGGAATCCTTATTTTGTGTTTGTAACGGCGTATACCGATTATGCTGTCCAAGCCTTTGAGCAGGGCGCTCTTGATTACGTTGTGAAGCCACTTGAGCGGGAGCGTTTTCGCGATACTTTAGAGAGGATACAGCAGCGCTTATCTCAACAAAATGATTCGAAAAAGCAGGGTAGCAGTCAACCTGCAATTGATTTTGAGGTTGCGCTTGACCGCTTGCAACAACGCTTAGGAATGCACATTCAGGAGCACGTGCAAAAGCACGTAGAGGAATACTTAGGAGGACGCATAGAGGCCCCCAAGAAAGAGGTGTCGGCACCAGAAAAATTAAAGTGGATCAAAGCTTTGGTCGGGCAATCTTTAAAACTTATCGAAGTCTCGCGCATTGAATATTTTCGTTCTGACGAAAAGTACACTGCGATTGTCTGGCGCGATGAGAATAATAAACTCAGCGAGGCATTGATTCGTTCGACCTTGCGTGAGTTATTGTCTCAACTTGATGCTAATGATTTCATACAAATTCATCGTGCCGTCGTGGTTAATTTACATAGGATTAGCCATGTGATTCGCGCAGATAACGATACCGCGACGGTTTATTTGAAAGACGGGAAGGATACACTTCCCGTTAGTCGTAGCTTCTTACATTATTTTAAGCATATGTGAGCTGTCGCTTTGGTTAGTTATAGCCATTCAATTTAAGCTTCTTGTCTCAACGCAGACTCAGCGTTTGTGATTTCCAAATAGGGTCTTGCCACTTGTAGAAAACGCTCAAGGATGAAGGTTGGTCTGCACCATTTTCTGCTTGCAAGCTGTCCATATTGATGACCTCGAAACGGCGTTTAAACTGTCCATCGACTTTTGCTTCGCGTGCCACCAAGAATTTATTCGAAGCCGGAATCCATCCAGCGAACTCAATGTATCCCAGTTGCGGGTCGACATTAGCAGGAGGGATCACGTCAATGCTCCAACCGCTATTGGTTTGACGGAACAGCCACAGCTCACGCCAGCTTTCCATCGGTTGTACGGCCATGGTGACGGCATTGCTTTGGGCATTGATGCGAACAGAATTGCTCCACACAACACTGTAGGTGCAACGTTTTACCAAGGCGTTTTTTGTGTCGTGCTTGTCATCGATTAAATGGACACAAGTCTCGCCAGGTTCACCCTCAGTGGTGACGACCCTTA
>CAYWNE010000299.1:0-2083 GCA_964459555.1 uncultured Burkholderiaceae bacterium | reverse complement strand
GGATTGGCGGCTGCGCAAAGGTTTGTAGACAGCTTCTTACCTTCTGACTCCACACCTTTCCGTATCGCGATATTTGCGGGACCAGGTGACAATGGTGGCGATGCCTTTGAAATGGCGTTTCATCTCTGTCAGTTGAGTCATCAAGAAGTCGACATTTCCATTATCCGTGATCCACAGCAAGTATCGTATTCCGCTGACGCCGTGGCCAGCCTCGCCCGTGCCAAAGCGAGCAAAATCAACTGGCTTTCAATTCAAGATGAGCTCGCGCCTTTGTTTAAGGATTGCGATGTGATCGTGGATGGCATTTTCGGTATTGGCCTTAGCCGTCCAATCAGCGGCATCTGGGCCGAAATCATTTCGGCGATCAATCACTGTCGACAGCAACGTGAAATCCCGGTATTCGCACTCGATATCCCAAGTGGCCTACAAGCAGACACAGGACATATACTTAGCTCTAGCGACACGCAAGATTCTAAAGTTGCGGTACGCGCGAGCCACACGATTAGCTTTATTGCGGACAAACTGGGCTTGCATACCGCCTACGGTCGCGACTATGCCGGGCAAGTTTTTATCAATGACCTTGGAATCAATGCCAAGGACTTTCCAGAAGCGGCCATCGCCCACAATCAAGTGATCCAACTACTCAAACAACTGCAGCAAAGAGAGCATGCCAGCCACAAGGGTAGCTATGGAGATGTCGCGATTATCGGCGGCGCTCAAGGGATGCGCGGCGCCGCAATCTTAGCGGCGCGAGCGGCCTTGTATGCGGGTGCCGGAAAAGTTCATATCGGATTTATTGACGCCGAATCGGAATCCGCACTTACCTTGGATCTCTTGCATCCAGAAATCATGTGTAGGCAAGCCAAAGACATTCAACTCAATCGGGCAAGTATCGCCATCGGGCCTGGACTTGGGCAAACGCCACAAGGCAAGAATCTTCTCTCGCTGGCGCTGCTCGAAGTTCAACAACTGACCATCGACGCCGATGCATTAAATCTGATTGCAAATGATCTGGCCTTACAAGACGAGATAAAGCAACGCGCGCGACGCAAACAACAAACCATCATCACACCTCATCCACTTGAAGCGGCGCGGCTACTTCAGACAAGCACGATAGAAGTGCAAGCAGATCGACTTCACGCTGCACAACAGCTTGCAAAAAAATTTGAAGTGATTGTTCTACTCAAAGGTTCTGGTAGCCTCATCACGGATGGAAACTTCACTTACGTGAACACGACTGGCAATCCAGGCTTAGCCAGTGGCGGCACGGGCGATGTGCTCAGCGGTGTGTGTGCGGCCTTATGCGCGCAAGGGCTTCAGGCATTTGACGCGGCACGTCTGGCCTGCTTCGTCCACGGCGCTGCTGCCGACAAGCTCGTGCAGCAAGGGATAGGGCCGATAGGCATGTGCGCCAGTGAATTACCGGCAGCAATCCGAGAGCAACTCAATTCAAACTTGACTTAGAAAACCACAGGCAGTGTTTCTACAGTGGCGAGACTCCAATTCACAGCGGCCGCGGCAAAGTCAGTACAAACTCAACACCATCATCGCAGTTGCGTGCAACGATAGTGCCGCCCATTTTCGCCATATAGGTTTGCGCAACAAACAATCCTTGGCCGCGATGCCCTTCCGCGCCTGAATCCAATTGATCCGACACACCATATTCAAAAATTTTATCAAGCATATCTGGTGGAATGGCCGGACCTTGATTATGAATATGCACAGCAACCGTCGTCTCCGCCAGTTCGACGTAGATACGAATTGCCGAGCCTTGCGGTCGGTAGCGATCTGCGTTCTTCAAGATATGCGTGACGACATCTTCCAAGGAGTATTCGTCGGCTTTCACCACAATCAGTTGCGCCGTCGGCTGATAATCAACCGCTGGAATACTGGCATGCGGCGCGTTTTCGGCCACATGTTTGAGGAAGAGATTCAAATCCAATTCGCCAATCTGCAAAACCGTTGATTGAAAAGCTTCACTCGGCGTCGCATGCCCGTACAAAACCTTGATCGCTTGCTGCATGCGATTGATATAACGGTGACTTTGGTCCTCAGCGGTCGGATGAAGTACCATCAAACTCTG
>CAYWNE010000298.1:0-2229 GCA_964459555.1 uncultured Burkholderiaceae bacterium | reverse complement strand
TGATGGAGCCGATAGCTGGTAGCGGTGAAGAAGCGATTGGTTCTATGGGTAATGATGCGTCTTTGGCTGTCATGTCGAACAAGCTCAAACCTTTGTACAACTACTTCAAGCAATTGTTCGCGCAAGTCACCAATCCACCGATCGACCCAATTCGCGAAGCAATGGTGATGTCCTTGGTGTCGTTCATCGGCCCGAAACCGAATCTGCTCGACACCAATAACATCAATCCACCGATGCGTTTGGAAGTATCGCAACCGATTTTGAATTTTGATGACATCGCTAAGTTGCGTAACATCAGTGCGAATACGGGTGGTAAATTTAAATCTTACGAACTCGATATCTGCTATCCCGTCGCTTGGGGCAAAGATGGTATCGAAGCGCGCTTGGCATCGATCTGCGCTGAAGTGGTCGACGCAGTCAAGTCTGGCCACAACATCATGATCATCACTGATCGTAAGATGGACGCCGATCATGTGGCGATCCCTGCCTTGTTGGCAACCTCAACTGTGCATCAACATTTGGTCAGTAAGGGTTTGCGTACCACAACGGGCTTGGTCGTGGAAACCGGCTCCGCACGTGAGACTCACCATTTTGCCTTGCTCGCGGGCTACGGCGCAGAAGCGGTTCATCCCTATTTGGCGATGGAAACGCTGGCAGCCATGGTCAATGACCCAACACTGCACTTGAAAGATGTCGATGCCGAGAAGGCGATTTACAACTACACCAAAGCGATCGGCAAAGGCTTGCATAAAGTCATGTCGAAAATGGGAATCTCGACTTATATGTCTTACTGCGGCGCGCAGATTTTCGAAGCCGTTGGTTTGAACAAATCTTTGGTCGACAAATATTTCCGTGGCACTGCTTCTAATGTGGAAGGTATCGGCGTATTTGAAGTGGCTGAAGAAGCGTTGCGTTTGCATAAGCTGGCCTTTGGTAAAGATCCAGTCTTGGCCAATGCTTTGGATGCGGGTGGTGAATACGCTTTCCGTGTGCGTGGTGAAGACCATATGTGGACACCGGATTCCATCGCGAAGTTGCAGCACTCCACACGCTCGAATAATTTCAACACGTATAAAGAATACGCGCAGTTGATCAATGATCAATCCAAGCGCCACATGACTTTGCGTGGTTTGTTCGAATTCAAAATTGATCCTAACAAAGCCATTCCTTTGGATCAGGTCGAGCCTGCCAAAGAAATCGTCAAACGTTTCGCCACCGGTGCGATGTCTTTGGGCTCGATCAGTACTGAAGCCCATGCGACCTTGGCGATTGCGATGAACCGGATTGGCGGTAAATCGAATACTGGTGAAGGTGGCGAAGATCCAGCGCGCTACACCCAAGAATTGAAAGGCATCCCGATTAAGCAAGGCGCAACTCTGGCATCGGTAATTGGTAAAGAACAAGTTGAAGTCGATATTCCTTTGCAAGACGGCGACTCACTGCGTTCACGCATCAAACAAGTCGCTTCAGGTCGCTTCGGTGTGACTGCAGAATACTTGACGTCGGCTGATCAAATCCAGATCAAAATGGCACAAGGTGCGAAGCCGGGTGAGGGCGGTCAATTGCCTGGTCATAAGGTTTCTGAGTACATCGCCAAGTTGCGTTTCTCAGTGCCGGGCGTGGGTTTGATTTCCCCGCCACCACACCACGATATTTATTCGATCGAAGATTTGGCACAGCTGATTCACGATTTGAAAAACGTCAATCCAAGTGCCTCGATTTCGGTGAAATTGGTGTCGGAAGTCGGTGTTGGTACGATTGCCGCAGGTGTGGCTAAAGCGAAGTCGGATCATATCGTGATCGCAGGCCATGACGGTGGTACTGGTGCATCGCCTTTGTCTTCGATTAAGCATGCAGGTACACCGTGGGAACTCGGTTTGTCTGAAGCACAGCAAACCTTGGTCTTGAACGGTTTACGTGGCCGTGTTCGTGTGCAAGCCGATGGTCAAATGAAGACTGGTCGCGACGTCGTCATCGCCGCCATGTTGGGTGCCGATGAAGTCGGTTTTGCAACCGCACCTTTGGTGGTTGAAGGCTGCATCATGATGCGCAAGTGCCATTTGAATACTTGCCCAGTTGGCGTGGCGACGCAAGACCCAGAATTGCGCAAGAAGTTCTCTGGTAAGCCTGAACACGTGGTGAACTATTTCTTCTTCGTCGCTGAAGAAGCGCGTCAAATCATGGCACAACTCGGCATCCGTACATTCGACGAATTGATTGGTCGTGTTG
>CAYWNE010000297.1:0-2300 GCA_964459555.1 uncultured Burkholderiaceae bacterium | reverse complement strand
AGATTCTCTTGGAGGTGAGCGTTCAATGCTTGCCTTCTTTCAGAAAAACGTCAAAACTTGTGCATCAAGGCATGATTTCTGAGGTCTTCAGTGTTAGTGCCTCAGTACTTTAGTAGTCGGCAGGCTTCATGGTGCTGACATATTTGTTTGCTAGACTTTGCCGATTTACCCGTCGCCTCTCGATACCAGTTACTTAGAAATTACATACACGTCAGATCATGAATCGCCTCCCATTTATTGTGTTTGTCCGTTTGTGTTGGTCATTGTGCTTATGCCTTTGTTTGTTTGTCGGCGTGGCTCTGCCTAATGCTTACGCGGATCAAGCCGCAAATACTTGGATCGTTCTGGGTGAGGGCGGGCAAGCCGTTGTGCGCACCGTGACGGCCGCTTCGGCTTGTCCGATATTGAAACAGGATGGCAAGCTTGAACGGATGCGAGTCCGTGCACCGGCGGAAACGATCGCTCAGCGCAAGACAGCAAGCGAGCCGAGCGAATCAAAACCAAGCGCTTTTCCTGTATTAACCTGTGAGGCGATCTTGCGGTCTGGCGTGAAATCGGCCGCAGTCAATGGCAAGGCTATCGCATTACCCAAAGCCCAGCCGCGTCGCATTGTGGTACTCGGCGATACGGGGTGTCGTATGAAAAAAGCGGACGATGCGTTTCAAGCCTGTAACGAGGTTGATGCGTGGAGTTTTGCTGCGGTGGCAAAGAAGGCGGCTAGCTTTAAGCCAGACTTAGTGATTCATGTTGGCGATTACCACTATCGAGAAAACCCTTGTCCCGAAAGTGTGGAGGGTTGCCGCAACAGCCCTTGGGGTTATGGGTTCGATGTATGGCAAGCAGATTTTTTTGAGCCTGCACGTCCTCTACTGGAAGCAGCACCTTGGGTGATGACGCGTGGTAACCACGAATCATGCGCGAGGGCCGGTCAAGGCTATTGGCGTTTCTTAGATCCGCGACCCTATCTCAAGGGGCGTGATTGTAACGAAGAAAAATATGATGGCATCGGTGACTATAGTGCGCCGTATGCAATTCCTCTTGGTAAGAGTGCCGATCAAAGTGCACAGTTGATCGTATTTGATAGTGCGAAAGTGCCGAACAAAAAAATGGCCAAAGAGGACCCAGCGCGCTTACTGTTTTCTCACTATTTGAAGCAAGTGGAACAGCTAGCGTCGGCGGCTGATTTCAATATCATGATTAATCACCATCCGATTTTAGGCTTCTCTGTTGGTCATAAAGATGATGGCAGCACCGATTTCAAATCAGGGAATACAGTTTTGCAAGGGGTGATGGAGGAGCTATGGCTGCAGCGTCTTTTCCCTGATCGCATCAAGATGAGTCTGGCTGGTCATGTGCATTTGTTTCAAGCCGTGAGCTTTCACACTGATCATCCTATGCAATTTGTTTCGGGTAATGGTGGCACGGCCAGTGATAAGAGTCTGCCGACTTCAGTGCCTGCGGAAGTGAGTCCTTTTGCAGCTGCTCAGGTCGATCAATTCGCGACCAGTAATCGCAATGGATTTTTGGTGCTGGAGCGCGAGGCAACACACTGGCGCGTTCGTGCTTACGACATAGAGGGACGCTTAATCAGTGACTGTCGATCGCAGTTGACCAAGGCTAGCTGCCAATAGAAGATATAGGCTGTCGCGGGCGAGCCTTAGTCCCCTCAGATTTCATCAAGTTGTCATCAAGCTTTCATCGTGTCGTCATCTACGCTGCTTAAAGTGCTGAGTTTTGGTTTAATCTGAAACGGTGCACTTTGATGAATTCTTTGCTTGATCTTTTCCCAGCCAAACCGATCACAGCCAACGTGTTGTGTGCACTCGGCTTGATGTGTGCTTCACTCAATGTGGGGGCACAACAGTTAGCCGCGAATGGCGATGGTGCAGCTACCATTACAACAGCTGTGACGCCGATCGCGAAAACCACAAACGCAGAGGGCACCAGCAATGATTCCGACTCAGCGCTTGATGCGAAAGCGATTACCAGCAAGGTGGTGATTACGGGGAATGTGGTTGCAACCCGTGCGCCAGTGCAGGCTTCGTTGAAGGCAACCCAACCACAATCTATCATCACCGCGACTTATATCGAGCAAGCAGTCACGCCTTTGGCCGACTTCAATGCTGTCGCCCGCATCGCTCCTAGCGTTGGCTCAGGCGTTTCCGCGAATGGTCCTGGCTTGGCCGAGACGAAAGTCACGCTGCGTGGTTTTCAAGATGGCGAATACAATATGACTTACGATGGTATTCCGTTTGGTGATACCAATAGTGAATTGAATCCTGTTGTTCCGCTAAATATTT
>CAYWNE010000296.1:0-2325 GCA_964459555.1 uncultured Burkholderiaceae bacterium | reverse complement strand
ACCTATCATGGTGTGATCCAGTGCTTGCGGATCGGCATACCCACGCTCAGCGTTCATCCTAACCCGCATATAAGGATCTAAAGAAAGAAAATGGTTCTTAATTAAAACCTGACCATCGCTCAACTCAGGAACCGCAAGGGTTTCGAGACGAAAGTTTTCGACGCTTGCGTGCTGAGTCGGCCGTGAGGCCAACACGATACGACGATACTGCTGAGGAATATCAAATACGCTCATGGAAATCATTAAAGTACAAAAACAATAGTCGAGAAAAAATGTTTAGAAAAGTGAACAGACCCTAGTCTGAGCCGCCCAATTTCTGCAAGCCCGCCTTGGCCTTAAGGCTACGTAGATACTTATAGGTGCCCATGGCCTTCGCCACCAACTTGTCGCCACACCAGATCTCACCATCACAAAAACACATGGTGGTAGATTGATGAAAGGCTTGTGCGCGCGCTTCTAATCGACCACCAGTGACACCACCTGGTTGCAAAAAACTAGTTTTCATCTCAACCGTGACCACACCTTTCAGATCATCATGCAGAGAGCGCCCCGCCATCGCCATCACCACGTCGAGCATGGTCATCAATACGCCGCCATGAGTGATCTGCCAGCTATTCATGTGTTCTTCGCGCAATGTAAGGCTGATATGGGCACGGCCATCAGTCAACTCTTCGCTGACGATGCCGAGTTGCTCCAAGAAAGGATTGGGGATGCTGGAAATAATCTGTTTTTGTTCATTCATATTTCTGTCGTACTTCAACTCTTACTGTCTTCGTTGTCGCCCATCTTTGTTCATCAAGTTACGCGACTTCAAACAAGCCAGCTGCACCTTGTCCACCACCGATACACATAGTCACCACCACGTATTTGACACCGCGGCGTTTTCCTTCGAGCAGAGCATGTGCGGTTAAGCGCGCGCCTGAAACGCCATAAGGATGACCAACAGCGATCGCACCGCCATTCACATTCAAGCGTTCAAGCGGAATGCCAAGGCGATCAGCGCAATACAAAACTTGCACGGCGAAGGCTTCGTTGAGCTCCCATAAACCAATATCCTCAAGCTTCAGCCCTGCCTTTTCCAGTAATTTAGGCACAGCGAAAACGGGCCCAATCCCCATTTCATCAGGTTCACATCCGGCAACCGCAAAGCCACGGAAGTAGCCGAGTACAGGAAGACCACGACGTTCAGCCGTCTGCGCATCCATCACAATGCTCATGGCGGCGCCATCTGAAAACTGACTCGCATTACCTGCGCTAATCACACCACCATCAAGCGCAGATCGAATCTTGGCGACGGCTTCGTAGGTCGTTCCCGGGCGAATTCCCTCGTCGGCGGAGATCGTTACTTCTCGCTCGGTGATTTCGCCAGACTCCCTATCTTGTACCTTCATCATCGTCGTGACAGGAATGATTTCCGCATCAAACACGCCAGCAGCCTGCGCTGCCGCCGCCAGACTTTGACTACGCACGCCATATTCATCTTGTCGTTGACGTGAAATGCCATAGCGCTTTGCCACCACTTCTGCGGTCTCCAACATCGGCATATACACTTGCGGTTTATGCTCCAGCAACCACGGATCATTGAGCATGTGCTTATTCATTTCATTCTGCACACATGAAATCGACTCCACACCACCCGCTGCCACCACATCGAGTTCACCGCTGATAATACGCTGCGCACCGAGAGCGATTGCTTGCAGCCCTGAAGAACAATATCGATTAATCGTAATGCCGGGCACCGTCACGGGAGCACCAGCTCGTAGCGCAATTTGGCGCGCAATATTGCGACCATTTGCACCTTCAGGGAAAGCGCAACCGACGATCACGTCTTCCAACTCTTGCGCTTCAAGTCCTGCTCTGTGCAGCGCCCCCATCAAGGCATGTCCACCCATGGTGGCGCTATGCGTATTATTGAATGCGCCCTTCCATGATTTTGCGAGTGCTGTGCGGGCCACACCGACGATAACCGCTTCTTTCATTTTGTCTCCTGTTTTGTTCTTTTGATTTATTGATTTTTTGATTTTTATATCTGCGCCTTTAGATGCACATCCTTGCCACTGCTCTCAATGACACATGATGAGCCTTGGAACAAACTAAGCTTATCAGCGCAATGTCCAAATGGCAGACCGGTAAGGATAGGCAAACCAAACTGCGAGCGCACGAATGACACCATCGCTGCGAAGTCATAACCGTTATCGTGTGCGGCTAATTGATAGGCGGAAAAGTCCCCTAAGACAATCGCTCTCTGTCGATCCAGTACGCCCGCCATCTTTAGTTGCAAGAGCATGCGTTCGACGCGGTACGGATGTTCGGCCACATCTTCTA
>CAYWNE010000295.1:0-2358 GCA_964459555.1 uncultured Burkholderiaceae bacterium | reverse complement strand
GGTACAAATGAACATCACAATGTCATGGGCCGTATCGACATCATCACCGGCACACTCGGTAAAGCACTCGGTGGTGCGATGGGTGGTTTTACTGCCGCTCGTAAAGAAGTGATCGATACCTTGCGCCAAAAATCACGTCCTTATTTGTTCTCCAATACCTTGGCACCATCGATCGCTGGCGCGTCTTTGGCAGTGCTCGATCGTTTGTCCAAATCGACTGAATTGCGTGATCGTTTGCACGACAACACGGCTTTCTTCCGTCGCGAAATCGAAGCGCTCGGCTTCACGATCAAACCGGGGACACATCCAGTCGTGCCGGTGATGTTGTTCGATGCCCCCGTCGCGCAAAAGTTTGCAGCGCGCATGGTGGAGCTCGGCGTCTTGGTCACTGGCTTCTTCTACCCTGTGGTGCCTATGGGCCAAGCTCGTGTACGTGTGCAGTTGTCTGCAGCTCATACGAAAGAACAATTACAAACCGCACTGGCTGCATTCGCTCAAGCTGGTCGTGAGTTGGGCATCATCAAGTAAACAACCCCAACAAAGTAAATAAACGAATTTTAGAAAATCAGGGATGGATATGGAACGTATTTTAGTGATAGGCGCGAATGGTCAAATCGGCAGTGAATTGGTCGACGCTTTAGCGGCCAAACATGGCGCAGACAATGTAATTGCGGCAGACATCAGCCCAACAAGCTTGTATGGTGCCAAAGTTTATGAAGTGGTCGACGTATTAAACGCAGAACGTCTGGCTGAGATTCACGACAAATACGAGATCACACAGGTCTATCAACTAGCGGCTCTGTTGTCGGCCACCGGTGAAAAAGCGCCCCTGAAAGCTTGGACTTTGAACATGGACGGCTTGCTCAATATTCTCGAATTGGCACGCGTACGTGGCGAAGCCGGCAAACCATTAAAAGTTTTCTGGCCATCTTCGATTGCGGCTTTTGGTCCGAACACGCAAGCGGTCGACACGCCACAATACACGGTGATGGACCCGAATACGATTTACGGCATCAGCAAATTGGCTGGTGAACGCCTCTGCGAATACTACTTCCAGAAATACAATGTCGACGTGCGCAGCATTCGCTACCCAGGCATCATCAGCTACAAATCGCCTCCAGGCGGCGGCACGACTGACTATGCCATCGCGATTTTCCACTCCGCGTTGAAAGGCGAAACCTATTCTTGCTTCCTCGAAGCGCAACAAAGTTTGCCAATGATCTACATGCCGGATGCGATTCGTGCGACGATTAGCTTGATGGAAGCGCCAGCCGAAAACATCAAGATTCGCTCTTCATATAACGTTAGCGGCATGAGCTTTAACCCACAAGAACTCACAGCTGAAATTACTAAAAGTGTGCCAAACTTTCAGGTACACTACGCGCCGGACAGCCGTCAGGCAATCGCTGCAAGTTGGCCGCAAAGTTTGAATGATGATGCGGCACGTGCGGACTGGGGCTGGAAAGCAGAAATCGATCTCGCTAGCTTGGTTACAGACATGTTGAAGAATGTTCGCGTGAGCTAAATTCGCAAAAATTTAGTCAGCAAAGACAAGCGCATGTCTGGCCGGGTTCTTGAGATCGGCAAAATAAAAAATACCATCCCGCGAGCACCCCATCGATCCAACTGTAAAGTGATCGGCGCATCGCGGGCATCAAGAAAAAAGGAACACAAGATGGACATGCGCGTTTTTGATTTGTTTAAAATCGGAGTCGGCCCTTCAAGCTCTCATACCGTCGGCCCCATGATTGCGGCCCGCCGATTTCTCTTAGAATGCCCTGACCTCGAACAAGCGCAACAAGTGCAAGTGGCGCTGTATGGTTCGCTCGCACTCACCGGCCTAGGTCACGCCACCGATAAAGCGGTCCTCTTAGGTTTGATGGGCGAAACACCGCAAGACGTGATTCCCGATACCGTCGAACCCAAACTCGAAGAACTCAATCGCAGCGGCGTGATGGCGCTTTTGGGCCGCGTTGAAGTTCCTTTCGATACGCTGAACGATGTGCTGTGGCACAAACAAGAAGTCTTACCGGGCCACCCGAATGGCTTGCGTTTTACCCTGACGCGCAAAGACGGCAGCACTTATAGCGACACTTTCTATTCGACCGGCGGCGGCTTCATCTACAGCGAAACAGAACTCGCGCAAAACTCCAATGTAGTCAGCACACCGGCCGTTTCCTTGCCCTACCCCTTCGCCACCATGGCGGAACTCTTGGCGCATGGCAAACGCACAGGCTTGAGCCTCGCGCAAATGCTACGTGCCAACGAGCTTTGCCATTGCAGCGAAGCCGAACTCGATGCAGGTCTCGACAAGATTTGGTCGGTGATGAATTCTTGTATCGAACGTGGTTTGAAGAT
>CAYWNE010000294.1:0-2453 GCA_964459555.1 uncultured Burkholderiaceae bacterium | reverse complement strand
TTGGCGTCCGGTCAATCGCTCAAGATCAAGCTCGTCCAACAAGGTTTCGGAATCAGTACTGTCGGGACTGCGCGGAAAAATCAAAGGAGTGTTCTCAGGGTCGACACCATGCTCCAACAATGCAATTCGACTCGCTGCTCCCATGCCTGCTAAAGGCAAATTCGCCGGTCTTGGTATGCCAAGAAGATCAAGGCGAGCGAACCACGCATCGATGGCATTCGGGCTGACAAAAACAACTAAGGCGAGTTCATCAATACGCCTTAAGGCTGCGTCTAAAACGTCGTAGTCACTCGCCTGCGGCAAGGGGCCAATTTCAAACATCGGTAGCACAAGGCTCGATATGCCGAACGCTTCCAAGCGTGCCCGCAATGCTTGCGCCTGTTTTTCTGGTCGGGTGATGACCACTGGTTTCGCGTTGATCGTCGACATCGTTGCACTCATGCGTTCAGCGTTCACTTAGAGACGTCATCGACGATAAAAACTCAAACCACTTGCTCTTTGCATTGCGCCAAAATGCCATCAGCATCTTGTGCACGTAAGGCTTCCACGACTTGCATGCCGAGCTCTTTGCCTGCGCTTGCCTCACCCTGTACTTCAGCACGGGCGAAACGTTGGCCATCAGGCGTCGCCACCATCGCGCGCAAACGCATTTGTCCTTGGTCTTGCTGCGCGAAGGCCGCCAAAGGAATCTGGCAGCTGCCGCCGAAAGCCAAGGATACCGTACGCTCCGCATGAACTGCTTGCGCGGTTTCGAGATGATTGAGCGGCGCCAAGACTTGCATCAATTCTGCGCGATCACTACGAATCTCGATCGCCATCGCCCCTTGACCAGCCGCAGGCAAACTCTCTTCAGCTTCCAAAAATGCTTTAATGCGTAGAGGCAAACCTAGGCGCTTCAAACCAGCGGCTGCCAAAATAATCGCAGCGTATTCACCGTCATCGAGCTTACGCAAACGGGTATCCAAATTGCCGCGCAAAGGTTTAATCACCAAATGTGGGAAACGCGCTGAGATCAAAGCTTGGCGACGCAAACTACTGGTGCCGACTACTGCACCGGCTGGCAACTCGGCCAGACTCGCATATTGATTCGAAACGAAAGCATCACGTGGATCTTCACGTTCAAGAATCGCTGCCAAAGCAAAGCCTTCGGGCAATTCCATAGGTACGTCCTTCAAGGAGTGGACCGCCAAATCAGCGCGTCCTTCTTCCATCGCCACTTCGAGTTCTTTCACGAACAAACCTTTGCCGCCGACTTTTGATAAAGCACGATCGAGGATTTGATCGCCGCGCGTGGTCATGCCGAGGATTTGTACATCACAAGTTGGGTACAGCGCTTTGAGTCGATCACGCACATGCTCGGCTTGCCACATCGCCAAACGGCTTTCGCGGGACGCAATGATTAATTTGCTGGGAACAGAATTCACACGAAACTTTCAAAAAAGAGAATAGTTCAATACTAGCTCGACGCCACATTCGAGACTCAAAAACAGCCTCACTCGCTGAGTCGATCATAGATCGAAGAAAGGCGAAATTTTAACATGTGGCGAGTGACAATTCTTGACAAAAAACAGGTAAAAACGGCATTATGACCGCATGTTCTCACCATTTATTCTTTTTTCTGGTTATTGGCGCAACTGCTGGCAAGTTCATTGCTGAGCGGGCGCATACCTCACGACCACAGAAACCAAGATTAGATGCCGCCCCTTCATACCGAAGCGCGGCATTTTTTATTTCCCGAATTTTTGATTATTTTTTGAGCACCTCATGAATCAGTCAGTTGATAACAACCCAGCAGCAAGCGAAAACTCCGAAGCCTCCATCGACAGTGCTTCAGCATCTGCAAAACGCAGTCCTTCTGAAAACAAAAACCATTTGATTTTGACTGGCGACCGTCCGACGGGCCCTTTGCATTTGGGCCACTTCGTGGGTAGTTTGCGCAATCGCGTGATGTATCAAGATCTCTACAAGCAGTACATCATGATCGCCGACGCCCAAGCTTTGACCGATAACATGGATGATCCTACCAAAGTCCACAACAATGTCATCGAAGTCGCGCTCGACTATTTGGCTGTCGGTATTGACCCAAGCAAGACCACCATCTTCATTCAGTCGCAAATTCCAGAACTCACTGAACTCACCTTCTATTACATGAACTTGGTGACGATCTCCCGTTTGGAACGCAATCCAACGATTAAACAAGAAATCATCTTGCGTAATTTTGAGCGCGATATTCCAGCGGGCTTCTTCACTTATCCCGTCAGCCAAGCAGCCGACATCACGGCCTTCAAAGCGACCTTGGTTCCGGTCGGCGACGATCAAATTCCGATGATTGAACAAACCAATGAAATCGTCCGTCGCTTCAATCGTTTGGCGAAGAAAGATATCTTGGTTGAATGCGAAGCCTTAGTTCCAGAAATCGGTCGTTTGCCGGGTATCGATGGCAAAGCCAAGAT
>CAYWNE010000293.1:0-2481 GCA_964459555.1 uncultured Burkholderiaceae bacterium | reverse complement strand
GTCGCAAAACTATTCTAGCGACGGCTTGTTCCCATCGACTTGGGGCAATATGGATATTGCCGCTTTACGATACCTGTATGGGAATAAGACAGTCAATGTGGGTAATACCAAGATTGTCTTGAGTGATTCACAGGCATCTTCACAAACCAGTGTCATCGACGATGGCGGGGTCGATACGCTCGACGCGAGCGCGTCCAAAGTTGGCGTAAGTATTGATTTGCAACCCGGGCATCTCAGCAGCTATGGTGTGACAACAAGCGGCATACCGGCAGTGAATAATTTGTCGATCGCCGTTGGCACGATTATCGAGAGCCTGATTGGTTCCAATTTTGATGACTATCTATTGGGTAATGAGGCTGATAACACCATTACAGGTAACTATGGCAACGATTGGCTAGACGGTGGAGCTGGGGTTGATACGGCGATATTCCTTGCTCCACGAAGTAACTATCTAATTTCGACCGCTTTTGGTAAAACTTTTGTTGCGGCGCGTGACGGCAGTAGTGGCTTCGACACTTTGTTGAATATCGAAAAATTGCAATTCAGCGATGGTACGGTGACTCTGTCAGCTAAAGCCTTGGGTGCAGATGCGCAAGTGATCGTTGATCAAGGTAACACTTACAGTGGGACATTACCGGACTCGTCTGATTTGAGTAGTGGAACCGCGGTTTATCAATTATTGAAAGCAGCGGGTTCAGGCGTGGCGACAGTTAAGGCGAATGGTGAGTTCACGTACTTCGCGACGCCCGGTGGCGGCGTTAATGATAGCTTTACCTACAGTTTGTCGGACGGTAAAGGCAACAGCAATCAATACATCGTGTATGTACAAATTAATGTCGATGCACAAACCATCAACGGTACCGCGAACAACGACACCATCACAGGCACGCCAGCAAATGATTTGATCAATGTATTGGCGGGCAATGACATCATCACGGGTGCGGGCGGTAACGATGTCATCGAAGGCGGTGCGGGGATCGACACTGCGGTGTACCTTGGCAAATTGGCTGACTACAAAATTACTTCAACTGGCGGCGGCATGTATCAGGTGTATTCGAAATCTGGTCTCGATGGGACCGATACTTTGTCTCACGTTGAAAAATTGCAGTTCACTGACATGACAGTTAATCTTGGTGTTCAGATTGCGGCGTCGGCTGCACCATCAGCCAGCGTTCAGAGATTGATGGAGTTGTATGTAGCCTTCTTTAATCGAGTTCCGGACGCAGATGGAATGGCCTACTGGATAACTGAAATGCAGGCAGGGCGCAGCATTAATCAGGTTGCCGATATCTTCTATGGAGCTGGTGTTCAGTTTTCTTCTTTGACCGGTTTTACAGCGACCATGACGAACACCGATTTTATTAATGTTGTCTACAAAAATGTATTGGGACGAAGCGATGGTGCGGATGCCGATGGCTTGGCGTACTGGAACGGTGAATTGACAAGTGGTCGGGCGACCCGCGGTTCATTAGTGTCTACCATTCTTGACGCTGCGCATGGATTCAAGGGCAATGCGACTTGGGGATGGGTCGCTAATTTGCTAGATAACAAGATCGCGGTGGCGAAGACCTTTTCGATCGATTGGGGTTTAGGTTACGTGGTTCCTGATGATGCGATTCGACATGGTGTTGAGATCGCAGCTGCTGTAACACCAACCGACATCACAAAAGCGATTGCATTGGTAGGTGTTAACGTCGGTGATCTGCAGCTGTCTTGAGCACTTTACTAGGTGTTAACTTGCGATCGCTTGTTCTAACTTTCCCTCTTTGATTTTCGCCGTGGCTTTCAACGTAGCCTCAGTGTCGATCGTATTTCATTCCATGATTGTCGTGCTTCAATCCCAATTTGATCGCCTTAATTTCCGAGCTGTTCTATATTTCATAACGAAGACAAACTGAAAGTCCGCGATGAAGATTTTGAAGAGATGGAGCGCTATGCGCGACTTGTATATGGAATGGGACCAGGAATTGCTGGATGTGCTTGCTCGACCGGAAATGGCCGAGCGTGCTCCATTGGGTTACCGCCGTCGATTTGCGAACAAGCTCGCTGAACTCTCAGAAATTGAGCGTTTGCAATTACGCGAATTTAGCTTGAAATATCGTGGCACGAGACTTTGGAAAAGTGTGTTTCAATTGAGCCTTGTTTTCGCTTTGATCGGGCTAAGCCTCAGTCTGCTGAAGAGTCAACTCAGCGTGTTAAGTCTTGTTCTTACCTCTGTGTTGGTCGGGTGGTTGCTGGTGTTATCGTTGATCGGAGTGTGGTTTAACTATCGCAAGATTCATCAGTCGCTTGGCCGAACCATGCTCAGGCTATTTGCCATGACGGGCTTGGGCATGATCAGCGGCGCTGGAGCTGCTGTGCTGTTCTCGCGCGACTCTGGGTTCGAGAGGATGATGGAAATAGCACCCAAATTGTTCTTGGCTATCTTGGTATTCGCTGGAACTTTCGTCTGGCTGACTGGTGTGGTAGCAACCTGGCGCA
>CAYWNE010000292.1:0-2481 GCA_964459555.1 uncultured Burkholderiaceae bacterium | reverse complement strand
GCGATCGTCAAAGTCACGCCAGACGTCAACAACAAAGCTGTGTTGATAGTCGGGATAGGGAAAGGTCCCATGGTTTTAAATGCTTCTACTACGCCTGCTGGACCTACAGAACCCCATTGACCAGCAAAGTCAGGCCACAATACTTTGTGATCCAAATCTGCCAACCATGGCATTGTGATGCTACGGGCATAGAACAAAGCACCAAAGAAGGCGCCGAAGAACATGACTTCTGAGAAGATGAACCAGCTCATACTCCAGCGGAAAGACACGTCGATACGTGCACTGTACTTGCCGGATTCAGATTCAGCGATCGCATCACCAAACCACTTGTACAGCACGACCAGGGTCAAGAAGATCCCGATGAAATTAACATAAGCGCCCCATGGCAGGCCATTAACCCACGCTGATGCACCGACCATGGTGGTCAATAAAGTTGCGCCACCGAGCACTGGCCATTGTGAAGGACCAGGCACGAAATAATGTGGTGCCGTAGCATTGTGAGAACTCATTTCCATCTCCCGATACAATTTTGAACTGCGTTTAATCTAATAAATTTATGAAGGCGTGAATCTGAACTGGCTTCGAAGATTCACTTTGCGACCACCGCTTTAACGATGAAAACCAACACCGTAATAAAGATTGCCGCGCCAATTATTCCTGCTATCACTACGTGTAAAGGATTGAGCTGAGCCACATCTTTTTCGTAATCGCTCTTTTTACGTACTCCAAAAAACGACCAAAACACAGCCTTCATTGTTGCCAATAAAGAGCCCTTACGTTGGCTCGCTTCTTTTAAGTCGCTCATACTCTGCCTTATAAACCTGCTTTTGCGTCTGTTGTTTTCACGCCGACTTCGAAAAAGGTGTAAGACAAAGTGATGGTCTTTACATCTTTCGGCAAAGCTGGATCAATAAAAAAAGTGACCGGCATTTGCCTCGCTTCATTCGCTTCCAAAGTCTGCTGCTTAAAACAGAAACAATCTAATTTTTTAAAGTAGGCCGTTGCTTGCTGCGGCGCATAGCTTGGAATCGCTTGAGCATCCATTTTGTAGGATTGCTTATTGACGACTTCATACACTACTTGTGCCATCTCACCTGGATGCACTTTCAAGCTCGAAACCGTCGGCCGAAAACGCCAAGGGCCTTGCGTATTTGCATCGAACTCGATCGTCACTTCGCGCGAAGTATCAATTTGAGAATTCTTCACTTCCTTCAAATCGATATCTTTGGGCGTCAGGATATTGATACCTGTCAGCTCACAAATCTGCTTATAAATCGGGATCAGCGCGTAGCCAAAACCAAACATCGCGACTGCAATTACTAACAGCTTGCGCAACATCAGGCCATTTAAGGCGCGCTCTTCCTTCTTATCAACAGACGCATCTTCATTTTGCATGCTTTACTTACCTAGCAAGAAAGCCTGTTTAATGATGACGCCAACAAAAAAGACTAATGCGACTGAGGCGAGAATCAAGGCCGTACGCAAATTATTAGGTTTTTTGTCGTTACTCATGTTGCCTACTTTTATAACCGATTGCAGCCACAGCCACAATCGGTCTTATTGTTATTTATTACAGCGACTTACTTAACTTCTGGTGGTACTTCAAACGTATGGAATGGTGCTGGGCTTGGAACTGTCCATTCCAAACCTTCTGCGCCTTCCCATGGTTTCGCTTCCGCTGGCTTGCCACCGCGAATCGATGGAATCACCACGAACAGAATGAAATACACTTGCATCAAACCGAAGCCAAAAGCACCGATTGAAGCCAAGGCATTGAAGTCGGCAAACTGCGCTGCATAATCTGCATAACGACGTGGCATACCAGCCAAGCCCAAGAAGTGCATTGGGAAGAAAGTCACGTTGAAGAAAATCAAAGACAACCAGAAGTGAATCTTGCCGCGTGTTTCGTTGTACATGAAGCCTGTCCATTTTGGTCCCCAGTAGTAGAAACCTGCGAACAACGCAAACAAGGAACCCGCCACCAACACATAGTGGAAGTGAGCCACAACGTAGTAAGTATCTTGCAATTGGATGTCGATTGGTGTGACCGCCAAGATCAAACCTGTGAAACCACCCATTGTAAATACGAAGATAAAACCAACCGCGAACAGC
Organism: uncultured Burkholderiaceae bacterium; assembly: GCA_964459555.1. Lineage (GTDB taxonomy): Bacteria > Pseudomonadota > Gammaproteobacteria > Burkholderiales > Burkholderiaceae_D > Undibacterium. Next base: position 369 of record CAYWNE010000292.1, on the reverse strand, counting down.
ATTGGTGTTTCAAAAGTCATCGAACCTTTCCACATGGTCGCGATCCAGTTAAACACTTTCACACCAGTTGGAATAGCAATCAACATTGTTGCATACATGAAGAACAACTGTGCCGTTACTGGCATACCTGTTGTGAACATGTGGTGAGCCCAAACGATGAAGGACAAGATCGCGATAGAGGATGTCGCATATACCATCGATTCGTAACCGAACAGCTTCTTACGTGCAAACGCTGGAACGATATGTGAAACGATACCGAACGCTGGCAAAATCATGATGTACACCTCTGGGTGACCAAAGAACCAGAAAATGTGTTGATACATCACTGGGTCACCGCCACCAGCAGCGTTAAAGAAGGAAGTACCGAAA
>CAYWNE010000291.1:0-2484 GCA_964459555.1 uncultured Burkholderiaceae bacterium | reverse complement strand
TCCTTCGTAAAGAATTTGTGGCGATTGTGATTTGAAATAATCATAGTGGCGACAAAGGGCATTGAACTCGATTTCAAGCCCGATCTAAGTGAGAAGTAGGCATCCAAGAGTAACGTGATTGTTACCACCTACCATCATATAAAAAGGAGCTGTCGTAAAAGACAGAAGTGTTATGCCTAAAATGAAAACAAAGAGCTCTGCAAAGAAGCGCTTTCGTGTACGTCCAGGTGGCACAGTGAAGAGTGGTCACGCTTTCAAGCGTCACATCTTGACTAAGAAAACCACTAAAAACAAACGCCAATTGCGTGGCACCCGTAACATCAACGCGTCTGACGTAACATCAGTCATGCGCATGATGCCAACAGCTTAACCTCTACTCACTATTTTAAGGAGTTATTATGCCTAGAGTAAAACGTGGGGTTACCGCTCGTGCCCGCCATAAGAAAGTTCTCAATTTAGCTAAAGGCTACCGTGGTCGCCGTAGCAAGGTATTCCGTATTGCTAAGCAAGCAGTTATGCGCGCTGGCCAATATGCATACCGCGATCGCCGCAACAAGAAACGCGTATTCCGCGCATTGTGGATTACTCGTATCAATGCAGCGTCTCGCCAACACGGTATGACTTACAGCGTGTTCATGAACGGTTTGAAAAAAGCGAACATCGAACTCGACCGTAAAGTTTTGGCCGATATGGCTGTGACTGACAAGCCAGCGTTTGCTGCGATTGTTAATCAAGTTAAAGCGACTTTGGCTGCTTAATCAGACCTAGTCGGCAAATTCGCCATTCGCGAATCTGCAAGATGAGCGGGGCAGAGGTTTAATCCTGTGCCCCGTTTTTTTTCCTCAGGGGTGACACAAAATGGCTCATGGCGAGTCAGACAGAACTATTTTGTGTCAGTCTTTTTTGTCGTGGTGCTGTCATCACTATGCTGTAGATTTGAGGCAAGACTGTGTCACCTTGGTGGCCATGGTCGTGATGATGGGGCGGCGCACTTTCAATTTCTTATTTTTACCATCCACACGAAGTGGGAAAAACGTATGAATCCCTTAGATCAAATTGTTGCACAAGCCATCGCTGATTTCGCAGCGGCAGCGGATGCAGCGGCTTTGGAAAACGCCAAGGCCCTGTATCTCGGTAAGTCTGGTCAAATCACGGAACAAATGAAGGGCCTCGGTAAGCTTGCACCTGAAGAGCGCAAAGCACAAGGTGCGGTGATCAACGTCGCAAAAGAGCAAATCGAAAATGCTTTGACGGCGCGTCGCGAAGCCTTAGCAAACGCACAGATGGAAGCGCGTTTGAACGCCGAAGCCATCGACGTGACTTTGCCAGGTCGTGGTCGTGGCATGGGCGGCATTCATCCGGTAATGCGCACATGGCAGCGCATTGAAGAGATCTTTCGCTCAATTGGTTTCGACGTTGCTGATGGTCCTGAAATTGAAAACGATTGGACCAACTTCACGGCTTTGAATTCGCCAGAGAATCATCCAGCACGTTCTATGCAAGATACTTTCTACGTTGAAGGTAATGACACCTCAGGTAAGCCATTGTTGTTGCGTACGCATACAAGCCCTATGCAAGTGCGTTATGCGCGCATGAACAAGCCGCCGATCAAAGTCATCGCGCCGGGCCGCACCTACCGCGTCGATAGCGATGCAACCCATTCGCCGATGTTCCATCAAGTCGAAGGTTTGTGGATTGCAGAAGATATTAGCTTCGCTGATTTGAAGGGCGTGTATCTGAATTTCGTCAAAGCGTTCTTTGAGACTGATGATTTGCAAGTGCGTTTCCGTCCATCGTATTTTCCATTCACTGAGCCTTCCGCAGAGATCGATATCGCCTTTGGTAGCGGTCCCTTGAAGGGCCGTTGGTTGGAAGTCTCGGGTTCCGGACAAGTGCATCCAACCGTGATTAAGAACATGGGCTTGGATCCAGAAAAATACATCGGCTTTGCTTTCGGTTCTGGCTTGGAACGTCTAACGATGCTGCGCTATGGCATCAGTGATCTGCGCTTGTTCTATGAAGGCGATCTGCGCTTCTTAAAACAATTCAATTAATGGAGAGATCTATAAAACCAATTTTGGGCACATAGTTTTGTCGCAAATACCCGCAATACTGACGTATTGCTCCGTTTTGCGCCTCAACCTGTCTCCCGATAATTGAATTTCTAGACGCTACATTGGTATTGCTTAGATTAGGTTAAATTTTCGTACTTCAAAGTACACACTCAACATACGGTTGAATTATGCAATTTTCTGAAAACTGGTTACGCACCATGGTAGATCCGAAGATGACTTCGGATGAGTTGTCTCATATGCTGACAATGGCAGGCTTGGAAGTGGAAGAAGTGGAAGCGGTTGCGCCACCGTTCACGAATGTCGTCGTCGCTGAGATTCGCGAAATCGCCAAGCACCCAGATGCTGATCGTCTCAATGTGTGCCAGGTCGATGTTGGCACCGGCACACTCTTGAATATCGTTTGTGGCGC
>CAYWNE010000290.1:0-2499 GCA_964459555.1 uncultured Burkholderiaceae bacterium | reverse complement strand
GGGCATAGCTCAGGTTACGGTAATCCGACATGATGAAGATCGGCGCCACGGTCCGTCCAACCTTGAAATCAATTTCCGAAGTGATTGGGTATGAAAGATAAGCCCACTCCACGGTAGGTTTGTTGCTACCATCGACATCTTTTTTGGAGATGAGTTGAACCACGCCTTTCAGGCTGCCATGCGGATTCACCGTCATTTGAATCGACGCTTGGGTATCGCCATCGAACTTCCATTCATTAAACGACAAAGTACGTTGACGTTGCTCAGTACGCACCCCGGCGACATTACTGTTGCCTTTATATGCACCAATCGTGCCGAAACCATCGAACTTAAACCAATCGGCGAAATCATCTGCGCGAGCGACGCTGCTCAATGACATCAGAGAAATACTTGCTAAAACTAGGGGATAAATTTGACGCGCTTTCATATTGTTTTCCTTTATTTACAGTCCAAGCATGCGAGCACGCTCGGGTGAGACAAGATGAAACAAAAAGCTTGAGGGTGGACGAGCGTCCAATGCGATTCTTACTTTACAGTTATTTCCAATAAGAATAATTCATACTAGCAACATTTTGTGGTAGGTCAAACTTATTTCCATGGAAAAACTATTGCCTCGTTTTTTTACAACAGTTTTTTACATTTTTTATACTTCTAGTTTTTTTGACTAATGCCACTTTTGCAAATCCATAAAAAAACCACAGGTAAAGTCCTGTGGTTTTTTCTTACAACAGTGCTTGATATGTCAGAAATCCATGCTCGTGGATAGGGACCAACCGCGTTTCGGAATAAATATGTACTGATCAAATTGCACGCCCTTGCTGCTCGCGGCAATCGAAGTGACTGATTGTTTGTTGAAGAGATTGTCGATCCCTAATTGCACTTTCCAATTCTTCACAAAGCGCCCTGGGTTTTTCCAGCGATACCCCAAAGTGAAATCGGTCGTAGTGTAGGAAGCGATTTTGTAAGCCGCTGGCTCGCCATCTTTCGCGAACTGTTCGCCCACTGTCTTAGCTATCAAGGATCCATACCAGGCACCGTCTTTATACAGCACACCAAAGGCATCGGTTGATTTCGGCGCCTTCGCTACTTGCAGATGGGTGTCCTTAGTTTTCGCGTCATTGAGAGAAGCATTCGCATGTGCAGAAAAACCAGCGCCCAAATAGTAGGTAACAGATGCTTCTACACCTTTATACACGACCCCACCTTGGTTGTAATACACCAGATCATTGCCAGTACCAGTGGAAGCAATCTTGTTATTGAAGTCGATGTAGTAAAGGTCTGCATCGAAAACCAAATTCGCTGATTGACGCACGATACCGATTTGGTAATTGGTCGACGTTTGCGGATCAGGTTTGCTGAGGTTCGGATTGTTCACGTAGAACATCGACAAATCTGGCACCAAGAAACCTTTTGCGACTTGCGCGTAGGTCGAGGTTTCTTTGTCGATCGCGTAGTTCGCCGTCAAAAATGGCAAAGTCGATTGGTAAGTTTGATCTGCTTTGGTTGGAATACGCGTGCCTTGATTCACACTGGCATCGAGTGAACGCTGGAAATGCATGTACTTGATACCTGGCGTGACAGTCAATGCATCGGTCACCGACCATTCAAATTCTGCAAAAGGCTGATATTGTTTCCACGATGATTGCTGTTCGTAAGACACGTCCTTTGGTGCAGTCGCTTCTTTCGGATTGCGCACGCCCAAGGTCCAATCGAGATCATAAGTATGACGATCTGTATCGGACGTCTCCGCCCACAAACCCACACGCAACAAACCCGCCTCGAGTTTGTCGCTCAACTTCAAGATATCGCCTTTCACGCGATAGGAATTCAGCTTGTTATAGCCGGGCACATTTTTATTGCCAGTAGGGCCGGCCTTGGTACCATTCGCTGTCGCTCCGCTTGCATCTTGACCGGAGTAAGTGTCATTGCGATAGGCATAGGTGTACAAAGTATTGTCGACGTTTAACGAGCCGAACTTGGTCTGAATATTCAAATATTCGAAATCGGTGCGCTTGTTATTGAAGTTATAGCCGAGGTAGTTTTGGCTATTTGGATCTGGATTCAACGCATAGTTTTTGCCATACAAAGCCACCTGGCTCAGGGTCACCCCACCTTTATCAGGCACATTGCTGAAGATTTTATTGAAGGTCGAGAAGAAAGTGACCGTGGTTTCTTTTCCAACCGGTTTCTGCACTTTGATTTGATAATTCTCTTCGCGCACGGCGCTCTGCGTCAAATAACCATCAGTAGTCAAACGCGAACCATTGAACATCCAGTTCAAGCCATCGTATTTATCGAGGATGCCACTATCGATTTGCACGCCGTACATCTTGGTGTTCCAAGAACCGACCGTGAAATACGGTGTGAAATTAGCGTCTGCAGACAGTTCTTTAGAAAACAAATTCAATGAGCCGCCAAAGGTCGCTTGCCCCAAATTACTCGCATTACCGGGGCCGCGCTCAACCACCATGCCGCCAATAATACGAGCCGGAAAATAGG
>CAYWNE010000289.1:0-2543 GCA_964459555.1 uncultured Burkholderiaceae bacterium | reverse complement strand
TTGCATCTTCTTTGCCGTACTTTGCATGATGCGAATATTGGCTTGATGCGGGATCAACCAATCCACCTGATCGGAAGACATACCCGCCAACTCAAGCACCTCATTAGCAACCTTTTCCAGCACCGTTACCGCCAACTTGAATACTGCTTGACCATCCATATACAAGAAGGCGCTACCAGCAACTGCACCGCCATTAACATGTCCGGGCACGCACAAAACGTGAGACTGACTACCATCAGCGTGAAGCTTGGTCGCCAACAATCCAGGTTCTTCAGAACACGCCATCACAATCGCACCTGCACCATCACCAAACAAGACACAGGTTGTGCGATCTTCAAAATTTAAAATACGCGAGAACACTTCGGCACCGATAATCAAGACTTTCTGATGCATCCCCGACTTAATCATGCTGTCAGCCATGGCCATCGCATAAATAAAGCCACTGCACACTGCCTGCACATCAACCGCTGCACTACCATTCGTGATGCCCAATTTTTGCTGCACGATACACGCCGTACTTGGGAATCCACCAAAGAAATCTGGCGTCGATGTCGCTAGAATAATCAGATCAATATCGTTCGCCTGCAAGCCCGCTGCGTCCAACGCACGCTTTGCTGCCTCAACGCCGAGATCGCTGGAGTTCACTTCAGGTTCAGCATAGTGTCGAGCCGAAATACCACTGCGCGAGACTATCCATTCGTCGGAAGTCTCGATTCCGCGAGTCGCCAATTGATCTGCCAACTCTTGATTGGTAACGCGTTTTGGCGGCAGGAAACTACCTGTGCCAATTATTTTGCTATAAAAAGTCATGCGTTTTCTTGTGGAGTATTTTGATGAGAATCAGACTGCGTCGCCTCTTCGGGCGCTGGCATTAATTCCGCTAAAGATGTGGAGATGCGTTTTAACACATCATTCTTAACCGCATCGAAGGCGCGCTGGATGGCCCACTCATAGCTGTATTTATCCGCGCTGCCATGACTCTTGATCACGATTCCACGCAAACCTAACAAGCTACCACCGTTGTAATTCGAAGGATTCATGGTCGTTGAGATGCGTTTAAGAGCACCGCGTGCGATCAGGGCACCGAGAATATTGAGGGGATTGCTTTTGAAGGCATCGGTCATAGTCGTCTTCACAAAACGCCCTAAACCTTCGACAGCTTTCAGAGTCACATTACCAACGAAACCATCACACACAACAATGTCGGTAGTCCCTTTGAAAATGTCATTGCCTTCAATATTGCCGTAAAAATTCAAGGTGCCGCGTTCATGATCTGCGCGTAACAACTGCGCCGTACGCTTCACGAGGTCATTGCCCTTAATATCTTCTTCGCCGACATTCAACAAACCAACCGTTGGACGAGCTTTACCCTCCATCGCACTAACCAATGCTGAGCCCATGATGGCGAATTGATGCAAGTGCTGCGGCTCGCAGTCCACGTTGGCACCGAGATCAAGCATATAGGTTGGCAGCTTCTTTTGATTTGGCAGAATACTGCAAATCGCCGGGCGATCAACGCCATTCATAGTTTTCAGAACGTAGCGCGACACCGCCATCAAGGCGCCGGTATTCCCGGCCGATACGCAAGCCTGCGCCTCACCGTCTTTCACCTTGGTGATAGCAACCCGCATTGAGGAATCTTTTTTACGACGCAGCGCGATCTCGATTGGATCATCCATCTCCACCGTTTCACTGGCATGAACGACACGCAATCGTGGATGATTCAAACTAGAATACTTCTTCAGTTCCGCGTTAAGAATTTCCTCGTTACCGACCAAGAGAAATGCCACATCTGACTCGCGGGACGCAAAGGATACAGCTGCTGCGACCGTGACTGCGGGGCCAAAATCACCACCCATGCAGTCGATAGAAATTGTTATTGTCATGTAATGTTACTAATTTTCCCACTCCAAGGGCGCTAATCTTATCAAGAATGCGGCAAACATTCACCCCAAATTTTCAAAATTCAGGCTGAAATCCGGGAAAATTTTATGAAATTTGAGAATAGTTTAGCAATGATGCTAAGCATTTTTAACTGCGACAAACAATCCATAGACGTAAAAAAAGCGGCGTTAAGTACAAAGACTCAAAACGCCGCTTGATTGCTAAGAAGCGATTACTCGTCGTTCTTAGTTTTCAAAACTTTACGACCACGGTAGAAACCGTTAGGGCTGATGTGGTGACGCAAATGCGCTTCACCTGTTGTTGGCTCGATACCCAACTGTGGTGCAGTCAGAAAATCGTGTGAACGGTGCATACCACGCTTGGATGGTGATTTCTTATTTTGCTGAACGGCCATGATAACTCCTAATACTTCAAAAAATGTTTCTAAAATTTAACACACTTGAATCGACAAGCAAACCTCGTTTGCCTTTCAAGAATCCCTAACAATACTTCGACCTGAGTGTTTTTTCAGAATAATGCCACTAGGTACGCCCATAAATCTTCATTGCAACTTCTTCAGTACAGCGAATGGAGACACTTTACAGCTTGTGCTCGCTGAATCTGCCGCTTCGACATTTTCCGCTGCCTCTGATTGCTTG
>CAYWNE010000288.1:0-2562 GCA_964459555.1 uncultured Burkholderiaceae bacterium | reverse complement strand
GTCGTTTGCACTTGGCGAAAACTCTGCTCCAAGGCGGTAACGTTTTGCTGCTGGACGAACCATCAAATGACCTCGACGTTGAAACCTTGCGTGCGTTGGAAGACGCCTTGTTGGAATTCGCTGGCAGCGTAATGGTGATCTCACATGACCGCTGGTTCTTGGATAGGATCGCAACCCACATCCTCGCTTTCGAAGGCAATTCTCAAGTCACTTTCTTCGATGGCAACTACCAAGAATACGAGGCCGACAAGAAGAAACGTTTGGGTGAAGAAGGTGCCAAACCAAAACGTATTCGCTACAAGCCTTTGACTGTCTAATTACAAGATCATCGCAAGTCGCAATAGCATAATTTAGTCCTGACCTTATCACTAACTAGCCTAGAAGGAGTACGCAATGAAGAAAACATTTCACCGCCTAGCAGCCTTACTGACGCTAACATTTGGAATGTTGTTGTTCTCTGGCTCTGCCATGGCCAATAGTGATAAGGGAAGCGCGAGTGCGACCGGCGCACCAGTGGCACACTTGGAACCTTTTGTCGTGAACCTCTCAAGTTTTGATAAATATCTACAAGCCGTGATCACCTTGCAGGTAACCGCGAATGAGATTGGCGACAAAATCAAAACCTATATGCCCATGGTTCGCCACGTCGTAATCATGACATTAAGCAGCAAAGACTCAGCGGAGGTCCAATCCTCTGCCGGAAAAAAGGCCTTAGTCGAGGAACTCAAAGAAAAACTGAACGGTGCGCTGAAAACTAATGAGCATGAAGGCGTCAGCGATGTTTTCTTTGAGAATTTCGTCATCCAATAATCAGGGCCGAATTCGGGTCTAACTACGATCTATTCACAAGCCGGCGTCTTCTATACGCGAGCTTTTTGGGGGCACACCAGGTGCCCACGCTTTTATGTATCAACTCAAATCGGCCGTTTTCGCCGAACTCGAAATTAAGAAAAGCCGCTTCCTCGGCCAGCTCTATCCCATCTACAGCCGCGCAGAAGCGCAAGCACTGCTACAACAAATCCGCCAACAACATCCCGGCGCTGTACATGTATGCTGGGTGTTGTTATGCGAGGGTGATTCGGGTCTCGACGATGATGGCGAACCATCAGGCACCGCTGCCAAACCGATGTACAACGTGCTGATTCACAAAGAACTGTTCAATGTTTTGGCAGTTGTGGTTCGTTACTGGGGCGGCATTAAACTCGGCGCTGGCGGTTTGACGCGCGCTTATGGACAAGCGATCTCGGATGCTTTTAAAGATGCAGAACTCATTCCGATTGAAGTCCTCAGCGAAGCCAAACTCAGCTTCGATTTTGCGGATGAGTCAACGGTGCGACGTTTATGTGAACAACGGGGCGCCCAAGTCATCGATGCGCAATATGCCGAGTGCGTGACCCTACACATCAAAATCAAATCGACCGAACGCCAAGCTTTGCTCGATGAGGCTTTCAATTCACTACGTGGGAAGCTAGAGATCGATTTGCTCGATCAAGTGTAAGACTTAACTGAAAACAGCTTACAGCAACAAACTCAGTTGTACCTGTGCATTGTCGGTCGGTAGTGCTTTGAATCCCGACTTTGCATAACGATGCCAACGGCCCATGATGAAGCTACACAACAAATTCGCACGCAAGGCGACTTCGGATTCTGGCACCTGTCCAAGCGCCGCCGCTTGACGCAAACTCTGTTTAAACGCGAGTTCTAAACGATCCATCAGATGATTCATTTGCGCTTGCAAACGTTCATCCTCATTGACCAAAGCATCGCCGATCAAAACCCGTGTCATGCCAGGATTACGCTCGGCAAAACTCAATAACATCACACTGATATTCAGCGCCTGCGAAATACCGTCTTTGTCTTGCACCGTGATTTGATTGATCAAACCGAAGATACTCGACTCGATAAACTCCATCAAGCCTTCAAACATCTGCGCCTTGCTGGCGAAATGACGATACAGCGTCGCTTCTGAGACGTCGATCTTCGCTGCCAAAGCGGCTGTCGTAATCTTTTCACCTTTAGGGTTCTCCAGCATGCCAGCAAGGGCTTGCAAGATCTGCAGCTTACGTTGACCTGGTTTGGTGATCGACATGTTGGGGCTCGCGTGCTGATGACGATAGATAGGAAAGAATTTCAAACTTGAAGCGTCGTGCCCGAACCTACCAAGACCGATACAGACGCACCAATTGAAACACTGATTTTACCGTGATATCGGCGCTTGCAGTACGACTTTTCTGTGCGATGTGTTGTCCGTGGCCCGTAATCATCACCGTACGCATGCCTAGCGCTTTGGCTGCTTGCAGATTGGCCACACTATCTTCGACCAAGATGCATTGATGCGGATGCCAGCCGTGTTGCGCCAACAATTTCCGTAGGTAAGCTCTGCTCGGCTTAGGATGGGACTTGCCGTGTACTTGCATCTGCTCTATCGAAATATGACCCGCGAAGTCCTTATGCAAACGCAGGCCGCGCAAAACTTCCTTCGAATAGCTATGCGGCGCATTGGTGAAGAGTATCTTCTTGCCCGGTAAGCGTTTCAGCACGCGCGCCACACTACGCTCTAAA
>CAYWNE010000287.1:0-2625 GCA_964459555.1 uncultured Burkholderiaceae bacterium | reverse complement strand
TGTGAATCGACAAATGCGGACAGTCGCGGATGAATGCGCGAGCGGGTCAGCAAAGCAGCAAACAGATTCACGAATAATATCTAATTTGTAGTTCATTTCTTTTCACCTCTGTTCACTCCCCCACCTCACTTCCCGTCACGGGACACTCACAACTATGCATCTATCTGAATTAAAGGCCTTACACGTCTCCGCGTTGTTAGAAATGGCCATCGGACTTGATATCGATAACGCTGCGCGTATGCGTAAGCAAGAATTGATGTTTGCCATCCTGAAAAAACGCGCCAAAGCAGGCGAACAAATTTTCGGTGACGGCGCGCTTGAAGTTTTGCCAGACGGCTTCGGCTTCCTGCGTTCACCAGATGCGAGCTACATGGCATCGACCGACGACATCTACATCTCACCATCACAAATCCGCCGATTCAATTTGCATACGGGTGACTCGATTGAAGGTGAAGTGCGCACACCAAAAGATGGTGAACGTTATTTCGCTTTGGTGAAAGTCGACAAGGTCAATGGCGAACCGCCAGAAATGTCGAAGCACCGCATCTTGTTTGAAAACTTGACGCCACTCCATCCAAGTAAACTCTTGCACTTGGAACGCGACATGCGCGGTGAGGAAAACACCACCGGTCGTATCATCGACATCATCGCGCCTATCGGTAAAGGTCAACGTGGTTTGCTCGTTGCTTCACCAAAATCTGGTAAGTCGGTCATGTTGCAACACGTTGCGCATGCAATTACGACGAACCATCCTGACGTCACCATGATCGTCTTGCTGATCGACGAACGTCCTGAAGAGGTGACAGAGATGCAGCGCTCAGTGCGCGCCGAAGTCGTCGCTTCTACGTTTGACGAACCTGCGACACGCCACGTGCAAGTCGCTGAAATGGTTTTGGAAAAAGCCAAGCGTTTAGTCGAAATGAAAAAAGACGTGGTGATTTTGTTAGACTCGATCACCCGTTTAGCACGTGCTTATAACACGGTCATTCCTGCTTCCGGCAAAGTCTTGACTGGTGGTGTGGACGCCAACGCTTTGCAACGTCCAAAACGCTTCTTTGGTGCAGCACGTAATGTCGAAGAAGGCGGTTCTTTGACGATCATCGCAACGGCCTTGATCGAAACTGGTAGCCGTATGGATGACGTGATCTACGAAGAGTTCAAAGGCACGGGCAATATGGAAGTCCATTTGGAACGCCGCCTCGCCGAGAAACGCACCTACCCTGCTATCAACCTCAACAAGTCCGGCACACGTCGCGAAGAATTGTTGATCAAGCCAGATCAATTACAGAAGATCTGGATCTTGCGCAAACTCTTATACGGCATGGACGAGATCGAAGCGATGGAATTCTTGCTCGACAAAATGAAGTCGACCAAGAACAACGCAGAGTTCTTCGAAATGATGCGTCGTGGTGGGTAATACCATCGCTGCTTATTGGTAAGCTTCAAAAAAGAAAGCCAGACTGCGTGTCTGGCTTTTGCGTATTTAAGAAGAAAATGGCTCTTAGATGACGCATTACATAGATGACTATCGCTGCCTTATCGTACCTATAGACTCCCAAAGTGAGTGCAATTCTATTCTCCCCCAATTCCCTGTATCTCGCCACGGGTAATCTTTAACTAGCATTCCTGAGATCGCCTTTCTAATTTGTGTGTCACTTGCGATTTGAGATTCAATTGAGCGCGCGTAGGGTCGGCTATTATCCTGCCTTAAACTCGACAAATCATATCTCGTGAAACCATGTGTTACGACGACGTGGTCAAAAAGCTTGTAGCTGTACTCGCAGCCCTGCCCACCAGCAAAATTGCAATAGATAATGAAAGGGCTGCCATCAGGCGTCGTATATACAGCAGGATCTGCTTTATAGACAGCCGCCATTTCTGAAACAGGAGGCGTCGAGGCATTAGTCGGGGGAGGTGTAAATTGCCGACAATAAATGAAAGCTCCATCTTTTCCACATTGCGCGTTATCAAATTTGGAAATGGTGTCCCACATAAATTGATTAAAAGCAGGTTCGCCTGAATGACGGATATCAGCAAGTCGAAAATCATCGACTTTAAATCGATCAACCTGAATTGGATTCCCAAAGCACCCCTCTGGTTTATCTTTTCGAGGCGGAATAGGTAATCCCCCGATAAGCTCGGGTGCGATACGTTGGATGTACCCCAAAATCAATTTATCATCAAACTTAACTCGAAAAACGTTTCGGCGGATTGCGAGAAAAATGAAGTCGATATTTTTTTCATCATTACAACTCTTTGGATCAAATGCGATTGAATAGTACTGATCTATCGCTCTTTGTTTCGAAGTAAACACGATCGAGCGATGGTGCTCCTCCTCGCTCCTCAATTGGGAAACAATTAAAGATATGCAAAAACATAAACTCAGAAGCAAGAAGATTGTTCTCATTTAGAAGCCTTCGATTGTTTACTTTGTATCCTATCAGTGCGTCGGATCAATTTCGCCACGGGTACTCGTTCACGATCATCTCGCCATAAATCGCTCTCCGCCTCCGATCATCTTCGATCGCTTTCTCGATTGGCCTAACATCGAGCCAGAATGAGGCAGCTACTGAGAAATTGTCGCGAACGTCATAGCCCGTAGGTGCGATTAGCGCAGCGTAATCG
>CAYWNE010000286.1:0-2633 GCA_964459555.1 uncultured Burkholderiaceae bacterium | reverse complement strand
TCTCATCACGCTCTTGAGAATAAAAGCAGAAGCGAGAGGAACCAATCACCTCGCCGCTCGCTAAGTCGTGAATAACGAAGGCGCCACCAGACTCCATGCCATCGTCGAAGAACCTGCGAAAAACAGACTCGGTGTAACGATCTCGAGCAGGGTGTTGAGCCCAAATCTCTGGATCGGATGCGACAGCGAAAAGCGCAGAGAAGTCTGACTCCTGAAGAGGACGGAGCGAGACCAATTTACCACTGAGGGAAGGCTGTAGATCAAACATGTACGCCGATTCCAGAAGAACGCTCAATGAAATTAAGCATTCTGATTTCCATCGTTGCGTAGAGCATGATCAATGAGTGTTTGTTCATAAAACTGATTGGATGAATTCACTGGGATTTATTAATATGTGGCGATTGACGTCCGGCCATCACCGGCGGGGCCGCGATAGCGGCACCGTCCGAGTGCATGGGCTGGTTAGGCGAAATTGGCGAACGGTTCAGATTTGTCATGGCGACTCGATCAGCTTATCGAACTCGAAAAGAAGATCTTTCAGAGGAAATGCTTCCTCAATACATGAATGGTAGTCGTACTGACGTAGCGCCATTAGCCCTACCTGGCTTTTTGGTGGGAAGGATTCAGCGTGGGCTGCTGCCCGGGCGTTAGGGATGAAGATGCATTGCAGCCAAAGTTCAAATGAAGGCGCTTGGAGATAGTTCTCTACCTTGAAATCGGGTGGGTTGTAATCCCAGTACCCAATCCGTTTCATCTCGGATTCGATCTGATCCAACTTCTTAAGAATGAGTTCTGCCTTGGTGGAACGCTTCTTAGGAGTCAACCAACCAGTGAGAAAGTTCATGATTTCGCCTAACGCTAAATTGAGCGGCACGCGCTTGCGCGTCCGGCGGAACGAAGTGGAGCGAACTCGAATGTCTTGTTAAATGCCAATTTCATGCGCAACCTTTAAAAGTTTTTCGGCAACTAGCAACCTATTTTTTGGTGCCTTCACGTGCGCGGGTAGTCGACTCAACCAATTGCCATTTGGTCCCGCTTTGCTGCCCCTCAAAACTGTCAGGCGCGCTGATGAAACTAACGGTTTAGTTTGAAGCACTCGAACACACTCGTCTATTTGAGCCCGAGACGAAAACCGAAACACCATATCAGAAAATTCCACACACAAGATACGAAACCCCTTCTTACCTTCTGATTTTGGCGCTGGTGGATCGTACTCTTTTGAATCACGCCACGTCGTCGCTTCTTTTTCAATATGTACCCAATATGCCATTGGTTCATCTCGCCAATCTTTCGCATATTCAATCCATTAGCGTGGTGGTTTCTTCATTGGCATTTAACGCCGAGCTGATCGGAACTGCGCTCGATGGGCAGAAACCGAGGAGGAAATCGTTAATAAAATAAAGCGCCTCGAAACATTAACAGGAGCAGATTCCGTATCGAGCATTCTGTAAGGCTGATATTTAAAACAATGTGTTTGACTATGATTTATCATTTCGCCGTTGCTCCATTTCTTTGTACCAATCAGTATCACGATCTGGATCAAGGCTGGGATATTGGCGAATTATTGGCCACATCAGATCCGAGTGCGCCTCCATAATATTACCCATTATTCTTCGAAATTTCTTCTTCTCCTCTAAATCGTCGATAGACTCGATAATTTCGCACAATTCATTTACTGTCACGCTCAAAGACGCAAAGCGTTCCATTAGTTCATTAGCAGCTTCAATCTTCATTTGAACTCGATGCCTAACGCAGAATTGAGATGTGCCGCGAGACACGGCAAATTCTAAAATAAAACAATATCACGGCTTCATCCTCGAATGTCATGCTAGTTTTCTATCTTAGGAATGTAAAAAAATTCTGGAGAGCAAGCCGAGTCAGACTTCACGCGAAATCGCAATTCGTCTGTCTTTCCACGCGAATGTTTTCTGAGTTTTCGACGAAGAAGGAGATCATCAACACCAAACCAAGCGGTGATGCGTCCTCCATTTGGATGGAGTCCCGATATGGCTACGCAGTGAACCCCGTCAATTTCACGTGTTCTGCGAAATCTAATTCGTTTTAGGTCGAGAAAACTAAAGCCCCCAATCTCATCAAAAAGCAACTCACCTATTGTGTGTGCTGTTCCACTTGAGATCCCTGTTGCACCAGCGACCGCCATTTCCAATGACTTTTCTAGCTCCAACTCCTCTTTCCCTTCAAATGACCTCGAATAGAAGTATGCCTGCTTACCGTCACTTCCTATTGCATAAGAAGTGATTATGTGACTTAGAGGCTTATATGGATGAGATCGAGAGAAAGAAAAGCGGAAAAGTCGAGGTTGACGATAATCACTCCTAAAGGTGCAGACACTCCGATGTCCCCTGCCGTAGGAATAAGAAACGCCTTCATCAGAATAACCTGAAATGGAACGATAGCGATTCATCACCGCTTGCAGAAATTCCCGCGCATTTGCGTATCGAGACATTGAAAACTAACGTTGGAGGTAAGGGGCTGGCTGGAGGTGGGCGAAGCCCACCGGAAGCCAGTCCCGCTTGACTGATGGGATGGACTCCCCCGCCTTTTTGCACGACATTAAGCGCACTGGTTCACATGTGGGATGGGGATCAGTTTTCAACGTAAGGAGTCCACTA
>CAYWNE010000285.1:0-2638 GCA_964459555.1 uncultured Burkholderiaceae bacterium | reverse complement strand
TGGCGCGTATGCCAACAGACGGTAGCAAAGTGGTGTCAACACCGCTTTTTGTTGGAAATAATCTCGTCGTGCAAACGAAAGCGGGATCTGTAGTCGCCTTTGCGACAGAATAAAAAAGTAATGAAACCAGTTATCGCCCTTATCGGCCGTCCTAATGTCGGCAAATCAACGCTCTTCAACCGTTTAACACGCACGCGTGACGCTTTGGTTGCAGATTTGCCTGGCTTGACTCGTGATCGCCATTACGGCGAAGGGCGGGTTGGCGAGCGACCTTTCCTTGTGATTGATACTGGTGGTTTCGAGCCAGTTGCCAAAGAAGGCATCATGCACGAAATGGCGAAGCAAACCAAGCAAGCTGTGGCCGAAGCAGACGTCGTGATTTTCCTGGTCGATGGTCGTCAAGGCATGACACCACACGACAAGACG
Organism: uncultured Burkholderiaceae bacterium; assembly: GCA_964459555.1. Taxonomy (GTDB): domain Bacteria; phylum Pseudomonadota; class Gammaproteobacteria; order Burkholderiales; family Burkholderiaceae_D; genus Undibacterium. The sequence continues at coordinate 2,212 of CAYWNE010000285.1, read as the reverse complement.
ATCACAGATTTTTTGCGTAAATCCGGTCGGTCTGTCATGTTGGTTGTGAACAAAGCCGAAGGTATGCGTTACACCAGCGTGACCGCGGATTTTTACGAATTAGGTCTCGGTGATCCTTACGTCATTTCTGCTGCTCATGGTGATGGTGTGGCCGATCTGGTGGAAGAAGCTTTGAATATTGCTGAGTCTGCGCGGCCTAGCGATGAAGATGAGATCGATGAGGCAGCCAAAGGAATTAAGATTGCAATCGTTGGTCGCCCTAATGTGGGTAAGTCCACTCTGGTGAATACCTTGCTGGGTGAAGAGCGCGTGATCGCGTTTGACATGCCCGGTACCACTCGTGATTCAATTGAAATTCCGTTTGAACGAGATGGTCAGCAGTACACCTTGATTGATACCGCAGGTATTCGTCGTCGAGGCAAAGTCTTTGAAGCGATTGAGAAATTTTCGGTCGTAAAAACCCTGAAATCAGTGTCGGAGGCGAACGTCGTTCTACTACTGCTCGATGCTCAGCAGGATATTTCTGAGCAAGACGCACATATCGCAGGTTTTATTTTGGAGTCTGGGCGTGCTCTCGTTGTTGGTGTCAACAAATGGGATGGCCTCCAGAGTGATCGTCGAGATGAAATTAAGATGGATATTGAACGCAAGCTCAATTTCCTTACTTTTGCTAAATTTCATTTCATTTCTGCTCTGAAGTCGACAGGCATAGGCCCGTTGATGAAGTCGATCGATGCCGCCTATGAGGCTGCGATGGCTAATTTGTCGACACCGAAATTGACACGTGCTTTAATTGAAGCAGTTGAGCATCAGCAGCCTAAACGCAAGGGCTCGATTCGTCCTAAGATGCGCTACGCCCATCAGGGTGGACAGAATCCTCCAATCATCGTTATTCATGGTAATGCCCTGGAAGCGATTGGTGAAAGCTACAAACGATATTTGGAAAAACATTTCCGCGAAACCTTCTCCTTGACAGGAACTCCATTAAGAATTGAATTCCGCTCAGGAAAAAATCCTTTCACAAAAGAGGCAAAATAAATCTCGGTACACAATTTAATTTGCAAAGTTAAATTGTGTTGTAGTATTTTAAAAAATGTTTTCTCGTGGTATTGTTATTATCTTTAGAACACTTGAAAAAAATTTAGGCGTCCCCAACTCCTAATCACAACAACATAATGGAGCTGTTATGAGCAATAAAGGGCAATTGTTACAAGACCCATTTTTGAACGCACTTCGGAAAGAGCATATTCCTGTCTCTATCTACTTGGTCAATGGTATTAAGTTGCAAGGACATGTTGAATCTTTCGATCAATATGTGGTGTTGTTGCGCAATACCGTGACGCAAATGGTTTACAAACACGCGATTTCCACTGTGGTGCCAGCGCGTGCAGTAAGCATCAATTCTGATTCTGAAGCTGAGTAATCTGGTTGAAATTTTTTTGTATTGGCTTTTTTAGCGGGTTCACATGCGCGCCGCGCTAGTCGGTGTGGACTTTGGCAAAGGTGATTTTGCCTCTAGTTTAGATGAACTTTCTCAGCTCGCCTTAACTGCGGGGGCTGAGACGATTACAACCATCTCTTGTAAACGTTCTAGCCCTGACGCGGCCTTGTTTGTTGGCTCGGGCAAGGCGGATGAGATCGCTGACGCCGTTCATGATCTCAAACTCGACATCGTCATCTTTAATCACGCACTTTCCCCCGCTCAGCAGCGTAATTTAGAACGCCATCTTGAGGTGCGTGTCATTGATCGCACTAGTCTCATTCTCGATATTTTTGCTCAGCGTGCCAAAAGCCATGAAGGCAAGGTGCAGGTTGAACTGGCTCAGTTGCAGCACTTGGCGACACGTTTGGTGCGTGGTTGGACTCACTTGGAAAGGCAAAAAGGCGGTATCGGTTTGCGTGGTCCTGGTGAAACGCAGCTAGAAACCGATCGTCGTTTACTTGGCGAACGGGTCAAAATGCTCAAAGCCAAAATGGCAAAGCTGCATAAACAAAGAGAAACGCAACGCCGCTCTCGGGGGCGTAGCAAGACCTTTTCCGTCTCTTTGGTTGGATATACCAATGCAGGGAAGTCTACTCTTTTCAATACTTTGACGAAGGCTGGTACTTACGCGGCAAATCAGCTTTTTGCTACGCTCGACACCACTTCTCGTCGCCTTTATTTGGAAGGTGTTGGTAAGACGTTACTTAACCATTATAAGACTCGCCAAAA
>CAYWNE010000284.1:0-2668 GCA_964459555.1 uncultured Burkholderiaceae bacterium | reverse complement strand
CGAACAAGCGCGGTGTGCACCCACCCTACAAAGAGTCATAAAACATGGATGCCGGATCAAGCCCAGCATGACGGCAATAGAAGTCTTAGGAACAAAGTTGAACGCAGTGAATACATCGAGATCGACATGGGTTGAACGTAGCTTGCATAGCGTGTGGCATCCGTGCACGCAAATGCAGCATCACGAGACCATGCCTTTGATTCCCGTCAGCCATGGCCGTGGTGCGTGGTTGGTCGATATGGAAGGTAAGCGTTACCTCGACGGTATTAGTTCGTGGTGGGTCAATTTGTTTGGTCATGCAAATCCGCGTATCAATACCGCACTCAAAGATCAACTCGATCAACTTGAACATGCGATGCTGGCGGGCTTCACCCATGAGCCTGTGATTCGCTTGTCGGAAAAATTGTCAGCTCTGACTGGCGGCGTATTAGGCCATTGCTTTTACGCTTCCGATGGCGCTTCGGCGACCGAGATCGCCTTGAAGATGAGCTTCCATTTTTGGCGCAATCAAGGTCAATCAGACAAACAAGAATTCATTTGCCTGAAAGGCAGCTATCACGGCGAAACCGTCGGCGCTTTGGCGGTGACCGACGTGGCTTTGTTCCGTGATGCTTACGGCCCCATGATACGCAATGCGCATGTGGTCGCTTCCCCCGATGCACGCCAAGCACAAGCCGGCGAAACCGCGATCGATGTCGCGCGTCGTGCGGCAGCCGATATGGAACGCTGCTTGCAAGAACGCGCAGGGAAAATTGCCGCGGTGATTTTAGAGCCACTCGTGCAATGTGCGACCGGCTTTGCTATGCATGATCCCGAATATCTACGCTTGGTGCGCGCACTATGCGATCAATATCAAGTGCATTTGATCGCCGATGAAATCGCAGTTGGTTGCGGCCGTACGGGGCAGTTCTTCGCCTGTGAACACGCAAATATCTGGCCTGATTTTGTTTGTCTTTCCAAAGGCATTAGTGGTGGATATCTGCCGTTGTCTTTGGTGATGACGCGCGATGAAATCTATCAAGGTTTCTATGATGCCGATGTGCGCCGGGGATTTTTGCATTCGCATTCCTATACAGGTAACCCACTTGCTTGCCGTGCAGCCTTAGCGACCTTGGATATTTTCGAGAGTGATGATGTGCTTGCACAGAATCGCCTCAAGGCCAAGCAGATCACGCAAGCTTTACAGCCTTTGGCGCAGCACGCACAGGTCAAGCATTTCCGTCAGCAAGGCATGATGTGGGCCTTTGATGCGGCGTTTGATGAACAGGATGCAGAGGCCGCAAAAACGTTCTCACGTCGTTTCTTCACTGAAGCATTAAAAGAAGAATTGCTATTGCGCCCAATCGGCAATACTGTGTATTTGATGCCACCGTATATTTTGAACCAAGATGAAATTGATCTCGTTGGCTCTCGCATGTTGAAAGTCTTCAATCAAGTGATGGGAGACGCAGCATGATTTTGATCGATCAAATTCAAGAGCAACTTCGTGTGCTCGATAGCAAGAGCCTGCGTCGCCGTCGTCGTCATGCTGAGAGCCCTAGCGAACCGCGTGTCAAAGTTGATGGCCGTGACATGTTGGCGTTTTGCAGTAATGATTATCTCGGCTTGGCTGCACATCCTAAGATTGTCGCTGCCCTGCAGGAAGGGGCGAATCTGTATGGCGTTGGCAGTGGCGCATCGCATTTGATTAGTGGTCATAGCCGTGCTCATGCGATGCTCGAACAGCGCTTAGCCGACTTTATGGCGCCGCATTTAGTGGACGCGAATGCGCTCTACTTCTGTACCGGTTACATGGCGAACCTCGCGGTGCTGTCGGGTCTTGCCGCGGTTGCTGGCAAAGAGACTGCTTTGTTTTCTGAGACACTCAACCACGCTTCCTTAATCGATGGCGCGAAACTGTCGCGTGCTCAACTTCAGGTTTATCCGCATGGTGATGTGGCAAGTCTGCGCACCATGTTGGCGGCCTCAAACGCAGCGAGCAAGATTGTGGTGACCGATAGCGTGTTTAGCATGGACGGCAATTTAGCGCCTATCCCAGAGCTGCTCGCACTGTGCGAAGAGTTTAATGCTTGGCTCGTGATCGACGACGCCCATGGCTTTGGTGCCTTAGGCAGCAATGGCCGTGGCGTGCTCGAACATTTTGATTTGCGTTCACCGAATATCGTCTACATGGGCACGCTAGGCAAATCGGCCGGCGTCGGCGGCGCTTTCGTTGCTGCACATCGTGATGTGGTCGAATGGTTGGTCAACAAAGCGCGCCCCTATATTTACACCACAGCAGCCCCGCCAGCTTTGGCGCATGCACTGTTGGCGAGCTTGGATATCATTCAAGGTGAAGAAGGACAGGCGCGCCGCGCCCATCTACAACAGTTAATTGCACAACTGCGTCGCGATCTGAAGTTGAAGCGATGGACCTTAATGCCATCTGATACCGCAGTACAGCCAATTGTGATTGGTGATAACGCCGAAAGTTTGAAGGCGGCAGCAACGTTGTATGAACAAGGATTTTGGGTGCCTGCGATTCGTCCACCGACTGTGCCAGTGGGAACGGCGCGCTTGAGGATTACCTTATCGGCCGAGCATACAGAAAAGGATTTGGCGCAGCTGATTGAGGCGGTAAATCGCTTGGAAGAATGAAGTTTAAAGTTCCCTCTCCCGCAGGCGGGAG
>CAYWNE010000283.1:0-2710 GCA_964459555.1 uncultured Burkholderiaceae bacterium | reverse complement strand
CTTGGCGCAATGCTTCACTGCCGAGTGTGGCGGGATAATTGGCGAGCACATCTAGATTGGCGATCAGCGCATCTTTGATTAACTGCGGTGTGGCGTGTTTTGGCTCACCTAATCCAAGGCTAATGGGGCTGTATTCAGGATTGGGTGTTGTTCCTGCAAAGAGTTTCTTAAGTTTTTCGAATGGATAGGCTTGCAGGAGTTCGAGATGGGGATTCACGTTAATAACCAATTAAGAGTCTGGATGCGAATTTCGCAAGAAATTGTCGCGAGATTTCTAAATGCGCAGCAAAAGAAAAACAGATTCATATTATAGCCTTGCTTCGCGTCAAACATGCTATGAATGCAAGCAGAACATGTGCTTTCTCCACGATCGTCGGCCTTCCTTTGGTCTTTGATCTTGTTTTGCTTAAAAGGTGAGCAATCCAAACAGATTCCGTTTGGCTGTTTTTCTGAACGTTTTTTTCTACAGTTTAGTGTGCAACGCAAAATAGCGATTTTCGACGCTGGCAATGTTATGATGTGGGGTCTAACTTGGCGTAAAAGTAAGTTTTATGCCGAAATTGATGGCTTGAATGATCATTTGAAAAATGCCGTGCATGGAGCATTTGCCAGAAATTCAAGCCAAATGCGTGAAAATTAACGGATGTAAAGATAGCTTCGTATTTTTTTAGAATCCAATAAAAATTAATAATAGTCGGCAAATAAGAATAACGTGCGCTTAACTTCAATCAAATTATCGGGCTTCAAATCATTTGTAGACCCCACACATTTTCAGGTTCCAGGACAGTTGGTTGGCGTTGTCGGTCCCAATGGTTGTGGCAAATCCAACATCATTGATGCCGTACGCTGGGTTCTGGGTGAATCTAAAGCTTCCGAATTGCGTGGCGAATCCATGCAAGACGTGATCTTCAATGGTTCGACTCACCGCAAACCGGCCGGTCGCTCATCGGTGGAATTGGTGTTCGACAATAGCATGGGCAAAGCTGCTGGTCAGTGGAGTCAATATGCGGAAATTGCGGTCAAGCGGACATTAACGCGCGACGGCACTTCGACCTATTACATTAATGGTCAACCGGTTCGTCGCCGCGATATCCAAGATATTTTCCTGGGTACGGGTCTTGGGCCACGCGCCTACGCGATTATTGGTCAAGGGATGATTTCTCGTATTATTGAATCTCGCCCTGAAGAATTGCGTGTGTTTCTTGAGGAGGCGGCGGGCGTCTCACGTTATAAAGAACGTAGACGAGAAACCGAGAATCGCATTCACGATACCCATGAAAACTTGGTTCGCGTTGAAGACATTCTGCGTGAATTGAACGCGAACTTAGAAAAGCTTGAGGCTCAAGCCGAAGTCGCTAATAAATATCACGCTTTGCAAGCCGATCAAGAAGAGAAACAGAAGCTGTTGTGGATGCTGCGCAAGCGTGAAGCGGCTGCAGAGCAGAAAAAACACTTCGCTGAGATAGAGAAATGCCAGATCGATCTCGAAGAGCAAACGGCGAAATTGCGCCATGTTGAACTCGAACTCGAGCAAATGCGCCAAGCGCACTATGCGGTTGGCGATAAGATGCATCAAGCGCAAGGAAATCTGTACCAAACAAATGCCGAAATTGGCAGTCTTGAAGCGCAAATTAAGTTCGTGATCGAATCGCGTTCACGTTTGCAATCTCAACTTAATTCTTTGGCCGCACAGCGTGATCAATGGCAACGTCAAGGGCAGCAGTTCCAAGATGATTTGGCCGATGCCGAGATGCATGTCGAAGAATTAGCGATGCGCAGTGAACAGGCTCAAGAAACGGTTGCTCAACAAAATGAGAAGATTCCTGCGCTTGAACAAATTTGGCGTGACGCGCAATTAAAGACCACGGAGTCACGCGCCAAGATTATGCAGATGCAGCAGCAGATTGAGTTGGAATCTGCGCATCAACGCAATGCATCAAATATTTTAAATAGCCTTGCGGTACGTCGTGAGCGTTTGAATCAAGAGAAACAAGGCTTGGTGGTGCCCGATACTTCGCATTTGCAAAATTTGGCGATGCAATTGGAAGAGAAAAAGCAGGTGCTCGAAGAAGCGACCATGCAACTCGAGGAAGCGCAAGAACGACTGCCATTGCTCGAAGAAGAGCGACGTGCCGCGCAAGAGCAAGTCAATAAAGACACAGCACAATCAGCGCAATTAGATGCGCGTTTGGCCGCGCTCAAATCACTGCAAGAGAATCTCGAAAGCCAAGGCAAAGTGCAACCTTGGTTAGCGAAACATGAGCTGGAGAAATTGCCGAAACTGTGGCAAAAAATTCAAATTGAAGCGGGGTGGGAGACCGCGCTTGAAGCCGTTTTGCGTGAGCGCACTTCAGCTTTAGAGATGTCGAATCTCGATTGGGCCAAGGCCTTCTTCTCGGACGCGCCGCCCGCTAAATTGGCGGTTTACGCGCCGCAAGTTAGCGCACCTTTGCCGGTAGTTGATGGCTTGAAGCCGATGTTCGATCTTCTGCAGCTCAACGATGCAGGAGTGCGTGGTGTCTTGCAAGACTGGTTGCAAGGCGTGTATGTCGCAGCCGATGTGACGACCGCATTCATGGAGCGCAGCAAGCTACCAGCAGGCGCAAGTTTCATCACCAAACAAGGCCACATGGTCAGCGCTTCGAGCGTGCGTTTCTATGCGACAGATTCGGAACAAGACGGCGTTTTAGCGCGTCAGCAAGAGATCGAA
>CAYWNE010000282.1:0-2801 GCA_964459555.1 uncultured Burkholderiaceae bacterium | reverse complement strand
CGCGTACCGATTCGACGATCTCATGGCGGCGCAACTTGCCAAATAATTGCTCAAGATAAGATAAAGAAATATCTTGGCGTTGGCTAATGCCCGCAAGGGTGACTGGGCCATTCTCTTGACGCAAGGCAAGATCGATCATGGCTGTGACAGCAAACCGGCCTTTAGTGGTGAGACGCATGAGTCGAAACTCCAGACTAAGTAGCGAAGACAGTAGAAATCAGGTTCTTGATTGATGCTGCAAAGCGGTAAAACCAAAAATCCCGAGCGAATAACTCAAGTATAGCAAACTTGAGTATTCTTGTCAGGTAATGGGTGATTTTGAACCGAGTGCTAAAGGAGAGAGTCTCGCGGTGATGGTCGAGACTCCCTTTTTGGTAAGCTACGCTGACTTAGAAATCGATTTGCGCAGACACTTTGTAGGTGCGTGGCGCACCTGGGAACAAATAGCCGCCAAGCGATTGAGTTACATCGCGCCAGTAGAACTTGTTGAAAACATTATTAACATCAAAGCGCAGAGTTGTCGTAACGCCATTGGCTGTCAGGGCATAACGCGCTCCGGCATTGAACACATGATAGCTTGGCACGCTCACCTTATTGTCTGGGCTGAAGGACTTGCTACCAGAATATTGCCACGAGGCTGTCAGGTGCGTGCCGCCGAGAGCGTGCGCGGTGTAATCGGTGAACACCGTCGATTTGAAGTTCGGCACATTCGTGATGCGTTTATCTTCGATGCTTGGATCGTTAGTGTCACGTTGGCGGGCATCAATTGCAGTCGCACTCGCGCCGACGAGCCAATCGCTACTGAGCTTGCCTTGCGCAGCAAACTCTAGGCCTTGATGTTCGGCTTTACCTGCGCTGACGTAGGTATTTGCGGCATTGGTATATTCGAGCGGCTTGTTGATGCTAAATACCGCTGCGCTGAGATTGATGTCATTGGCGATGATCGTTTTGACGCCCAATTCGATTTGTTTTGAGCGCCCGGCATCGAGCATCTTATTGGCATTCGTCGTGCCAATCGGTGCCACACCGCCATGTTCCAGACCGCGGCTGAGGCTGGCATAGGTGCTCAGACTTGGGGATGGTTTGTAGACGACAGCGAGGTTGGGTAGGTTATAGCTTTGCTCGAAATTCGGACTGCTCGCTTGGCTGCGTTTGACTTCGAGGTGGCGCAGGCCGAGATGCAAATCAAATTGTTGATCAAGAGCGATGATGTCTTGCAGGAACAAGGAATTCTCTTTGTCGGTACGACGCAGGCTCACCGGTCCTGTCTTATTGCTCGATGGCGGTACCGCGACCGGATGGAAGACATTGCTCGCACCAGCGTAGTCGTAGATGTAGTCGCCGAAATAATCGCGACGATCTGAAGAGCTGACACCGACAGCAAGTTGGTGCTGCGTGCTAGCTACCGAAAATTTTCCCGTCAATAGCGCTAAGTTGCCTTGCAATTTTTTGACTTCGCCTACGCTTTGGTAATCGTACACATCGTAGTCGCCATTGGCGCAATAGCCTGGATAGAGATTTTCACCGCTGCATCCGTAAGGGAAGGCGGTGAAATCATCGCGCTTAAATTCATGATGATTGCTGGCGATGCTGGCGGTCCAATTGCTATCAATTTTGTATTCGAAACGCAGTCCCAGGTTTTGATTGCGTGTGTCGACAGGCTTGGCCCATTTTTGATCGTTGAGCATCATGTCGGCTTTGATGCCTGTTGGCAGGCGTGTGCCGTTGAATAATTGGAAGCCCGGTGCTGACAGCTGTGATTTGTGTTGATAGTCGGCGTCGATTTGGAATAGGGCTTGCGGTGTGAGTTGCCAATCGAATGCAAAGGAAGCGAATTCGCGATTGCCATCGGCGCCTTTAATGTACGAGCGGAGGCGTTCATTCGCACCAATGATGCGATAACCAAATTGTTTGTCGGCTGTCTTGCCGCCAAGGTCGGCGCTGCCATACAGCGTGCCACGTTCGCTTGCTTCTAAGGTGATCGAACGTAGCTCGTTATTGCTTGGGCGTTTAGTCACATAGTTAATCATGCCGCCTGGTGTGGTAAATCCTGATTGCAGGGCGCTGATTCCTTTAAGAATTTCGATGCGTTCTTTATTCTCGAGTGGAATCGATGCGTCTCCAGGAATTGCGAAGCCATCTTTGCGGTAGCTGGAGGCGTTATCCAAGGCGAAGCCGCGAATTGAGAATTGCTCGGAATAGCCCACTGCATTGTAAGCATCATTGACGCTCGCATCGAACTTAGCGGCATCAGTCGTCTGGCGGATGCGAAGGTCTTGCAATTGGGTGCTTGAAAACGCAGTGATTGACAGTGGTGTGTCTTGTAGATTGGTTTCCAGATAGCCGCCGACTTTGCTCGCTTCGACTTTATTAGTGCGGCTCGCGCTAACGACGACTTCTTGCAGAGTTTGATCTTTGTTTGTGGATTGTGCGAATGTATTGCCACTGAATGCTGAGTTGAGGGCAAGCGCGATCAGGCTGAATTGAAATGCTGAGTTTTTCATGTTGACTGCTTCTTAAGTTGAAATCTTTGGAACGCCAACGAAAGAAGAGGGGCGGACTGGCCGACGTGAAGAAGTTGCAGCTGAGCGTGCACGTTCGGTGACCTTGCGCTTCCCTTCGCTGGCATTATCCAGATCAGGTTCAAGGGACTATCTCACCCACATCGATGCTCACTCGTGCTGCTGAATCAAGAAGATTCTCAGAAAAGAGTGGGGCGATGTAGGACCCCTAGCGAAGTCGTCACTTTAGCATAAAATCGACCGCAATGCCGCATCAGCACTTGCTTTCGAATTGCGGAG
>CAYWNE010000281.1:0-2961 GCA_964459555.1 uncultured Burkholderiaceae bacterium | reverse complement strand
TGCCCACTTTGTCCATGGCTTTAGCGATGATGTCGCCGATGTCTTGGTCAGAGTTTGCAGAGATAGAACCAACTTGAGCGATTTCTTTGTTCGTCGCTGTTGGGCGAGACAAAGTTTTGATTTCAGCGACCAATGCAGTTACTGCTTTGTCGATACCGCGTTTCAAATCAGTTGGGTTGAAACCCGCTGCAACATATTTGAAACCTTCGCGAACGATAGCTTGTGCCAATACAGTCGCTGTCGTTGTACCGTCGCCAGCGTTGTCAGAAGTGCGGGAAGCCACTTCTTTCACCAACTGTGCGCCCATGTTTTCGAGCTTGTCTTTCAACTCGATTTCTTTCGCAACAGAGACACCGTCTTTCGTTACTGTCGGTGCGCCGTAAGAGCGTTCCAACACAACGTTACGACCTTTAGGGCCCAAAGTCACTTTCACTGCATTCGCCAAAACGTTAACGCCGTTCACCACTTTCGCACGTGCGTCATCGCCAAATACAACTTGTTTAGCTGCCATAATTAAATTCTCCAAATAAGGATGAAATTCTGAATTTGTTTTTGAACCCGCTCACAAAAAGAGGAGCAAATTCGATTACATAAAATCTTGTTTTGAGGAAGGTATGAGTAAGCGTAGCGAGCGCCTGAAGTTTGGATCGAGAAGCGCAATCGTACGAAGGTACGATGAGCATCAAAGATTCAAAATTCAGACGCGCAGTAGCTTAATCATTCCTTACTTTTGGACGATCGCGAAAATATCTTCTTCACGCATTACCAATACTTCATTACCATCCACTTTCACAGATTGGCCAGAGTACTTACCAAACAAAACGCGGTCGCCAACTTTGACTTCCAACGCACGCACTGTGCCGTTGTCCAATACTTTGCCGTTACCTACAGCCAGTACTTCACCTTGATCTGGTTTCTCTGCTGCGGCGTCAGGCAAAACGATACCGGATGCTGTTTTTGTTTCTTGATCCAAACGTTTGACGATAATGCGATCGTGCAGGGGACGAAGATTCATACTAACTCCTAAAAAATTACAAAAGTAAAAATACCAAAGTAAAGCGATGTGAGTTGTTTGTAATGGCCGTGCTTCTCATTGAAAGACACACGGCTAGCACAAACGACGACACACCGAAAAATGTGTTGCTAGAGGCCCGCTCAGCAGTGTTTGAAAAACATTGTTAGCACTCCCTCTCGCTGAGTGCTAATTATATGGTCGGGGTAGGGCTTTTTCAAGGAAGAAAGTTGAAAATCGCAGTTTTATTTTTAAAATCAGAGGTTTAGCGTTTTTTTTGCAAGGCGATGTGCTGCCACGATGCAAATCAGAAGACAGGTTTTTGAGTGTACTTAAATCGCGATATTGTCAATCGGGCTCCTTACGCCGGCCCCGCCGACCTTCAAAACGTGCGTATAAATCATGGTGGTGCTGACATCGGCGTGCCCTAATAAGTCTTGGACTGTTCGAATGTCGTAACCCGATTGAAGCAAATGAGTGGCAAAAGAATGCCGTAATGTATGCGGCGATGCGGGTTTGTGAATCTGAGCAGCTTCTTTGGCAAGCTTAAAGGCGCGTTGAAATGTACGATCATAGAGGTGGTGACGCCGTATGATTTTACTACGCGGATCAACCGAGACTGTCGCTTGGGGAAACAGCCAATGCCACGCCCACGTTTGTCCTGCAGAGGGATATTTTCGTTCCAGTGCAAAGGGCATTTCAACCCCCGCTACATTATTCGCTCGATCTCTCGCCCAGATTGTCTTTGAGTTGATCAATTGTGCTTTGATGTGATCAATTAAGCTTAGTGGCAGCATCAAAGCTCGATCTTTGTTGCCTTTTCCTGCCCTGACGATGATGGTCTTATGAAGAAAGTCGATGTCCTTGACCCGCAGTTGAAGCGCCTCATTGATACGCATCCCGGTACCGTACAAAAGCTGGGCTAATAGGAGATGTTCGCCATGCATATGCGAGAAAATCGCACGAACTTCGTCGACCGAAAGTACGACGGGAAGGCGTCGCGTAGACTTTGGTTGGCCGATCTCCTTTAGCCAAGGTAGGTCGATGCAAAGAACCACTTTATACATGAATAAGACAGCAGAAAGAGCCTGACGATGGGTCGACGGGGAAACTTGTTTCTCGTTTGCTAGAAAGCTCAAAAATCTTTCGACTTCCGGTGCGCCCATGTCTTTCGGATGCCGCATCATGTGAAATCGAATGAAATAGCGACACCAATACACATAAACTTCTTCAGTGCGCAGACTGTAATGCTTGTAGCGAATTGCTTCCTTGACACGATCGAGAAGCTTGGTAGAATGCAGTTCCATTGGCATGACGCTTTCTATAGAAATTTTAGTACTGTACGAATATTCAGTATATGGCCGGAAAGCTAATCTACAAAAGGCTTTTGGGAGAGTTCATGAAAAATGTTATGCGTCACGTTGCTTTTTCGCCCGTCATTTCGTCGGCTATATCTAGTTCGGCGTCAGTTCCACGAATCCGCCAAATTTCGCTCGGAGGGAAAATGAAGAAATCAATCTGCATCGGCGTCATCTCGCTAGCTGTAACGGCCTGCGCATCACATACGGGCATCGTGCAAATGGGGAAAGACACTTACATGATCGCGAAGCAACAAGCTACTGGATTCCCCGGTCTCGGAAACATGAAAGCCGAAATCATTGGCGAAGCTTCACAGTACTGTTCCGGCCTTGGTAAGGAACTCCAGATCGTTTCCACACAGGAAACACAGCCGCCCTACATCCTGGGCAACTATCCACGTTCGGAAATTCAGTTTGTGTGCTTGGCCGCCGGTGATCGTGAGCTACAGCGCCCAAAGTTGCAAAAAACACCAGACACCGTAATTGAGGTGCGCAAACCATGATTTGTCATATTCAAGGTTCTGGTCAGCAGACGCCGAACCCATCATTCCACCGGACCTGCGCGAAAAGCCGCGCAGGCCGGTGAATTCA
>CAYWNE010000280.1:0-2974 GCA_964459555.1 uncultured Burkholderiaceae bacterium | reverse complement strand
AGATCTGGTCCGCTACGCTCACCATCAGTTTTAACTTCGGTTTTTGCGTTTTGCTGCGAATCGTTTTGTTCGTCAGCAGCAGAGAAACGAGATTATGCAGCCTTTCTAAATTCTCGTCAAGCCCTTCGTTTGAACTTTCTGAACTTCTTTCAAACTCGTTTCTCGTATTTCAATTTGTTTCAATCAAAACACGAGAGGGATTAACCGGCTTGCCACTCTTACTTCTCACACCGCATTTCTGCGGGAGGCAAACTATAGCAAGAAATGATGCCGCTCAGCAAGTAGTCGCCAAAATTATTTATATTAATTATTGTGACTCGCGCTCTCGCAGAACGTCAATTTCCCCCCCGTGATTCGAGATAGACCAGACCAAAAACAAAACGCCCCGCTGGCGCGGGGCGTTTTCAAACTAACGACACAAGCGTCGCTAAATATTACAGCTCATCCAGCACTCTCATTGAAAAATCGATCGCCTTGATGTCCTTAGTCAACGCGCCGATAGAAATGCGATCAACACCAGTCTCAGCGATGGCACGAACAGTCGACAAATCGACGCCACCCGAAGCTTCGAGTTTCGCCCGCCCCTTATTGACAGCAACGGCACTGCGCATCATTTCAAGATCAAAATTATCGAGCAAAATCGAAATTGCACCAGCATCCAGAGCTTGATTCAACTCATCGATTGACTCCACCTCAATTTGCACCGTAACCCCTGCATGCTCTTCCACCACGGAAGTTGCAGATTTCAATGCAGCAGAAATCCCACCCGCGGACGCGATATGATTTTCCTTAATCAAGATTCCATCATACAAAGCAAGGCGCTGATTCTCACCACCACCTACTCTTACTGCATATTTTTGCGCGAGTCGCATCCCAGGTAGCGTCTTGCGCGTATCCAGAATTGCCGCCTTGGTGCCCGCAATCGCATCAACATAGACTCTCGTCGAACTAGCAACTGCTGAGAGCAATTGCAGAAAGTTCAGAGCGCTACGCTCCGCGGTCAAGAGAGAACGAGCAGAACCAAACAGGCGACAAACCACAGTGTTTGCAGCCATCAAATCACCCTCAGAATATTCCCATTCAACAGAAATAGTCGAATCAACTGTTTTCAGCACAGCCTCAAACCAAGGCACGCCACAAAGAACTGCTGACTCACGCACCACCACTTGCGCTCGAACTTGAGTGGTCGCTGGGACCAGCAATCCTGTCAGATCTCCAGCACCAACATCCTCACTCAAAGCATCCGTGACATTGCGCTGCAGCGCCTGCTGCAAATCAGGATGCAAAATTCCAAATTTCCCCATCAATTCTTTATCACTCATCAGCACATCCTTTGGCACAACAATTGACTCATCGATTAGCACATCAATCAGAGCACGAATTAACACACCTGTTACGCAGGCCCGATTCCAGAAAAGAGCGCTGCATCTTTCGACAAATCGCCACTTGCCTGCACTCGCTTGTTGCGCGCAGCAGCAAAGTCCAACATGCGATCGATCGCGATCTTAGCCCTTATTCCAACTGCGGCATCGACTTCGATTCGATTAGATTCGCTCTCCAACACTGCAAGCAAATTGCGCAAACCATTCATTGCCATCCAGGGGCAATGAGCACAACTTTTACACGTCGCACTGTTACCAGCAGTTGGCGCCACAATGAATGTCTTATTCGGTGCTGCCATTTGCATTTTATGCAGAATGCCATTGTCGGTCGCCACGATAAATTCTTGCGCGTCTAATTCCACGGCCGCCTTAATCAACTGCGAGGTCGAACCAACCACATCCGCAAGCGCAACTACTGCTGCTGGCGATTCGGGATGCACCAACACTTTCGCTGCAGGATGTTGTTCACGCAAAATCTCTAACTCAACGCCCTTAAATTCATCATGCACAAGACAGGAACCCTGCCACAGCAACATGTCAGCACCTGTTTGTTTTTGAATATAACTTCCAAGATGTTTGTCAGGAGCCCATAGAATTTTTTTACCCTGAGCATGCAAAGATGCCACGATATCCAGCCCAACGCTCGATGTCACCATCCAATCCGCACGAGCCTTGACTGCAGCGCTCGTGTTTGCATAGACGACCACCGTGCGATCGGGATGCGCATCACAAAATGCAGCAAACTCCGTAGCATCACATCCCAAATCCAAAGAGCAAGTCGCATCAAGATCAGGCATCAAAATAGTCTTCTCAGGACTCAAAATTTTTGCGGTCTCGCCCATGAAACGGACACCAGCAACGACCAAAGTTTTCGCTTCATGATCACGACCAAAGCGCGCCATTTCCAAAGAGTCTGAGACACAACCACCAGTCTCTTCAGCAAGATCTTGCAAGTCTGCGTCGACATAGTAGTGAGCGACCAACACAGCATTTTTCTCGCGCAACAGACGCTTGATTTTCTCTTTCAGCTCACGCTTTTCGTCCTGCGATGGCGCATCGGGAACTCGAGCCCAAGCAGATGCCACACAACTACTACCCGCATCCATTAACGGCCGTTCAAACTCAATTACTTTGGTCGCTTCCATTTCCACCCAACCCGATCAAAAACATTAGTTTAACAAGTCACGAAAAACAAAATAAAAAAACCCGCACTTCAAACCGAAGGGCGGGTTTTAATATTAAACATGAATGGTGCCCGAGGCCGGAATTGAACCGGCACGCCCCTTTTACGGAAAGCGGCGGATTTTAAGTCCGATGTGTCTACCAGTTTCACCACTCGGGCACTCAACTTACGGCCGATCATAGATCAGCATCATTCATTGTGTCTTACGACAAATTTGGAGGCGGGGGTCGGGATCGAACCGGCGTCTACGGCTTTGCAGGCCGCTGCATAACCACTTTGCTACCCCGCCATAAACAAGCTTTCACTTGCCTAAAGCTTTGAACAAAAAAGGGAAGCACGGCTTCCCCTCTGCATTCTGGAGCGGGAAAAGAGTCTCGAACTCTCGACCTCAACCTTGGCAAGGTTGCGC
>CAYWNE010000279.1:0-2999 GCA_964459555.1 uncultured Burkholderiaceae bacterium | reverse complement strand
CTCTTCCTACGTTTGCGAGCTGCATCACAATTGGTACAAAAACAAAATGCCGAAAAAACTTCGTCCGAATGCAAAAAAAGCTCTTGAAACCGGTAAGTTTGGTGCCATATACGTCGGCTGAAACTCGATACCCAAATGGAGATTGTGATGCAAGAGCAAGAGAAAAATCAGGAAAACGCTGAAAACTTGGCGCCTGAATCTACCCCAAATACCGAAGCGCAAGGCGTAGAAGCAACTCAAGCGCCTGAGGCGGAAGCGACTGCAGAAGCGGCTGAGACTGTCATCGAACCTGGCGTTTCTGCGGAAGTGTTGGCGCAGTTGGAAGCTAAAGTTCTGGAATTGCAAGATGCCTTCATGCGTGCGAAAGCCGAAGGTGAAAACATTCGTCGTCGTGCTCAGGAAGATATCACCAAAGCCCATAAGTTTGCGATTGAAAGCTTCGCTGAGTCTCTGGTGCCGGTCAAAGATAGCTTAGAAATGGGCCTGAAAGTCGAGACGCCAACTGTGGAATCTTTGAAAGAGGGCGTCGAAATGACATTGAAACAATTGACTGCTGCTTTTGAGAAGAATCGCCTGATGGAAATCAACCCACAGCAGGGTGACAAGCTTGATCCTATGAAACATCAAGCGATTTCTATGGTGCCTGCAGAACAAGAGGCGAATACGATTGTGACAGTATTGCAAAAAGGTTATACCATCGCGGATCGTTTATTGCGCCCAGCTTTGGTGACCGTAGCTCAAGGAAAATAAGAAATAGTGGGAAAACGGTGTAGAAAGGCTTAAAAAAGCTAGGAAAGACACAAAAAGTAAGAAAAAAGTCCCAAAGTCGACTTGAAATTGTGGTTTTTCACCTTACATCGGACTCAGACGGAAGCAAATCGAATGAAATTTCAGTAAAACGCTTCCACCAGGTTTAAAAAATATAATTTTTAGATAGGGAAAATATCATGGGAAAAATGATCGGTATTGATTTGGGTACAACCAACTCCTGCGTAGCTGTGATGGAAGGCGGTCAACCTAAAGTGATTGAAAACGCGGAAGGCGCGCGTACTACTCCTTCGATTATCGCGTATCAAGAAGATGGCGAAATCTTGGTGGGTGCTTCTGCGAAGCGCCAAGCGGTCACCAATCCTAAGAACACCTTGTTCGCGGTAAAACGTTTGATCGGCCGTAAGTTCGATGAAAAAGAAGTACAAAAAGACATCGGCTTGATGCCTTACTCCATCAGCAAAGCAGACAACGGCGACGCATGGGTAACAGTGCGCGACAAGAAGTTGGCACCACCACAAATTTCCGCTGAAGTTTTGCGTAAGATGAAAAAGACTGCCGAAGACTATCTCGGCGAAGAAGTGACTGAAGCGGTTATCACGGTTCCAGCTTACTTCAATGATGCGCAACGTCAAGCGACGAAAGACGCAGGTCGTATCGCTGGTTTGGACGTCAAGCGTATCATCAACGAACCGACTGCAGCGGCTTTGGCTTTCGGTTTGGACAAAAAAGAAAAAGGCGATCGCAAGATTGCTGTGTATGACTTGGGTGGTGGTACTTTCGACGTTTCCATCATTGAAATCGCTGACGTTGATGGCGAAATGCAATTCGAAGTATTGTCAACCAACGGCGATACCTTCTTGGGTGGTGAAGACTTCGACCAACGCGTGATCGACTACATCATCGACGAATTCAAGAAAATCAACGGCATCGATTTGTCCAAAGATCCTATCGCTTTGCAACGCATTAAAGCGTCTGCGGAACGTGCGAAGATCGAATTGTCGAGCTCTCAGCAAACAGAAATCAATGAGCCTTACATCGCCATGGCGAACGGCGCTCCAACGCACTTGAACTTGAAAATCACTCGTGCGAAGTTGGAAGCATTGGTTGAAGAGTTGATCCAAAAAACGATCGAGCCATGCCGCTTGGCGATCAAAGACGCAGGTGTTAAGACTTCTGACATCGACGACGTGATCTTGGTCGGTGGTATGACACGTATGCCTAAGGTTCAAGAGTTGGTCAAAGAATTCTTCGGCAAAGAACCACGTAAAGACGTCAACCCAGATGAAGCGGTTGCAGTTGGTGCGGCGATTCAAGGTTCTGTCTTGTCTGGCGATCGTAAAGACGTCTTGTTGTTGGACGTGACACCATTGTCTTTAGGTATCGAGACTTTGGGTGGTGTGATGACGAAGATGATTCAGAAGAACACGACTATCCCAACTAAATTCAGCCAAGTGTTCTCGACTGCGGATGACAACCAACCTGCAGTAACAATCAAAGTGTTCCAAGGTGAGCGCGAAATCGCTGCGCGTAATAAAGGTTTGGGCGAATTCAATTTGGAAGGTATTCCACCAGCACCACGTGGTACACCACAAATTGAAGTGACTTTCGACATCGACGCGAACGGTATTTTGCATGTTGGCGCGAAAGACAAAGCAACTGGTAAAGAAAACAAAATCACCATTAAGGCAAACTCTGGTTTGACTGAAGAAGAAATTCAAAAAATGGTGAAAGACGCTGAGATGAATGCGGAAGAAGACAAGAAAGTCAAAGAATTGGCTGAGTCCCGCAATCAAGGCGATGCTTTGATTCACTCAACTAAGAAAGCTTTGTCTGAGCACGGTGACAAACTCGACGCTGGCGAGAAAGAAAAAATCGAAAGCGCGATCAAAGAGTTGGAAGATGTCTTGAAAGCCGGTGATAAAGCTGAGATTGATACCAAGATTGGCAACTTGTCGACGGCCTCGCAAAAGCTCGGTGAAAAAGTGTACGCAGAAATGCAAGCACAACAAGCCGCAGCGGGTGGTGCCGCCGGTGCAGCACCAGGCGCCGACAGCAAGCCAAACGATGACGACGTCGTTGACGCCGACTTCAAAGAAGTGAAAGACGCGAAGTAATATCGTCGCGAAAAAAACTCAAACCTCTCAACACAGAGGCACAGAGACGCAGAGAGTCACAGAGAAGACAAGGTCTCTCATGATGTTCTCTGTGCCTCTGTGTCTTAGTGTTGA
>CAYWNE010000278.1:0-3015 GCA_964459555.1 uncultured Burkholderiaceae bacterium | reverse complement strand
TGGATCGAGCCTGCCACGCCACACGGTGATCGCCCCGTGCTTGATCGCGTTTTCGACCAAAGGTTGCAGCAGCATAGGTGCGATTTCATGTTTTTCCAATTCGGGTGCGAGTTGTACGGTGTAGCGCATGCGCTTGCCCATGCGGATTGCTAATAATTCGAGATAAGCCGTCAGTAATTCGAACTCATGTTTCAGTGTGGTTTTTTGAGTGCGTGCTGAATTGAGGGTGGCACGTAAATACCGGATCAACTGTTCCAGCATATGCTGTGCGCGTTCGGTATCGATGGCGATCAGGCCTTGCAGATTGGCGAGCGTGTTGAACAACATGTGCGGTTCAATCTGCGCTTGCAAAAGCTGGAGTTGCGCTTGCATCGCTTGTTTTTCGATGGCAGCGGTGCGGGCTTTTTCGCGTTCGTGTTCGATGCGTAGTTCAGCTAACTTGCTTTGATTCCAAAAGAAGATCCCAGCAAACAGACTCAGAAAAACACTGACAATGACAGCAGAGCGATTGCCGCTTTGCATCATGTTGGCAAAGGCGGGAATATTGAAATTATAGAGGTAGAGACCAATTGAGCTTCCAATGTAGTAGCCAACCGGCGCGGCACCGATGCAGATTAAGGCGAAGGCGATACGGTTCGGTTCTTGTTCGCGCCAAATTAGGTAGGTACTGAAAGAAATTAAGCCATTGATGCTAAACCCGATCAGCATCGAGAAAACCCAGACCATAGAAAAACTCTGCTTGGAATGGAAGATCGTACTGATGAGAAGCGCGACGAGCGTATTGAAAATGCACATGGCGATGAGACCGCGCCCTATCTTTCGAGTCCGTGCATCTTGAATAAAATCTTTGAGCGTCATAGTTGTTTTTCTGAGTTGATAGTACTTGAGCCGCTGAATCTTAGGCTGCGTAGTATAAAGCTTAGTGAATCGCTACGACTAGCAGAAAATTATGCGACGAATGACGCTAGTGTGGCGTGAAGTGTTCTTAACTGGCGCGAACGAATGTCAGTGCGGTGGATAGCTGGATCCTAGTAGAACGCTAAGGAGAAAAGAGTGGCTGATCGCAGGAGTGTGGGGGCGATCAGCCTTGAGTTTTGGTTTTGGCTTTGGCTTCGCTTGGGGGCGAATTATAGGAGTTTATTCGGTAGTATCGATTAGGCAGGCTTGTATTGTGGTCCTGTGAGCAAGAAGCCGCCACCTTGGTAAATGGTGGTGATGTCGTCTTTCGCAGGATAGTCGCCGCTATCTGGGAATTTGTGAGCAAAAGCTGCCGAGCTATCTTTGGCTTGGAAGCCCAAGTGCGCGGCGTAGCGATTGTCCCACCATGATGCCGGATTATTCGATACACCAAAACTAATGGTATGACCCACGCGTGGTGTGAAAACCGCGCAACGCAAGAGTTCGACCAAATCGTTGTAGCTGAAGTAGGTCACCATCATGCGCTTGTTGATCGGTTCAGGGAAGGAAGAGCCAATCCGTATGCAAACCGTCTCAATGCCGAAGCGATCGTAATAATAGCGCGACAAACTCTCACCAAAACATTTGCTCACGCCATACATGCCATCGGGGCGCATCGGCATTTCGGCATTGATGTAGTCTGTGGTTTTGTAATAGCCAACCACGTGATTCGAGCTAGCGAAAATCACGCGCTTCACATTGTTCAGATGTACGGCTTCGTAGATGTTGTAGGTGCCTTGAATATTGGCGGCCATGATGGCTTCGAAATTGTTTTCGGTCGAGATGCCACCAAAATGCAGAACGACGTCAACGTCTTTCATCAAAGCGTGCACCGCGGCTTTATCGGCCAAATCACATTGCACAATTTCTTCACCATCTTGGGCTTCACCCATGGGGCTGATATCGGAGAGGCGAATCACATCCGCCCATGGCTTGATGCGTTCGCGAAGAATTTTACCGAGGCCGCCAGCGGCGCCTGTGAGAAGGATGCGTTTAAAAGGTTTGGATGTGCTCATGAATAAACTCTTGAATGAATTTTGGATTTTTGTTCTGGCAAACTATTTGTTGGTGCAAAAAGCCTGCGCTCCTATAGTTTGTTTAAGTGATCGGCGCTGGATTGAAAAGCACTAAAGCGTTATGTAATTTCCAGTGCTCCGCCCAAGTCTTCTTGCCGCTGGCGACTTCCAACATGAAGTGGAACAGCTCCCACCCGACATCACTAATACTGCTTTCGCCATTAGCGATCTTGCCGGCGTTGATATCCATGAGGTCGTGCCAACGTTTCGCTAGCTCTGTGCGTGTAGCGACTTTGACGACTGGTACTGCCGCCAATCCATAAGGTGTGCCGCGTCCTGTGGTGAATACATGCATATTCATGCCAGCGGCGAGTTGCAAAGTGCCGCAGATGAAATCGCTGGCAGGTGTGGCAGCATAGATCAAGCCTTTGTCCTTAAGTTTTTCACCCGGAGATAGAACGCCAGTGATGGCGCTGCTGCCGGATTTCACAATCGAGCCCATGGCCTTCTCGACGATATTGGAGAGACCACCTTTTTTATTGCCGGGTGTGGTATTGGCGCTACGATCAACGCCGCCGCGCTTCAAGTAATTGTCGTACCACTCCATCTCGCGAATCATGGCATGCGCGATTTCTGGCGTGGCAGCGCGCGAGGTGAGTTGATCGATGCCATCGCGTACTTCGGTCACTTCAGAAAACATCACGGTCGCACCAGCACGCACCAAGAGATCGGTGGCAAAGCCGACTGCTGGGTTCGCCGTTACGCCAGAGAACGCATCGCTGCCACCGCATTGCACGCCGATTACTAAGTCAGAAGCTGGGCAGGTTTCGCGGCGTCGTTGGTTGAGAATCGCTAGGCGTTGTTGAGCAGTTTCGACAATCGATTCGATCATGCTATGAAAGCCGACGTGTTGTGCATCTTGTAGGCAAACCACCGCGGGCTCGGGCATCGGTGTGCCGCTGAACGAGGCGACTTGAATCACAATGCTTTGTGTATTACCGACTGTGCTACTTACAGCGTTGCTAGGAAACAGACGACTCGG
>CAYWNE010000277.1:0-3065 GCA_964459555.1 uncultured Burkholderiaceae bacterium | reverse complement strand
GCTGCAACCTCAGAGCCTGGTCGCGTTGTCACTAACGGCATGAGTCAGTATTCCCGTAACGAACGTAACGCCAATAGCGCGATCGTGGTCGGCATTTCGCCAGAAATCGATTACCCCGGTCACCCTCTGGCGGGCATCGACTTCCAACGCAAGCTTGAAAGCAGAGCCTTTGAGTTAGGTGGTGAAACCTATAATGCACCAGGACAATTGATTGGTGATTTTCTAGAGAATCGCGCCTCGAGCACATTTGGCGAAGTTGTACCATCCTACAAACCGGGCATCACACTTTGCAATCTGGCCGATGCTCTGCCCGACTTTGCGATCAAAGCGATCCGCGAAGCAATCCCTGAGTTTGACAAACAGATCAAAGGGTTCGCGCTCAAGGATGGAATTCTGACTGGCGTCGAAACGCGTACCTCATCACCAATACGCATCAAACGAAATGATAAAGACATGCAGAGCCTCAATACCCGAGGCCTGTTTCCTGCTGGTGAAGGCGCTGGCTATGCAGGTGGGATCTTGTCTGCCGCAATTGATGGCATCAAAGTGGCGGAAGCTGTCGCACTTTCAATGACCAAGCGCGACTAAGGGCAAACAATTTTCGGACTTCAAGGAAAATAACTCCTTGGCCTATGAAAGCACAAACTCCATCCTTGTTCCTGAGAGATCGATAACATCACCACTTTGCAGTAGACGAGGACGAGCATCCATTGATTCATCATTTATCTTTGGAAACGCTTTTCCCTCGACAAAATTGAGAAAGAACCGATTATTCTCATCACGCTTGATTGCAATAACTAAGATTCCCTGGCTTCCTAAAGTTACAGTTGACTTCGACAAGGTCATTTCGCGTCCAGCGTTCGTACCGTTCAACACCTTTATTTTCCCAGTCTTAGTAATATCTTCTGGGCTCGGAACATAGTTATCAACTTCCAACTTAAATTGCAATCGATACTTTCCAAGCTCGATAATATCGCCATCCTGAAGTAGATGCTTCTTGATTGGTTGCCCGTTAACGGAAGTTCCATTAGTACTACCCAGATCAAGAATAAATGAACCCTCGTTCGTTGTATCGATCGCCGCATGACGACCACTTACCGCCAAATGATCCAGAACGATGTCATTGCTCGGTCGCCGACCAATATGCAAACGCGCCTTATCAATTCGCACTTCACGCTGAATTTGACCGTTAAAATTTACGACTAATTTTGTCATGGGAAAGTCACCAATAAACTAAATTTAATTATTCGAATATTGTTTATTAACTAGCAAAAATATACTCCAAAAAACGCTTCTCATGCAATTCTTTGACACGAAATAGAATCACCGAGATGTTGTCTAGTCCCCCTTGCCTATTCGCCAGATAGACCAGAGTCTTGCAACATGTGTCGAGATCGCCCCCCAACTCTTTAAGAATCAACTGAATCTGAATATGATCCAACATGTCGGTCAATCCATCAGAACACAACATAAATACATCGCCAACTTTCATGTCATGATCATGCACTTCTACCTCTATTTCGTCACCAGATCCAACCGCACGGGTAATTAGATTCTTGATGGGCGAGAACTGCGCTTCAGCCGGGCTAATTAAGCCTGCGTCAATTTGTGACTGAAGAACTGAATGATCATGAGTAATTAGTTCCAAGGCGCCATTACGGAAACGATAGGCTCGCGAATCTCCGACATGCCCGACGATCAATCGATCGAAGTAGCAGAGTGCGACAACAATAGTCGTGCCCATTCCGAAATTTTCTGGATTCTGATTTGCTTGATCAATAACCTGCGTATTCGCTTCCGTAACCGCCTCTTGAATCCAACGCATTGGCAGTGCGCTTTTCCAAGGCATATGCGGAAACCACGTTGCCCCCCTCAATTCACCAATGCGGGCGGCAACCACATCAACGCTCATCTTGCTCGCCACCTCTCCCGCATTGTATCCCCCCATTCCATCAGCAAGAATTGCTAAACCTAACTCTGGACAAATCGCAATCGCATCCTCATTATGGCTGCGCACGAGACCTGTATCAGTATGACTGGCGAATTCAAGTTTGGTTTGTGATGGCATTGATCGAATCTTGCTGAGACAAATATTTATTTAGATGAACGATTCTTACGTTCTTGCAAATGATTCCACATTGCGTTGATGACGATAATGCTAAGTGCTCCCAACAACCCTACAATACTGAGCTTAACATTAATAACAGGAATTATGATCTGCCAATGCAAAAATTCATGTTGCATCATTGCAACCAAGCCACCTGAACTCACTGCCATGCCCACCGCAATGTAAGCCAACATGCCTGCACCGAACAAAAGTATGACAGGGAAGCGATCTAACAGTCTTAAGAAAACGCTGCTGCCAAAAAGAATAAAAGGAATACTGACCATCACGCCGAGTACCATCAACAATAGAGGATTAGAGGTGTTACTAACGTGTGCTGCGCTGGCAACTGCCAGCACATTATCCAAACTCATGACAACATCGGCAATCACGATGGTCCTGATCGCATGCATGAGTTTGTCGTGCGCTGTCACCTCTTGATCGACGTCATCGTCGATCAACATCTTGACTGCGATCCAATATAGCAAGGCTCCGCCAAGCAATTTCACCCATGTCCACTGCAAAACTAAACTCGCAACCACGAGCAATATAATGCGCGCCGCGATGGCGCCAACTGTGCCCCAAATAAGCCCCTTTGTTCTTAGCTCGGGAGGCAATTGTCGGCAAGCCATCGCAATCACAATTGCATTGTCGCCGCCAAGCAAAATGTCGATCAAAATAATCTGACCGATACTAATCCAACTCAGTTCTGAAAAAAAATCCATTAACACTCTTCTTGCTGAGCAAACACTCTGTTAAGCATTTTAATAAAAAAGGGGGAGCCAAGCTCCCCCCTTTTTCACGAAAAGATCCAAGGATTACAGCATCGCTTTCAACAAGCGTGCCATTTCAGATGGATTTTTCGTCGTTTTAATACCGCAGGCTTCCATGATGTCCAACTTAGCTTGCGCTGTGTCAGCACCACCGGAAATCAAAGCACCTGCATGGCCCATACGCTTAC
>CAYWNE010000276.1:0-3071 GCA_964459555.1 uncultured Burkholderiaceae bacterium | reverse complement strand
CAATGACATCGTTTATCACGGTTATTTCGATATCGGTATCGCGGTCGGTTCTCCACGCGGTTTGGTGGTGCCAATTTTGCGTAATGCAGATCAAATGACGATTGCTGAAATCGAGAAGAAAATCGGTGAATTTGGCGCCAAAGCGAAAGATGGTAAATTGACTTTGGAAGATTTGACTGGCGGTACCTTCTCGATCTCCAACGGCGGTACTTTCGGTTCCATGTTGTCGACGCCAATTATTAACCCACCACAATCTGCGATTTTGGGCGTACACGCGACCAAAGATCGCGCTGTGGTTGAAAATGGTCAAATCGTGGTGCGTCCAATGAACTACTTGGCGATGTCTTATGATCACCGCATCATCGACGGCCGTGAAGCTGTTTTGGGCTTGGTTGCGATGAAAGAAGCATTAGAAGACCCAGCACGTTTGTTGTTGGATCTGTAATCGTCACTCACGATGAATATCGCTGACGAAATCGCGCGTTTGCATGAGCTTCATCGTTCAGGTGCTCTGAGCGATGAAGAATTTGCAGCGGCTAAAGAAAAGGTTCTTGCTTCAGCATCGAGCAAACCCGAGCAGGCGAGCGCAGAGCATCCCTTTGGTAATTTGAATCGACTGCGTCGATCCAAACACAATCAATGGGTGGGCGGCGTTTGTGCTGGATTGGGTAAGTACTCAAATCTGGAGCCTTGGATCTGGCGTCTGATGTTTGTGCTATTTGTAAGCTTCTTTGGCACAGGTTTTATCGCGTATTTGTTGGCGTGGGTCTTCATTCCTGAAGAAGAGTGATCTCAGCTTAGTGAG
The DNA here is from genome assembly GCA_964459555.1 of uncultured Burkholderiaceae bacterium. GTDB lineage: Bacteria > Pseudomonadota > Gammaproteobacteria > Burkholderiales > Burkholderiaceae_D > Undibacterium. The sequence continues at coordinate 2,266 of CAYWNE010000276.1, read as the reverse complement.
GAGGCTTGAACCCTAGGTTTAAGCCTTTTTTGTATTGAATTTGGTAGGTAAATTATGAGCAAACAATTTGACGTAGTGGTTATTGGTGGTGGCCCTGGTGGTTATATCGCAGCGATTCGCGCAGCACAGTTGGGATTCTCAACGGCTTGTATCGACGCATGGACCAACGAAAAAGGTGGCCCAGCACCAGGCGGTACATGTACTAACGTAGGTTGCATCCCTTCGAAAGCTCTGTTGCAATCATCCGAACACTATGAACACGCCGGTCACGCATTTGCTGATCACGGTATTAGCGTCTCTGGCTTGGAACTCGATGTCAGCAAAATGTTGGCGCGTAAGAATACGATCGTTAAGCAAAACAACGATGGCATTTTGTATTTGTTCAAGAAGAATAAAGTAACTTTCTTCCACGGTCACGGCTCTTTCGTTAAAGCAGTCGAGGCGGGTTACGAAATCAAGGTTGCGGGCAAAGCGGAAGAAGTTATCATTGGTAAGCACATCATCGTCGCCACTGGCTCGAATGCGCGTGCATTGCCTGGCGCCGCGTTTGATGAAGAAGTGATCTTGTCGAATGACGGTGCTTTGCGTATCGGTGCAGTACCGAAGAAACTCGGTGTGATTGGTGCCGGCGTCATTGGTTTGGAAATGGGTAGTGTATGGCGTCGTTGCGGTGCAGAAGTGACCGTACTCGAAGCCTTGCCGACTTTCCTTGGCGCTGTTGATGAACAAATTGCCAAAGAAGCGCATAAACTGTTCTCGAAACAGGGTTTGAACATCAATCTCGGCGTGAAGATTGGCGAGATCGTGAAAGGCGATAATCAAGTGACTGTGAACTACACCGACAATGCCGGTGCGGAACACAAAGCGGTCTTCGATAAATTGATTATCTCGATTGGCCGTACGCCAAACACCAATGGCTTGAATACAGAAGCGGTTGGTTTACAATTGGATGAACGTGGTTTTGTTGCAGTTGATGGTGATTGCAAAACCAACTTGCCAAACGTATGGGCGGTGGGTGATGTGGTGCGTGGTCCAATGTTAGCGCACAAAGCGGAAGAAGAGGGTGTCGCGGTCGCTGAACGTATCGCAGGTCAGCATGGTCATGTGAACTTTGCGACGATTCCATGGGTGATTTACACATCTCCTGAAATCGCCTGGGTTGGCCGTACAGAGCAACAATTGAAGGCCGATGGCGTTGAATACAAAGCTGGTACCTTCCCATTCATGGCGAATGGTCGTGCACGTGCTTTGGGTGATACATCCGGTATGGTCAAATTCTTGGCTGATGCCAAAACAGATGAAATTCTCGGCGTACACATCGTTGGTCCAATGGCATCTGAATTGATTTCTGAAGCCGTGGTGGCCATGGAATTCCGTGCTTCTTCTGAAGATATCGCGCGTATTTGCCATGCTCATCCATCTCTGTCTGAAGCGACAAAAGAAGCGGCCTTGGCAGTAGATAAGCGTTCTTTGAACTTCTAAGAACTCTTGGCGATTGAGGTTTTTCCTCCTCTCGATTGAAGAGGTCATAAACCGCTCAACACATCATTTGCGCGTTGGATGAGAGCGATCTCGCTGACGCGCAATTTGTTTTGATTTTCATTATTTTCACTTGATGCGGCAGCAATGAACGTCCAAGAGTTCTATCAAGAAGCCCTCCAGCAACGTGGTTTTCAAGCCGATGCAGCGCAGAAGCGTGCGGTTGACCGCTTGCAGCAAGCCTATGAAGACTGGGTCGAATTTAAGTCACGTCGATCAAACCGTTTGATGCGTATGATTAGCCGCCCTGAAGTCCCGCGTGGGGTGTATATGTGGGGCGGCGTTGGGCGGGGTAAGTCCTTCTTGATGGATAGTTTCTATTCGGTTGTGCCGGTGGTTAGAAAGACGCGCCTTCACTTTCATGAGTTCATGCGTGCTGTGCACCGTGAATTAGATGAGTTGAAAGGTGTGGCTGATCCGCTCAATGAAGTTGCTGCGCGAGTCGCAAAAAAATATCGTTTGATTTGCTTCGACGAATTCCATGTTTCCGATGTGGCGGATGCCATGTTGCTGTACAACTTGATGAAGGCTTTGTTTGATAACGGCGTGTCTTTCATCATGACCTCGAATTACGAGCCCGATACTTTGTATCCCGATGGCTTGCATCGAGATCGTATGCTGCCAACGATTGCTCTGCTCAAAGAGAAATTGGATGTTTTAAACGTTGATTCGGGCAATGATTACCGCAAGCGGGCACTCGAACAAGTCGAAGCCTATTTGACACCCT
>CAYWNE010000275.1:0-3111 GCA_964459555.1 uncultured Burkholderiaceae bacterium | reverse complement strand
CAAATACATTCAAATCTTCCCTTTCAGTTTCTCATACTCTATTTCATAATGTTTTTCTTCCACTTCCTTCTTTACCACTTTTTTACTCTTTTCTCCTTCGGGTGCTGTCAAGGCAAGACTCTCACCCAATAGCATTGCCGGTGGTAGGCCTTGCGTCGCGCTATTCAAACCAGGATTTGCTGAAGTGTGAACTGAGATGTCAAGAAACCGGCCCATACCGAATCCCATGGCACGCGTGCTGCCAAAAACATTACCGCGATCATTAGGGGTCGCCGCCCCTTTCGCCATGCCCTTCAACGCCCCAAACAGACCGCCTCCCGACTGGCCGCCCTGCATCGCAGCTCCCATCATATTCATGCCGGGCATATCACTGGTGCTGGTTGCAGCATCGATGTATGCATAGGCAATGGGCGGCTTTACAACTTGCACCACGGGAGCGGCTTCTTTGGCAGCCGGCGCTGGCTTATTCGCGGTCTTAGACTTGGCCTGTGTTTGAGCATGAACATCAAACTGTGTACCGACTACCCCTGCCAAAACAAGTGAAGCTGTGAGAAGTGTAAGTTGTACCTTTTGCATAGTTAGCTCCAAGAAGAGACGAATTTCGGAAATCTTAGCCCACTTTAGGCTAGCTTCCCCAATTTCGTGGAGCATCGGTGGGATGTTTACAACGCCATCAGGAGATTGGGAGGGTTAAACATGAAGGATTTACCAATAGAAGACAAATGAAAATTTGACAGCATTTGACATCACGCTGCCAATTGAAGCAGAAATTTCGACTTTACATTTCTTTACGAAACCCACACCAAACTGAAATACAAGCAAGCTAGTATCGCGATGTTTCCAATAATGAAGGAGTTCCCATGTTAGAGTTTGCATTAGCCCTATTGCTATCGAATGATGTTCCAAATTCTTCGCGCTTGAAAGAAAAAAGCTCCTGCTTCACGACTGTTCGTGCGGTCGACGGGCAGGCGAAAACCCCTATTTTTCAGACCTTACAAACCATACGATTTGTGACTTACAAGGAAAAACCTGCTGTGGACATCGTCGTGCATCAACGCCGTGTCGATGGAAAGATGGCCATGCGTGACCACTTCATCCTCAACGCGAGTAATCTTCGTCCCTATGAGTTTCAAAGTGTTCGCAACGGTATCGAGGTCGCCAAACTGAGCTACAGCGACACCAAAGTTGAGGGATTCAAGATCTCTCACGACGGCAAACGCGAAGAAGTCAGCATCAGTCTCGACAAGCCAGTTTGGGAAGGTAATCTATGGGGGGTCACTTTTGGTGCCGTCCCACATCAACTCGGTGCAAGTTATGAGATCCCTTTTTATCAACACGATAAAGGTCTAGGCGCATTCAAGTTCAAGGTTACGGGGACCGAGCAAGTTGAGACACCTGAAGGAAAAATAGAGGCTTGGGTCCTGGACCTTACGCTCGACAATAATCGCACCATGCAATATTTAGTTTCGCGCAAAGATGGTAGAGAGCTTGGTCTGCGCGGCAATGGCTATGCCAACTACCTAGGGGGCGACTGTAGTGCAATCACTGCTAGTGAGTAGAAGAAAAACAAGGCTGCAGCTGTGCATTCAGCATGCGGCCTTGCTTTACAATAGACAAAATCCAAACCACCAGCCGAAGTTCCACCATGCACTCTATCCTCATGATTGAAGACGATCATCGCCTTGCAGAGATGGTGGCGAGTTATTTGCAAGGCCAAGGCTTCGCGGTCACCTACACAGAAACTGCGCGTGAAGGATTGAAAAGACTTGCAGAATCACACGCAAATAATTTGCCCTTTTCGGCGCTTCTGCTCGATATCATGTTACCCGACGCCGATGGACTCGAGCTCTGCCAGCGCATTCGACGACAAATTGAATACCCAACGAGCATTCCAATCTTGATGCTCACCGCAAAGGGAGATCCGATTGATCGAGTGTTGGGCTTAGAGTTGGGCGCAGATGACTATTTACCTAAGCCCTTCGAACCGCGCGAGCTCTTGGCACGCGTTCGTGCTTTGGTGCGAAGAGCAACTCAATCCTTCTCTGCTGCACCTCCGACCAAGAATATAATAAACATCGGCAAACTCAAGATTGATCTCAATGCTCGTCGTGTATTCGCAGACGGAATCGAACGTCGACTCACGGCCTATCAGTTCGAATTGCTATTAGCATTGGCCAAAAACGCTGGCCATGTGCTGAGCCGTGACCAGCTCATGGAAAGTGTCAAGGGACACAATTCCTCTTCGTTTGACCGCTCCATTGATGTTCATATTGGTCGCATTCGCATGGCGATCGAAGAAGACCACAAAAACCCTCGGCGGATACTCACCGTTCGCGGCAGCGGCTACAGCTTGGTGAAAGAATAAGCATGCGAATCAGGGACTATTTTCATTTTTTGCGTCCACGCCGATTTTACCTACAAATTTACATCGCACTGCTTTGCGCTTTGGTTGTAGGCGTGAGTATGTATTATGGCAGTTTCTATTTGTTCGCACAGTCACGGAGCGAAGCACAACAATCTGCATTTGATACCTTCGCCCAACTTGCCTCTAAAGCCCTACCCGCGAGCGATGCTCCATACGAGAGCCAAACTAAAGCGATCAAAGAGTTACGTGCAAGTATGGGCACGCAATTCGCTTTTTACGCTAGCGATGGTACCTTGATCACTAGTACAAAAAGCGACCTCCCTGCTCCTGACCCAATGCAAACGCGTAGCGGTTGGATGAAGACGAACACCAGTGTATTCGCGCTCAAGTTGAACGATGGCCGCTGGCTATTGGGGCAAGAACGCAGCACCTCCCAAACGCTGCAGTGGCAAGCACTCATCATTCTTTTGTTAAGTCTTACTACCGCGCTGGGCACTTATCCCGTGGTACGCCGTCTCACAAAACGCTTAGAAAAACTTCGCAACAGCGTAGAAGCGCTAGGATCGGGCCAACTACAAGCGCGAGTTGCAGTTGAGGGTCGCGATGAGATTGCCGATCTAGCTAATAGCTTCAATCGCGCCGCAAACAGAATCGAAGAGCTTATCGCAGCACAAAAGAAACTCTTGGCGAACGTTTCCCATGAACTTCGCTCCCCACTCGCAAGAGTTCGTATGGCCATCGAACTA
>CAYWNE010000274.1:0-3132 GCA_964459555.1 uncultured Burkholderiaceae bacterium | reverse complement strand
ATTCTTCTTGTGCGTTGCCGAGATGGCGGAACTGGTAGACGCACTGGACTCAAAATCCAGCGCCGCAAGGCGTGCCGGTTCGATTCCGGCTCTCGGCACCAAAAGTATTTAAGCCTCTTGAGAAATCAAGAGGCTTTTTGCTTTCATGGGTTCATAAATCCTTCTGCTTATTTAGTATCGCGTAATCAGGTATGTCGCTCTGGCGAATTGCTGGTGCGGCGCCTTGCCAATAGGAGTGTTTTCTCGCAACGGAAGTCGGTCTTGGTCGTTCTTCGATTTTGTCTTTTTGCATTTGAGCTTATTTGTCAGATCTCGGTGATTTAATGAAGAATGACCGTAAGTAGCTCGTCTTATTTTGCGCCGCACATTTGCAAAGATTCTCAAATGGTCGGATCGGGAATATTGGGAAATTATGAATGTAAGAAACAGGAATTCGCTTGAGGAATGCTTCTAACGGTTTCTCGAGCGCTAAGCAATTTCTTTAATGCGCTTTACTTACACCAATTTTTGTTCGGAATCTTTTTGGCTGCAAGCCTTGAGCATGGTCTGCATACTTGCGTCTGGCGTGAATTCATTTCTTTTCAAATTCATCGCGGGCAGTGACACGTTCGAATGAGCGATAATGACTGTTATTCCGTCTTGCGCCGCTAAAACATCAAGACCCGCGACTGCGGGTCTTTATCGTAATGAATATTAAAGAGTATTAATTTTGTGAGCCGTTTTTTTCGGCTCCAACTTCTTCAAAGTTTTGCGAAGTCTCTGCAGCAGAGATGTTTTTTGTTTTCGTTGCGTCACGTTTTTTATAAAGCGTAAAAAACTCATCGTTATCTGCAGCCCGTTGACCTTCCCAAATCATCTCCCATTTTCCAGGGAAGTCAGGATCGGTAATGATTTTGGATTTGGCGCGACTGCGGTTGCCTTGTGTGAGTAAGAGATCGCAATCCTGTTCATTGAAGCCAGCAAAATGGACTTGGCTAAAGTAAGCGAAAGAGGCGCGTTGTGCTGGGCCGAGTTTGCTGTCGATGCAGCGATAGGGCATCGTGATTTTTTGCGCCATGTCTTTGGCAACAATCGAATAGCTGACACGATGGTTGACCAGTGGTAGGCATAAACTCATCAACAAGAACCAGCCGAGAATCACGCCACCCGTCGACAGAACTACAGCGCGCCACAGAACCGACGGTTGGCGTGAGATGCGCCAGTAGACGATGCGGAACCACACTGCGGTGACGAGTAGTGCGATGACGAACGTGATGGCGTTAAACTCCGGTACGAATCCTGGCGCCCATTTCAATACGCGTTCACTGAGTTTCGCTGGCCATCCAACTTGCATCGCAAACCAAGCTAACCAAAACAAGCTAGCCGCACCGGTCATCACCATCACGGCAAACCAATCGACTGCATTAATCGCCGAGCGCTTCATGGTTGGTAAACCGAAAGCTGCAAGGATCGCAAGTGGTGGTAACAAAGGTAAGAGATAACTTTCTTCACGCGTTGGATTGATCAGTGCAAGCACGCTAAAGCAGGTCACCAAACTGAGCGCCAAAGAAATGTGGAGAGTCTTTTCTTGTTTGCGCCAAGCGTAAATAGCCCATGCAGCGAACGGCCATGCAGGCCATGTGAACCAAATACCGTATTTGAAAAAGTGAGAGATGGTTTCGAAGTCAGGTGCGGCAATTTGCTGTTTGTTCCAATCCATCCAAGCCATATAGGGGCTACTTTGAAATGGTTGCACTTGGTGTAGGGTGATGAGCCAAAGACCAACGATTAACAATGCGATCGGAGCGCTGATGATGAGCAACTGCATGGCACACTTTAATTGGCGATACAAGCCCAGCGCCATTAGTGTGAATAGCATTGCGACCGGTGTAACCCAGCCATGAGTGAGTGTGAGCAAACCTAAGATGCAACCGATTTTTGCAGCAGTGATGGGCTTGGGTACTTCAAAGAAGCGCGCCGCTTGATAGATGGCGTATGCGATCAGGGCGACATAAAGCGGCGCTGCGCTGGTCATATGACTTGGAATGAGCAAGCCAAGGCAGCCTAGATAAAACAAGAGCGCACCGTCGGCCAGTGTGCGGCCGAAATCTTTGGGTTCTGGTTGACCACCGAATGGCAGTTTCAGCGGTTGTGCTTCTGCGCGGCGGCCGAGCAAATAGGTCGCGTACCACACCGAAATGGCGCCAAGTAAGAAGGCGAGTCCACTTGAAATACGGGCCGCCATCGGGTCGCCGATTAAGCCGCCGAAGAGTTTGATGCACAGAGCACCAAGCCAATAGGCGAGAGGGCCTTCCTCAGGCGTTGGCATGCCAACGATGTGCGGCCACAACCAATCATTGAGTGTGCCATGCGCCATTGTCCACATCACGCCAAAGCTAGCCGCATCTGGGCCTTTCCACGGATCGCGACCGATCAGTCCCGGGAGGATATACAGCAGGCAAAGGGCAAAGATGGCCCAACGAGGTAAGGCGATGGTGGCAGCGGCAGGGAGACGGACTGGCTTCATAGGCTCTTTTGATTTTGCATATGCAATTTGGATTAGCGTTCGTATCTTCTCACTGTTCTTGCTAAAGCCAAAGTGCATCCGTTTTTGATAAAACCTGATGATACAAAAAAGGCAGCCGAAGCTGCCTTTCTTTGTGTACTTTTAGGTACGATTTGTACTGCTGTTGCGATTTTCGCTGACTTGGTCTGAATCATCAGCATCAAGTCCTTGAAGTCGAAACGATTATTGCGCAGAAACGGCTGTTTTAGAACCAACAGAACCGAATTTCTTACGGAATTTATCAACGCGACCTGCAGTATCAACAATCTTGTGCTTACCAGTGTAGAAAGGATGGGATTCAGCAGAAACCTCAATCTTTACCAATGGCAAAGTCTTACCATCAACTTCGATAGTGTCTTTAGTTTGGATCGTGGAACGTGTGATGAATTTGAAATCGTTAGAAACGTCGTGGAACATCACTTCACGATAATTTGGGTGGATACCGTCTTTCATGCTTGCCTCAAAAAATGTTTGGTAGCCAATACGCACTTCGTCGGTCGCCTTGCTTCTTGACCCGATTGCTTATCACTTGCCAGGTTAATATGATTTGGTTGAGTTCAACCAAGCCCGCGATTATACAATAAAAT
>CAYWNE010000273.1:0-3143 GCA_964459555.1 uncultured Burkholderiaceae bacterium | reverse complement strand
GTCCATGAATATTTTCCTTTGGTACGTTGTTCTGTATGGGATTATTTCGCTTGGCATTGGTTAGTACGCAGCGCGCTATGAGAACAACTCCAAAGGTTTTGCGGTTGCGGGTCGTTCATTACCTATGTACATCGTCACCGCTACCGTGTTTGCCACCTGGTTTGGTTCAGAAACAGTACTAGGAATCTCATCGACCTTTGTCAAAGAAGGCTTAAAAGGCGTGGTCGCCGATCCGTTTGGATCATCACTGTGCTTAATTTTTGTCGGCCTCTTTTTCGCCCGCCCGCTATACAAAATGAACTTATTGACGATCGGTGACTACTATCGCAATAAGTACGGTCGCACGGTAGAAATTCTGGTTTCACTTTGTATTGTGGTCTCGTATCTGGGATGGGTTGCCGCGCAAATCAAAGCTTTAGGCTTGGTTTTCAGCGTCGTTTCGGGCGGTGCCATGAGTATGAACACCGGCATGTTGATTGGCGCTGGTAGCGTCTTGATCTACACACTGATGGGTGGCATGTGGTCGGTTGCGATCACTGACTTCTTGCAAATGATCATCATCATGATCGGCATGCTATACATGGGCTGGGAAGTTTCTGGCATGGTTGGCGGCGCAGGACATGTGGTAGAACACGCTGTGCAAGCTGGCAAAATGGAGTTCTGGCCGGCGCCGACCTCGCGTGAGGTGCTGTGGTTCTTCGCCGCCTGGATCACTATGATGCTCGGGTCCATACCGCAGCAAGACGTGTTTCAGCGCGTTGCCTCGGCTCACTCGGAAAACGCGGCAGCCAATTCAGCCGTGCTCGGTGGTAGCTTGTATTTCGTGTTCGCTTTCATCCCTATGTTCTTGGCCTATTCGGCGACCTTGATCGACCCTAAAATGGTCGAGAGCTTAATCGGAACAGATCCACAAATGATCTTGCCAACCTTGATCATGACGAAAATGCCATTACTGGCACAGGTGATGTTCTTTGGTGCTTTGCTATCTGCTATCAAGAGCTGCGCCAGTGCGACCTTGCTCGCACCATCGGTCACCTTCTCCGAAAACATCTTGAAGCCACTGTTCAAGAAACAAAGTGATAAGCAATTCTTATTGATGATGCGTATCGTGGTTTTGGTTTTCACTGCCATCGTCACATTATTTGCCATGAATACCGAAGCGAGCATCTACAAGATGGTGGAGAACGCTTACAAAGTAACGCTGGTTGCTGCCTTCGTGCCTTTAGCATTTGGACTGTATTGGAAGCGTGCAACTCCGCAGGGAGCGCAATTATCGATCGCTTTAGGTTTGATTTCTTGGATTAGTCTGGAAATTCAAGCACCTGAGGGCTTCTGGCCGCCACAGTTGGTCGGCGTATTAATGAGCCTAGGCGGCATGATTTTTGGTTCGCTGCTACCGCAAGTACTCGGCAAGCACCACAGAAAACATGCATAAAACATCATTTTTCTGAATCAAATACTGGCTTTTCGCAGTCAGGCTCCAAATCTGCAAAAGCTCGTGAAAAGCCGTTATAATTCAGAGTTTTACAAGCTTTTTACTGGAAACTGAAATGCCTATCTACGCGTATCGCTGCGAAGCATGCGGCTTCGCCAAAGATGTTTTGCAAAAAATGTCGGATGAGCCATTGACGGTTTGTCCTGAGTGTCAACAAGCAAGTTTCAAGAAACAAGTGACGGCCGCTGGCTTTCAACTGAAAGGTAACGGCTGGTATGTTACGGATTTCCGTGGCGGCTCTTCTGGGACTTCAGGATCGAGTAGTGGCGCCACCAGCGCATCCGCTAGCAACGACACGAGTTCAACTGACAGCGCTTCGGCTAGCTCGGCGACCACCAGTAGCACAACGACTACAGCCAGCAGCAGTGATTCCAAAGCTGCTTAAGACTGTTTGAATGGGAACCATGCGTAAATACTTCATTACCGGCCTCTTGATCTTAGTACCCTTGGCGATCACGCTCTGGGTACTGCATGCGGTCATCAGTACCATGGACCAATCGCTGCTGCTACTGCCGACGCAGTGGCGCCCTGAAAACTTATTCGGCTTCAAGATTCCGGGCCTCGGCGCGGTACTGACGGTATTGATCATTTTTCTGACCGGCTTACTTACCAAGAATTTTATCGGTGGATACATCGTCAGCCTGTGGGAAAAAGCCCTCAATCATATTCCGATTGTAAGCTCGATCTACTCGAGCGTAAAACAAGTATCGGACACACTATTCTCTTCATCGGGCAATGCCTTTAGCAAAGCACTGTTGATTCAATACCCACGCGAAGGTTCTTGGACCATCGCATTTTTAACTGGCAAACCCGGTGGTGATGTCGCCAAACATCTCAACGGCGAATACTTGAGCGTCTACGTTCCAACCACGCCCAATCCCACCTCCGGTTATTTCTTGATGATCCCCAAAAAGGATGCCATCGAGCTGGATATGAGCGTTGATACTGCGCTCAAATATGTCGTTTCCATGGGTGTTGTTGCGCCTGAAATGGCTGCCATAAGCGAAAAAACGGATCAAAATAATCCGAATAATGTAAATAATTGAAGCCCGGGCGTCGCTCTGGGATTCGTTATCACTCCTCCCCCTGCCTCGCCCCCGCCCAGAATCAGCAGCATAGCAGCACAGAATTTTTAATATTTAACTCCAATCAGACAGGTAAGAAATTATGTCCATGCGTACCAACTACTGCGGCCTCACAACCGAAGAATTACTAGGCCAATCCGTCAGCCTGTGTGGCTGGGTCCATCGCCGTCGTGACCACGGTGGCGTGATCTTTATCGACTTGCGCGACCGTGAAGGTTTGGTGCAAGTTGTTTGCGATCCAGATCGTCCAGAAATGTTCAAAGTTGCGGAGTCAGTACGTAATGAATTCTGCTTGCGTATCACTGGCGTAGTGCGCAATCGCCCTGATGGCACCATCAATACCAATCTCAAATCCGGCAAAGTTGAAGTCTTGTGCCACGAACTGGAAGTATTGAATGCATCGGTCACACCACCGTTCCAATTGGACGATGAAAATCTGTCTGAAACGACACGCTTGACCCATCGCGTACTTGACTTGCGTCGTCCACAAATGCAAAACAATCTGCGCTTGCGCTACAAAGTGGCAATGGAAGTGCGTAAATTCTTGGATGCCAACGGCTTCA
>CAYWNE010000272.1:0-3264 GCA_964459555.1 uncultured Burkholderiaceae bacterium | reverse complement strand
CTTTCTTTGCTTCGCCAAAGAAAGTAAGCAAAGAAAGGCGACCACACTGCCACTGGCCTTCGGCTTCCCAATTGTGCGAGTCAAAAATGGGGAGAGTCAGAAACTCGCTGCGCTCAGACATCTGACTCTCTTAATCCCATTTCTGCCTCGCCCCATTTTTCAGTGACGCAATTGGGAACCCGAAGGGCAGCTGCGCCTGCGTCGCCTTTTTTGGGTTACCTTTTTTGGCGAAGCAAAAAAGGTAACTGGCCGTCGGGCCACCCCCGACCAGTGAACGATGATCGCGCGCGAAGGTAGTTCCTGACAAAAAATCCAATCACTTGTTGGCTCTAAGTTGAGCAAGCGTTCTACGTGATTTAAACGGTGAGCGGCGGGTTACGCTGACGCTAACCCGCCCTACGAAATGCTTGGCCCGATTAATAAGCCGTTACATCGTTTTCTCAGTCGCTGAAGGCTGTCCTAGTATAGGATTTCAGTTCGTACTCTGGAAGGAACTCACCTGAAAAAAATGGTGCTTGAATTGAGAGTAAATAAGGGTTTGCGTCACAGACGATGATTATTGACTGACCGATGCTGTTTGTAATGACGATGCCGCTCTCAGCGTAACATTGCGCCGAATCGTGACATAACTTCTCAATGGTGCTTATATTGTTCCAATCATTGCTTAGCAAAGTTATTTTGGGAACTGATGCTTCATGGTGCCCGGTGCTAAGTTCCAAACATCCAATTTCATGCCAACCATCAATGTCATTCATGTCTGATTGAATCTTGATGATGGAGCCGTCAAGCAATTGGCACCACGTAGTATGTACTCGTCCAATATTATCTGATGCCATTGCAATTCCCTTCAAACCGTTCGCGAATTTCTCGCTAACGGAATTGGAATTTTCCAGTTTGAAGGGAAATCTCTTTTTCATTTGTGGACGATGATCATGAAAGTTACATCACAAATTCGGAGCCAACCACCGCTCAACATCTTCCTTCGCCACCCCACGCCGCGCCGCCATATCAGCAACCTGATCATCGCCAATCTTACCGACATTAAAGTACTTCGCTTCAGGATGCGCGAAGTAGAATCCCGATACTGCCGCACCTGGAATCATGGCCCATGATTCGGTGATGTACATCTCGATTTCTTCGCATTGCATTTGCTTGAACATCTCGGTTTTGACCGTGTGTTCTGGACAAGCTGGATAGCCTGGCGCTGGGCGAATGCCGGAGTAGCTTTCTTTGATCAATTCTTCATTGCTCAAGGCTTCGTCAGCTGCATAACCCCACAGGTCCTTGCGGACGCGTTCGTGTAAGTATTCGGCGAAGGCTTCGGCTAGGCGATCGGCTAGCGATTTCAGCATGATGCTGCTGTAGTCGTCGTGGGCGTCTTCGAAACGTTTTTCGTGTTTCTCGATGCCGAGGCCGGCTGTCACCGCGAACATGCCGATGTAGTCTTTGATGCCGCTGTCTTTCGGGGCGATGAAATCGCTGAGACATTGGTTCGGACGTTGTTGACCATCGATGACCGGTTTCTCGGTTTGCTGACGCGCACCGTAGTAGGTGAAGGCGACTTGTTCGCGGTTATCGTCGGTGTAGATTTCGATGTCGTCATCGTTGACGGTGTTCGCAGGTAAGAGCGCGACCACGCCATTGGCGGTGAGCCAGCGGCCTTCGATGATTTTCTTCAGCATCGCTTGGCCTTCGGCGTAAACTTTGCTCGCCGCTTCGCCGACCACTTCATCTTTCAAGATCGCAGGGAAGGGGCCTGCCAGATCCCAAGTTTGGAAGAACGGACCCCAATCGATGTAGTTGGCGAGCGTCGCCAAGTCCACATTCTTGAACACACGACGGCCGATAAATTTAGGCTTTACCGGCGTTTGTGCACCGGTAAAGCTGAGTTTCATTTTGTTGGCACGCGCTTGCGCCAAGCTCAACATCGGCGTTGCTTTTTTGTTGGCATGCAGGGTGCGAACGCGTTCGTAATCGGTTTCCAATTCCTGAATGTATTGCTCGCGCGTTTCTGGCGTTAACAATGACTGCGCAACCGAGACCGAGCGTGAGGCATCGGGAACATAGACCACAGGGCCTTCGTAATTCGGTGCGATCTTGACGGCGGTATGGGCGCGACTGGTGGTGGCACCACCAATCATCAACGGGATCTTCATCATACGGAAGTGTGGATCACGTTGCATCTCTTTCGCGACGTAGGCCATTTCTTCGAGCGACGGTGTGATCAAACCAGAGAGACCGATGATGTCCGCATTTTCTGCTTTGGCTTTGGCCAAAATTTCGGAGCACGGCACCATCACGCCCATGTTGACGACTTCGAAGTTATTACATTGCAGGACCACGGTGACAATGTTTTTACCGATGTCATGCACGTCGCCTTTGACGGTGGCGATGACGATCTTGCCTTTCGGTTTATTGTCGCCACTACGTTTCTTTTCTTCTTCGATGAAGGGTACGAGATGCGCTACCGCTTGTTTCATCACCCGCGCCGATTTGACGACCTGCGGTAAGAACATTTTGCCTTGGCCAAAGAGATCACCGACGATGTTCATACCATCCATCAGCGGGCCTTCGATTACTTGAATCGGGCGTTCAAATTGCAAGCGTGCTTCTTCGGTATCTTCGACAATCCAATTGGTAATGCCGTGTACTAAAGCATGGGCCAGACGTTTTTGCACCGGCTCATTACGCCATTCCAATGTCGCTTCTTCTTTTTTGCCATCGGCTTTCAAGCTTGCTGCAAACTCGATCATGCGTTCGGTCGCATCTTCGCGGCGATTCAAGACTACGTCTTCGACGCGTTCACGCAATTCTTCGGGCAACTCACTATACACACCGATCATGCCGGCGTTGACGATGCCCATGGTCATACCCGCTTGAATCGCGTGGTACAGGAACACCGTGTGAATTGCTTCGCGTGCTGGATCATTGCCACGGAACGAGAAACTCACATTCGAGACGCCACCGCTGATTTTTGCGCCGGGTAAATTCTGATGTATCCATCGCGTGGCTTCGATGAAGTCCACCGCGTAGTTGTTATGTTCTTCGATACCGGTCGCGATTGCGAAAATATTCGGATCGAAAATAATGTCTTGCGGATCGAAATCGACTTTGTCGACCAACAAACGATAAGCACGTTCGCAGATTTCAATTTTGCGAGCGTAAGTATCAGCTTGGCCTTTTTAATCGAAGGCCATGACGATCACGGCGGCGCCATAGCGACGGCAGAGACGGGCTTGGAGTAAAAATTCTTCTTCGCATTCT
>CAYWNE010000271.1:0-3296 GCA_964459555.1 uncultured Burkholderiaceae bacterium | reverse complement strand
GGCCTGATTCAAACGCGCAATCGCTTGCGCTGAACCGGGTATCACATGCCATTCGTCCGGCGACTTGATGAAGGCGTCGGAGTCGTGGTTGATGACGCCGTCGCGGTCGAGGATGATGAGTTTTTGTGGTGTCATTTTTTAGTCAACGTTAGTTCGCATTCTTTTAGGGTTGGCTGAATTATTTGTGCAACCGTTTGTTTAGTCGCCGACGCAAGTTCAGACGAAGTCGATGTTAACTTTTTTCCTACCTCTGAAGACACAAACGAATCAATCATACTTTTTTCTTCTGACGTCACTCTTACTGGCGGAGAACTAGGTTCGAACCCAGCATATTTCTCAGTTCCCCAAAGAGAATACATCGCATACTTTTGACCAGATGATGTTTGGTAAAATTTAAGTGCTTCCTTGAGCTCGGTTAATGAAAGCAAATCTGCGTACAGATTTTCGATTGCTTTGGAAAAAATTTGGGGCTCTACTGCTGATACGCAGTCTAGAAATTTTTGAGATGCTTTCCCCTCAGATACAGCCCTTTTGACCGACAAACGCATCCCTAACGTCGCTGCCTCACTTAGTTTCGCTCCTTCTACAAGTTGTTTTGCAAATTTTACTTTCTCTACACTTTGTGACAAGGCTACAGAAGGCAATGAAAAAGTTACGAATAGCGAGAGGAATCCGCATAAAATAGAGACGCAATTTTTCTTCATGATTTCATTAAACGTCAGTCGATTCGTTAATTAAAGTAAACTGGAATTTTAAGCTGCGGCGGGAGTGGGGATGTTATTCGACCTTACGCCGCCAATTTCGAAATATCCGCGACCTGATTCAACATGCCATGCAAAGAAGCCAACAGAGCTAAGCGATTATTGCGCAGAGCTAAATCTTCGGCGTTAACCATCACATCATTGAAGAAGGCATCAACACCTTCGCGCAAAGCCGCAAGTGTCTTCAAGGCACCTGTGAAGTCACCGGCAGCGTAGGCCGCATCAACGTTTGGTTTAACGTCACTCATGGCTTTGTACAAAGCTTGTTCCGCAGCTTCCTGCAAGAGGCTAGGATTAATCTCACCCGGCGTGCCTTCAGCTTTCTTCAAGATGTTGGTGATACGTTTATTCGCTGCGGCCAAGGAAGCGGATTCAGGCAAAGCTGCAAAACTTTGTACGGCTTGTAAGCGCTCGACGATATTGCTCAAGTTGTCCGGATTTTGTGCGACCACGGCTTCGACTTCATTTTGTGAGAAGCCACGTTCACGTAATTGACCACGCAAGCGATCGTACAAGAAGTTCAGCACCTCAGCGCTCGGGTCTTTGAAATTGCTATTGCCCGCGAACAAAGCGACAGCAGCGCTGAGCAAAGCTTGCAAAGAAATCGGTAAACGTTTTTCGACCAACATACGCAAGATGCCCAAGGCATGACGACGCAAAGCGAATGGATCTTTGTCACCGGTTGGTTGCAAACCGATGCCCCAAATACCCACCAAAGTTTCGAGCTTATCGGCAAGCGCTACGGCGGTGCCAGTCGCAGTCGCTGGCAAAGCATCGCCAGCGAAACGTGGTTGATAGTGTTCAGAGGCGGCGGCAGCGACCTCAGCATGTTCGCCATCGTGTTTCGCGTAGTAAGTGCCCATGATGCCTTGCAACTCTGGGAATTCGCCCACCATGTCGGTCAATAAGTCGGCTTTCGCTAATAAAGCGCCGCGCTCTGCCAATGCGACGTCTGCTCCAATCAATTGGGCGATCGCGCCGGACAAAGTTTTGACGCGTTGTGTACGTTCTGCTTGGCTACCGAGTTTGTTGTGATAGACCACGTTAGCTAACAAGGGCAAACGATCGGCCAAAGATTTTTTCTTATCTTGTTCGAAGAAGAATTTCGCATCAGACAGACGTGGACGTACCACGCGCTCATTACCTTGGATGATGTGCTCTGGCGTGTCGGTCGCTAAGTTGGAAACGATCAAGAAACGTGAACGCAACTTGCCAGCAGCATCGGTCACTGCGAAATATTTCTGGTTGGTTTGCATGGTCAGAATCAAGCATTCTTGCGGCACGGCTAAGAATTCTTCTTCGAAATGGCATTCGTAGACCACTGGCCATTCAACCAAAGCGGCGACTTCGTCGAGCAAGGATTCAGGCATCAAGATCTGATCGCCATTGGCTTTCGCGAGCAGAGCTTGGCGGATTTGTTCTTTACGTTCCTCAACGTTGGCGGTGACTTTACCTTCTTCTTTCAAGGCGCGGTTGTAGTCGTCGGCGTGATTGATGGTGACATTGCCAGCGGAGAGAAAACGATGACCTTGGGTGTTGCGGCCTGCGCTGAGTCCCAGCGCATTCAGGGCCACTACATCGGCACCATGCAAAGCGATGATGCTATGTACTGGGCGCACGAAATGCACAGTGGAACCGTCTGGACGTTGATAGCTCATGACCTTAGGAATCGGCAATTTGCTGATTGATTCTTCCAAGGCCAGTTGCAAGCTTGCTGCGAGGGCTGTGCCCGGCGCGGTATAGCTGTAGAAGAAGCTTTCCGCTTTGCCATCGACCGCGCGTTCCAAGTCACTGACTTGCAAGTTAGGGAAACCGAGTGCCGCCAACTTCTTTGCCAACGGCGCAGTGGCGTTACCATTCGCATCCAAAGCCACCGCGACAGGCAAGACTTTTTCGCGGATCTGTTTATCTGGCGAAGTCGCACGCACTTTGGTGATGCTGACTGCCAAACGGCGTGGCGAGGCAAAACTGGTGGCGACGGAATCAGCTTCCAAAAAGTCACGATTTTTCAAACCGTTGACGATGCCGGCGGCGAATGCTTCACCTAATTTTGCGAGGGCTTTCGGCGGCAATTCTTCGGTAAACAATTCAACTAAAAGTGTTTGGTTCATGTTCGATCTCTAATCTTTTCTGTAGAGACTTACCTAAAACAGACGCTGATTTTATTGCGTTCGCCTCGCCGTACTTTCGTACTGTCTTCGGCGCCGCGCCGTATCAGCGCAATTTTATGTAAGTCTTGAAATTCTTCGTTGTCCTTGGTCTTTACGAGCACTTGCTTCTTATGCAGCCGCTTGCGCTGCCTTGGCAATTTGTGCCTCGATGGCCGCCATGGCATCGCGCTTATGTTGATCGTCTTCCGCGCACATTGGGAAGCCCAATTGATGACGTGCTGACAGATAAGCGGAGGCGACCGCACGAGACAAGTTACGGATGCGACCAATGTAGGCTGCACGCTCTGTCACCGAGATCGCACCACGTGCATCGAGCAAGTTGAAAGTATGCGCAGCTTTCAAAATCATTTCGTAAGCGGGCAAG
>CAYWNE010000270.1:0-3361 GCA_964459555.1 uncultured Burkholderiaceae bacterium | reverse complement strand
CGGATTATCGCGACACTGTTTTGTCTTCGCTGAACAAACTCAACGCCGATAATCACGATCAAATCATCGCGATCGCCAGTCTGCCTGAAAAGATCCGTGGCTTTGGTCATGTGAAAGAAAAGGCGATGCAGGCTTATTATGTTGAGAAAGCCGCATTGATGAGTGCGCCTAGTAAACAGCGAGCAGCTTGATTTTAAGCTCCCTCTCCCGCAGGCGGGAGAGGGTTGGGGTGAGGGTGGTTCAGAAATTGAATTGTGTGTCTTGCCGTAGAACTGCGACTTTGTTCAACCACGTATTTTCTATATTCGAACCTGAATTTCCCTCATCCCCAACCCTTCTCCCGCTTGCGGGAGAAGGGAGTGAAAACGAACACAAAACCACAATTAGCAAGTGACGCGAACGTAAACGTAAAGTAAATAGAAACGAAACGTCATATAATCGAAGCATAGAATAATTGCCACAAGCAGTTATCGATTGAACAAAAGGAAAACAACATGACCGATCTATCCATCGCCGAGAAGTTAACCGAATACAAACCAAGCAATAAAGTCCGCTTCGTGACCGCGGCTTCGCTGTTCGACGGCCACGATGCCTCGATCAATATCATGCGCCGCATCTTGATGGCGAATGGTGCCGAAGTGATTCACTTAGGCCATAACCGCTCGGTGGAAGAAATCGTCACCGCCGCTTTGCAAGAAGATGCGCAGGGGATTGCGATTTCCAGTTATCAAGGTGGGCACGTCGAGTACTTCAAGTACATGATCGACCTCTTGAGAGAGCGTGGCGGTTCGCATATCAAAGTATTCGGTGGTGGCGGTGGTGTGATCGTGCCGGATGAGATCGCTGACTTGCATGCCTATGGCGTGTCGCGTATTTTCAGTCCAGAAGACGGTCAACGCATGGGCTTGGTCGGGATGATTCTTTCGATGATCCAAGCTTGTGATATCGATCTCTCCACTTACGCACCGAGTGCTTTGGATGTCTTGAAACAAGGCGATATCGCCGACAAACATCGTCCACTCGCGCAGCTGATTACCGCATTGGAAAACGACAAAGTCGATCCAACCTTGCGCGCAGAAATTCAAGAAACGGCGAAAGCGATTAAAACCCCAGCCTTCGGTATCACCGGTACTGGTGGTGCAGGGAAATCTTCTTTGACCGATGAATTGATTCGCCGTATTCGTCTCGATCAAGATGATGAACTGAATATCGCTTTGATCTCTATCGACCCATCCCGTCGTAAATCCGGTGGTGCTTTGTTGGGCGACCGTATTCGTATGAACGCGATCAATCCTTGGAAAGGTAAGACGCGCGTTTTCATGCGTTCTTTGGCGACACGTGAAGCCGGCTCTGAAATTTCTCCAGCTTTGCCAGACGTCATCGCTGCTTGCAAAGTGGCAGGCTTCGATTTGGTGATCGTTGAAACTTCCGGTATTGGTCAAGGCGACGCGGCGATCGTACCGCATGTTGATTTGTCGATGTATGTAATGACACCAGAATTCGGTGCGGCTTCGCAATTGGAAAAAATCGATATGCTCGATTTTGCAGACTTCGTCGCCATCAATAAATTCGACCGCAAAGGTGCACTCGATGCCCAACGCGATGTAGCCAAACAATATCAACGCAATCGCGAATTGTGGAGCAAGAAGCCAGACGAAATGCCAGTGTATGGCACACAGGCTTCACGCTTCAATGATGATGGCGTGACAGCGCTGTATCAAGGTATTTTGCCTGAACTGGTCACACGCGGTTTGAAAGCCAAACCAAGCAAATTGGCAGTGGTCTCGACTAAGACTTCCAGCGCGCAAAACGTCATCGTGCCGCCAGCACGTTCACGCTATCTGGCGGAAATTGCCGACACCGTGCGTAGCTATCATAAGCACACTCACAAGCAAGTGAAGATCGCTCGTGAACGTCAACAATTGACGGCGACTAAACAAATGATGGCGGCCGCTGGCAAAACAGTCGAGCTTGACGATTTGATCTCTGAACGTGATAATCATCTCACTGCAGAATCGAAAAAACTCGTCGCTATGTGGCCTGATATGCAAAAGGCTTACGCGGGTGATGAATATGTCGTCAAGATTCGCGACAAAGAAATTCGTACACGCCTCACACAAAAATCTTTGTCTGGTACCACGATTCGTAAAGTTGCCTTGCCGCGCTTTGAAGATCACGGCGAAATCTTGCGCTGGTTGATGTTAGAAAACGTTCCAGGCTCTTTCCCTTTCACGGCTGGTGTGTTTGCGTTTAAACGCGAAGGTGAAGATCCAACGCGTATGTTCGCTGGTGAAGGTGATCCGTATCGTACCAACCGTCGATTCAAACTCGTTTCACAAGGCATGGATGCAAAACGTTTGTCGACTGCATTTGACTCTGTGACTTTGTACGGCGCCGACCCAGCAATTCGTCCCGACATCTACGGCAAGATCGGTAACTCTGGTGTGTCGGTCGCCACTTTGGAAGACATGAAAGTCCTCTACGATGGTTTCGATCTCTGCGATCCAGCGACCTCGGTATCGATGACGATTAACGGTCCAGCGCCAACCATTTTGGCCTTCTTCATGAACACTGCGATTGATCAGCAAATGGATAAATTCCGCGCTGACAATAAACGTGAGCCAACTGCCGATGAAGCCGCCAAAATCCGCGCATGGGTGTTGATGAACGTACGTGGCACGGTACAAGCTGATATTCTGAAAGAAGATCAAGGTCAAAACACCTGCATCTTCTCGACCGAGTTCTCACTCAAAGTGATGGGCGATATCCAAGAGTATTTCGTGCACAACCAAGTGCGTAATTTCTATTCAGTCTCGATCTCTGGTTATCACATCGCTGAAGCAGGTGCCAATCCGATTTCGCAATTGGCCTTCACTTTGTCGAACGGTTTCACCTTCGTCGAAGCCTACCTCGCGCGCGGCATGCACATCGATGATTTCGCAGCGAATTTGTCCTTCTTCTTCAGCAATGGCATGGACCCAGAGTACACCGTCTTGGGCCGCGTTGCGCGTCGTATTTGGGCAGTAGCCATGCGCGATAAGTACGGTGCGAATGATCGTAGCCAGAAGTTGAAATACCATATCCAAACTTCAGGCCGCAGCTTGCATGCACAAGAAATCGACTTCAACGATATCCGCACCACGCTGCAAGCTTTGATCGCGATTTACGATAACTGCAATAGCTTGCATACCAATGCCTACGACGAAGCGATCACCACACCGACCGATGAATCGGTACGTCGTGCTCTCGCAATTCAGTTGATCATCAACCGCGAATGGGGCTTGGCGAAAAACGAAAACCCAATTCAAGGCAGTTTCATCATCGAAGAATTGACAGACTTGGTGGAAGAAGCCGTACTGCA
>CAYWNE010000269.1:0-3383 GCA_964459555.1 uncultured Burkholderiaceae bacterium | reverse complement strand
ATTCTCGACTTCTCGAAGATCGAGGCCGGCAAAATGACTATTGAGGGCGTGGACTTCAGCTTGGAGGAGCTGATGAACAAGCTGCTGACCATCATGAATACCAAAGTCGCAGGTCGACGTTTGAGTCTGTCTGTAAGCATTGCGCCCGATGTGCCGATGCAAATGCATGGGGACCCACATCGTCTTAGCCAGATTTTGATCAACTACACCAACAATGCGATCAAGTTCACTGAACAAGGTGAGATCAAAGTCAGAGCACGAAAAGTACAAGATACGCCAAGCGGCTGGCTCATTCGTTTCGAAGTTGAAGACCCTGGCATTGGCATGTCGCCCGAGCAGCAGGCCAAATTGTTTCAATCATTCGAGCAAGCAGATAGCTCCACCACACGTAAATACGGTGGTACTGGCCTAGGCTTGGCGATCAGCAAACAACTCGCAATTCTGATGGGTGGCGAAGTAGGTGTCATCAGCGAGCCAGGAGTAGGTAGCACCTTCTGGTTCACCGCCATGCTGGAGCAAAGCAAAGGTCAAGTCATCGAAAAAACCGGTGCAGGGACTCCGCAAAACGCTTTGGCTAGACTCAAACGTATCAATCAAACTGAACATCCTGTGCGCATTCTTCTGGTTGATGATAATGAATTCAATCAACAAGTTGGAACGGAACTTCTTGAGTCCTGCAAGTGCCTTGTCAGTGTTGCTGGCGACGGGCAACAGGCCATCAATGCCATTTTCGAAAATGACTTTGATTGTGTATTGATGGATATTCAGATGCCTGTGATGGATGGTCTAGAAGCGACGCGACGGATTCGGGCCAATTCGAAATATGCACAACTTCCCGTCATTGCGATTACCGCAAATGCGATGAACGAAGACCGCATACACTGCCTTTCCGCGGGCATGAACGATTTCATCCCAAAACCTTTTGCACCGGACATCTTGTATTCGACGATCTTACGTTGGATCAGCGATCATGCAGAAGAAATCGTGCTACCTGAAGAAGTGGTGGAACAGGCCGAGGTACCGATACTGCCAAATCTTTCGATTGATCTATCCGTACTAGCAGGATTGGTAGGCAATGCTCCCGATAAAATTGGTAAATTCGCGCTGAAATTTCTCGACTCAGCACAGCGTAGTTTGGTCGAAATCAAAGAGGCCCGCGCGGCGAACGACTTGACGGGATTATGCGCACTTGGCCATCGCCTAAAATCGAGCGCTCGCACCGTCGGCGCTGGCAAATTCGCCGACCTATGCCATGCCCTCGAGCAACTCAAGGCCGGCGGCACTTTGGAAGATGCCGATGCCATTCTCGAACAGCTCGAACCTATGCTGCCGATCATCGAAAAAGAAATTTCGGCCTATCTCAATCCTATCAGTCCTCCAATGGACATCGTGATTACTGCCGAGCAGTCAAAAGTTGACGCAGTCAAAGCCGCAACCCCAATTACCCTAAAACCTAACTTACATGTAGTGGTACTTGAAGACGACAGAATCGATATGGAAATCGTCTGCACCAGTTTGCGAAAATTTGGTATCACGCATATCTCAACCTGTACCGATGGCAACCAAGCTCTAGCAGTGGTTCGTACCTATGAGCCTGACATTATTATTTGTGATTTAAATATGCCGGGCATGGATGGCATTAGCTTTCTTCGCTTCGCCGCAGAACATAATTTCAGTGGCGGCGTCGTTATCTTGAGTTCAGTCGATCGCAGCGTCATGAAAGCAGCGGAAAATCTCGTAAAAGCTTATGGTTTGCATTTGCTCGCCTCCTTACGCAAACCTCTCAATGAGAACGAGATGTTAGAGGCTTTGGCAAAACAAGCACCGTCGCATATTGAACACCATCGCATGTCTAAAGTCGCAGTCTTGTCGCTACAAGAGTTGCAAAAAGGTTTCGCCGATGATTGTGTCGAAGTGTTCTACCAGCCGAAAATCTCAATTGCAACCAAGCGCGTTATTGGCGCTGAATGTTTGGCGCGTTGGCGTCATCCTGTACGTGGCCTGCTCGGGCCTGCCGCCTTTATCTCTGTGCTTGAGACGCATGGACTAATCGATGTCATGACCAAAGTGATCTTGGAGAAGAGTGCTGCACAACTGCGTAAATGGTACAACCAAGGCCATCAATTGAAATTGGCCGTCAACGTCTCGATGGACAATCTGAATCAACTGAACCTGCCCGAGGAATTCGAAGCAATCGTGCAGGCTGTCGGCGTTCGTCCATCACAGTTCATCTTGGAATTGACGGAAACGCGCTTGATGGAGAACCTTACGGTCAGCTTAGAAATTCTGACGCGTTTGCGGCTGAAAGGCTTCGGTCTTTCGATTGATGA
The DNA here is from genome assembly GCA_964459555.1 of uncultured Burkholderiaceae bacterium. Lineage (GTDB taxonomy): Bacteria > Pseudomonadota > Gammaproteobacteria > Burkholderiales > Burkholderiaceae_D > Undibacterium. The sequence continues at coordinate 1,053 of CAYWNE010000269.1, read as the reverse complement.
CTTCGGCACAGGGTTTTCCACTATGGAGAACTTAAAACAATTGCCGTTTACCGAATTGAAGATTGATCGTGCATTCGTCAATGGCGCAGTACAAGACGAAGCGGCCCGAGCGATACTCAGCTCAAGCATACAACTTGGAAAAATATTCCATCTCAACTTGGTCGCGGAAGGGGTGGAAACACAACAGGATTGGGATTTGATCGCGGAGTCTGGTTGTGACGAAGTGCAAGGTTATTTCGTCGCGCAACCTATGCCGCCAGACCAATTCATAGAATGGAAGATCGACTGGGAGAAAAAATGCGTCGAGAAAGCATGCGTGCTTCTTGAAGCTGCAACAAAAGTTGTTAATCACTTTTCTAAGGATAGGCAATTATGAGTGACACCAACCCGAAATACCAAGACCTTAGTGTGTTAATCGTCGATGATGACGAATTCCAAGTCGATTTTGTGTCCGACCTGCTCAATGACCTTGGCATTTCCCAAATCATGACGGCAAATGGTGGCAAGGCGGGACTGCGTGCCTTTGATCTTGCCAAACAAAAGCCAGATCTCTTGCTATGCGATATACAAATGCCCGACATCGATGGTTTTGAATTCATGAAAGCCATGGGTGAACGCAAATTCTTTGGCGGGGTAATCTTGATGTCAGGTCAGGGCTCCCGTGTTTTATACTCGGCATCATTGGTGGCGCAACTATCGCGACAAAATTTCCTAGGAAACATAGAAAAACCTGTCAACAAACAAGAAATTGCCGAAAAGATCGACCAAATGTTGCAAAATCAGTAGAGGAAATGCACCAAAAAGCCGCATTCCTGCCTCGTCCGCACTTGGCGCACTGAGTTTGCTGCAAGTTTCCGTGTCTTTGCGCTGTTTTTAGCCCACATTGTCTTATAATGCCCGCACTTTAACGCGGGCATTTTTCTTTCCTTTCCTTTTATTTACTAATACGACCATGAATATTTTGCTTTAGTTAGTTGTTCTGTAGTGGATTATTTCGGTTGGCATTGGTTTGTACGCAGCGCGCTATGTGAACAACTCCAAAGATTTTGCGGT
>CAYWNE010000268.1:0-3395 GCA_964459555.1 uncultured Burkholderiaceae bacterium | reverse complement strand
TCGATGCTGGCGATGGAAGCGGCGATTGCTATGTCGAATTCCCCAAGGAATTACTGGAGAAACTCGATTGGCATGAAGGTGATGTTATCAACGTCGATATCGTCGACGAGCAATTACGTCTCACAAAAATTTGAATGTCATTCCTCCGGTGCCAAATTTGCTAATGGCTCTAGTTGCCGTATGCCTGCTTGAAGTAATTTGATTAAATCGTTGATTTCTGATCTCAGTTCGTCTGCCATCTCCCAAACGCTGGTTTCGTCGGGCACAACAGCGAGTCGTGCGCCATTGACAATGGTGTGCGCCATCGCATGTAAGCGCAATAGGTCATCACGAATACCCTCCGGGTCGCAAAGACGAGCACTGCAAGCGTCGATAGTATCAACAATGTGTAAAATCTCATTCGTGTCATAACTCGCCTGCAGTTCATTTAATGCAGTCTGATTAACAGCGCCATAAGGCGTGACTACAGTGTTATTGATCATGCTTCAGTGCCTCCATCGTCATTTGTACGCCGTGCTTCGCTGGCTGCCTTACGAAACAGGGTGTCCCTGATCCATTCTTCAGGTGCCCGTTTTAAATTGAGAATATAGTCGCCAAATCGCTTAATTGCTGCAGTCATATAAGGACTTAAGTACCTCACGTCGGAAATATCGATGTCATGCCCTTCCGCAACCAGTGTTTGCAGTACACGCATCATGTCGGCTGTATTTTGTAGAATAACTGCTGCGGCAATCAGATCGTTATAACGCAACCTTTTTTGCTGCTCGTCAGGATCATTCTGCGGGATTACATCGCCGCCGAACGATAACCATTTCGCGAAACCATTGTAGGATTCCATTTTGTTCGTTTCTCCGGTCACCTCGCTGCGTAACTTGACGTCGGAGACCCATTTGAGCAGGAACAATGTACGCACGACGTCGCCAGTCTCCCGCACGCCCTCAAACAGCTTACTACGACCGCTGCTCGCTCCTAGCTTTTTCAATAGCAAAGGTGAAGACAAACGCCCGGCCTGAATAGACAGTGCGATGCGCATCATGTTTTGCCATTGTGATTCGATCAAATCCCAGTCCGCGACCTCCGTAAATAAGCCATCAATATGTTGGTAGCGTAGACCTCGTTCTGCACGAAATAGATGGAGATCCTTCCAGTTGCGAATTCTTGGCATCAGGTTAATGCCCAGCAAATAGGTAAAGGCAAATACTGCAGCCGACTGCCCTTGAGTATCCGAATATACAGTGTCTGCTTCAACCGATAATTTGGCTTTCAGAAGCCCCTCGATCACGTAAATTGCTTCCCATACACCCGGAGCAATGAAATGCCGAAATACAGCGATATAGTTATTAGCGACATGGCGGTAAGCAACTGCGCCCATCTTGCGATACCGAAAATGAAAGCCGGCTAGGAGATTCTGTTCGTAGAAATCATACGCCGTGCCGTCGGCAGCCACCGATTTACCATCTCCCCATACCTTAGGTAAATCAAGACGCAAATACAATTCTGTCATATCGCGAATCGCAGCTTCGAGATTTTCGACAGTGATGTGACGTCGATTAACGAAAGACAACATATGCGGCGTCACGTCGCCGCTAACATGACGAGCGGCCTGGTTGGGACCCAGATTACAGCCAAGCGCGAAAATTGTTAGCAGATAACGTTCTGCAGCTTTTTTTAACTTCGGATCGCTGCCGGAGATTGGTCCAAAATGGCGTGTGAATCCAACCCAATGTTCGAGGTTGGCCAATACATCCAAAAGGTTGCGAGTCGGCATGCGGTTTATGATCATGCTCTGTAGTGTCAAAGCTGACGAAGGTACCTCTTGGGCAGTAAGCTTCTTGAGCACGGGTTCACCATTTGCGCCGATAACCACATCGTCTCGACATTTCGGGAAATCATGGTCAACCTTCTGACTAAGCTCAGTCAGTTGCTTTTTGAGTTCAGTCACAAAATCTTTGGCGTTATCCGGCAAGCCGACCTTCTGACAATAGGCAGGTAGCAGTTTCGTGCACTCATCCCAGCTTAGCAATTGTTCACGGTAGTCTGCAAAACTCTCCGATCCCGCAACGCACATATCACCCGATTTCAGTTCGCTTGCTAGGTGAGAAAAGACGCATAGTTCGAGATAGCGACGGTTAGTCGGTTCACCATCAGCGTGGTCTCGGCGAACCAACTTATGCCAACGATCCGACGCAAAGGACAAGTCAACCTCATCTGCAATCCAGTCATTGCGCTTGGTCTCATTGTCAAGTACGATTTTGAGTGCGTCTAGGAGTCGTTGATTTTGTGCGGCTGGCACAAATGTCAATGCGCGAGCCATTCGGAAGAGAATCGAACGATGACTCACGAATGGTTTCCATAATAAAGGTAAGTGATTTTTGCCGCTCCAGTTACGGATCGCTGCACAATCTTCGCGTAGACGTTCAAGATTACCGCCCGGCGCCAGCACTTTTCTGATTTCAAGCCCTGTCTTTTGGTCACCCAAGTCACCCACAAGGATATCAAGTACGTCATCGAGCTTTGCGACCAGTCGCTCGGACAATGCGCGCTGTCGCAACTGAATACTTTCCAATTCTTCTCTTGCACGTTTGTGGATGATGGACAGCCGGCGCATGAACATCTCGGTAAGATCGTCGCGAGCCCGTACGCGCATATTACGGATAAGTGCGAGAATCAAGGTGCGACGCTTGTCTTCATTAATATCCTTAAGTTCAGCAGCATCGAGTGCCATAGCCTGGCTTGCGAAGTGTCGTAACTTGGAATGTGGTATGTCTTTGAGTGGCTTTTCGACGTCGAGTAAGGAGTCGAGCCAGATCATGTGATCCAATAAATTTTCCAGATGTTTTTTCGATGCTCGTTTCGCGCTGCGTTTTAGCTGATTGAATTGTGTCTGTCTTTCTGCCCATTCCTTGGTAATCAGGTTGTCAAGTATTTGACACTGTTCCTCTGAAAGCTTTTTTGCCACTCGCTTAAATAAATTTTGCTGGACGGTTGCATGAACCTGTTCGGCTATCTTGTCTAGCGTACTAAATGCCGGCAGTTCATATTGTTGATTAATCAGTTCATCAATCGTTGCGTTGATAATATCAGTACGCATGTCTGCCATCTGGGCGGCGTCCCTAGCAATCCTAATTGCCAGCTTTCTGGCTTCTTTTCCTTCAAAAGGATTAACACCTAGAAAGCGACGTATCGCTGCGTGGTGGCGATATAGCGTTTGTGTGCTCTTGTATGAGATTGTAGTAGCAGATTCAAAGCCTCGCACTGCCGCAATATGCTGGATAATTGCTGCTGGTATTGACTCTTGATCTGGGAAGTAATGTAGTTGCTCGAAACATTTAAGAAGAACAAGTGCACATAATTGAGTGTCTTTCCCACGTGTTAGTGCGGCGACCCATGTGATC
>CAYWNE010000267.1:0-3401 GCA_964459555.1 uncultured Burkholderiaceae bacterium | reverse complement strand
ATTTTCTGATTCGGTACTAAACATGTTTTCACGGTAGTTCTCCCAGTGACCTGTTTTTTCCCACAAAGTACGATCCAAAATCTGCGGCGCTTTAACTTCTTGGTAGCCACATTCTTGATAAACCTTACGCATGTATTGCTCGACTTGCTGCCACAAAGTCCAGCCTTTTGGATGCCAGAAAATCAAACCAGGTGCTTCATCTTGGAAGTGGAATAAATCGAGTGATTTACCGAGTTTGCGGTGATCACGTTTTTCTGCTTCTTCCAACATGTGCAGGTATTGCTCTTGATCTTCTTTTCTTGCGAACGCCGTTCCATACACACGTTGCAGCATTTCGTTTTTGGAGTCGCCGCGCCAGTATGCACCTGCCAACTTCATCAACTTAAAGACCTTCAATTTACCTGTCGAGGGCACGTGTGGACCACGGCACAAGTCAGTGAAATTGCCTTCTGTATAAAGCGAAACATCTTGATCTGCAGGGATCGATTCGATGATCTCCGCTTTGTAGTTCTCACCAATCGATTTGAAGTAAGCCACCGCTTCATCGCGCGGCACGACTTTGCGAACAACTTGCTCGTCTTTCTTCGCCAACTCGGTCATTTTCTTCTCAATCGCCACCAAATCATCTGGAGTGAATGGGCGCTTGTACGAGAAGTCATAGTAAAAACCATTTTCAATGACTGGGCCGATCGTCACTTGCGCATCAGGGAACAACTCTTTCACTGCGTACGCCAACAAGTGCGCTGTCGAGTGACGAATCACTTCCAAACCATCAGCATCTTTGTCAGTCACGATCGCCAAATCAGCATCGGCTTCGATCAAATGTGAGGTATCAACCAATTTACCATCGACGCGACCGGCGAGTGCAGCTTTTGCCAAGCCCGTACCGATGCTAGCGGCGACCTGCGCCACTGTCACAGCGGACTCGAATTGTCGTTGCGAACCATCGGGTAAGCGAATAGAAATCATCTTCATCTCCTACGGGCCTAAGCCATTAATAAACCAATTATTCAGAAAAAAATTTAATACAAATTCAATAGACGAAAAAAAACGCGGGCTAGCCGCGTTTTCTCATCAATCTCACATTTACTTCAGACGAAAAAGCACCTCGACTAGCGTCGCTCACAGTTGAATGTGATCGTAGTTCGCGGTGTCATAACCAAGTGCCTTTCTCGCTCTTACTTTAGGTTTCCCTACAAATCCAATTCTAGGGCGCATCTCTTTGTTGAAAATGCTCGCAATATTGACATATTGCTGCGCTTTTCGCCTCGATCTGCATCCCTAAAATTGAATTTTTAGGGACACCTAGTATTTTGTGGATTTTTTGAATTCTGGTGGGCGGTGAGGAATTCGAATCCCCGACCCCTTGGATGTCGACCAAGTATTCTAACCAGCTGAACTAACCGCCCGAAGAGCCGAGACTATAGCAAATGCGAAGAAATTCGTAAAGGGCTTTTTCGTGACGAAAGGCAAATAATTGCAATCCGAGCTCTCGATCTCGCTTTGTTCTATCTTTTCTAACCAATATAGGTCGCGATCAAGCTTAATGATCTATTGCCGTCCCTCGTCGACTATTGATCAACAATTCAAACTACGAATACCCACGTTTGCAACCTCACTAACCAAGAATCTGCCAAAGTTTCCTATACAATGGAGCACCTTTCCGGTTTCAACATTTCATTGATCGCATCATGCCGCACGACGCTCATCAACATAATCATTTGCACGCACATCGTCATGGCGATGCGACTCATCAGCACTACTTCGCCGAACGTAGTCAATCAGTGTTGGCATGGGCCTTAGGCCTCACCCTCTTCTTCGCTGGCGTTGAAGTCGTCTTCGGATTCATTTCAAATTCGCTGGCCTTGATCTCCGATGCAGGTCACATGGTTACTGATTCAGCGGCATTAGGGCTCGCCCTGTTGGCACAGATTATCGCCAAGCGCCCACCAACCGCAAAGCACAGCTTCGGTTTTGGTCGCTCCGAAGCGCTCGCGGCGTTCGTCAATGGTCTCGTGATGTTGGGCGTCATTGCATGGATCAGTTTTGAGGCGATACAACGCCTCTATAAACCAGAAAATGTGCAAGGCACGACGGTGATGATCGTGGCCGCGATTGGCTTAGCGATCAATATCATCGTCGCTTGGGTTTTATCGCACGACAAAGAAAGCATGAATACCAAAGCGGCCTTGATTCACGTCATGGGTGATTTGTTAGGGTCCGTGGCGGCGATCGTTTCCGGCGCCATCATCGCCTACACAGGCTGGATGCCAATCGACCCTATCCTCTCCATCTTCGTCTCCCTATTGATTCTGAAATCAACGATTGCTGTAATCAAAGAGTCCTTCCATTTCCTAATGAAAGGCGTACCGCATCAAATCGATTTCGTCAAAATTGGGGAAGACCTCGAAGCCACTCCCGGCGTCGCCTCCGTGCACGACTTACATATCTGGGACATGTCCCCAGGCCAACCAGCCTTAATCGGCCATCTAGAAATCGACGACCTTTTGGCATGGCCGAGAATCTTAGAAAGCATCAAGAACATGCTCTTAGAAAAACACGGCATTGATCACATCACGCTGCAAGCCGAGGTCTTACGTGACGAGGAGTTTGGTGAAGCTGAGTGTAATCATCAACATTGATTTCGTTCTTGCAAGCGTTGAATGGCTGAGATGCCAGCCTCCATTTTCAGTCTAGCGGAACTATTGGCAGAATGAACGAAGATTTGTGGCGCAGAAAACCCCTCCGTAGCAACCGCATTTTCAATCCAGAGAATCACATCGTAACCAGTGCCACGTTGATCATCACCCAAATCATGGTCAAGGCTGATATCACTAACCTCACCCGTCTTGAGCAATTCGATAGCTTCATCGGGCCAATACACTCTCTTCCAGCCGTCGGGCGTAACGCGCTCGTCGTCTAAATACACTTTCATTTTTCCATCGACCTCCAAGCCATTCGCCACGTTAAGACTAATAAGCAACTCAAATCCACTCAACAAAGTCCACGATAAGAAATTCAGTTCTCGGGATGCAGATCGCGGCGCAAAGCACAGCCGTATGTCAATACGGCGCGCATTTGCAACAAAGAGCTGCGTCCGAGAGTTAGAGTCCCAGTCCTTACCCAGAAATTCAATTATCGGGATGCAGTTCAAGGCGCAAAGCGCAGCCATATGTCGATCTGGCGAGCATTTGCAACGCCGAAATGCGCCCGAGAACTAGAACTCCAGTCCCTGCCCAGAAATTCAATTCTCGGGATGCAGATCGCGGCGCAAAGCACAGCCGTATGTCAATACGGCGCATTTGCAACAAAGAGCTGCGCCCGAGGTCCAGAACCCCAGTCCTTGCCCAGAAATTCAATTATCGGGATGCAGTTCAAGGCGCAAAGCGCAGCCATATGTC
>CAYWNE010000266.1:0-3420 GCA_964459555.1 uncultured Burkholderiaceae bacterium | reverse complement strand
GATTTGCTTTACAAGAGATGGATCTCCCTCACCCTAACCCTCTCCCGCTTGCGGGAGAGGGGATATAGCCACAGTCCACTAGGACGGCTGCTCCCAATCGTTGAATTTTGTTTTTCATATCCCCCAAATTACCATGACACGTACTAGCCTTTCCCAACTTGAGGCACATGATGCCTTTATTGCCCGTCATATCGGCCCATCTGAAGCAGAACAAGCTGCTATGCTCAAAGTGTTGGGCTATGCGGATCGTACAGCTTTGATCGATGCGATTGTTCCAGCGAACATCCGTCGTAAAGAAGTTTTGCCTTTGGCGCAGTTCACTGAAGCGAAATCTGAAACAGAAGCATTGGCGACTTTGAAAGCCTTGGCGAGCAAAAATAAAGTGCTCAAGTCTTTCATCGGTCAAGGCTATTACAACACGCACACGCCAGGCGTGATTCTGCGTAACATCTTCGAAAACCCAGCGTGGTACACAGCTTACACGCCATACCAACCAGAAATTTCTCAAGGTCGCTTGGAAGCGATTTTGAACTTCCAACAGGTTATTATGGATATGACCGGCATGGATATCGCGAATGCGTCTATGCTCGACGAAGGTACAGCCGCTGCTGAAGCGATGACCTTGATCCAACGTGTTGGTAAATCCAATTCCAACGTGTTCTATGTTGCCGACGACGTGTTGCCACAGACTCGTGAAATCATTGAAACACGCGCTAAACCATTGGGCATTGAAGTACGCACTTGCACAGGCAACGAAGCCTTAGAAAACGATTGCTTCGGCGTACTCTTGCAATACCCAAGCGTTGATGGCGAAATCCGCGATTACCGCGAATTCACTGCAGCAGTGCACGCTAAAGGCGGCATGGTGATCGCCGCTGCTGATTTGTTGGCATTGACCTTGATCGAAGCGCCAGGCACATGGGGTGCCGACGTGGTCGTCGGTAACAGCCAACGCTTCGGTGTGCCGCTCGGTTTCGGTGGTCCACACGCTGGTTACATGGGCACCAAAGACGCATTTAAACGTTCTATGCCAGGCCGCTTGGTCGGTGTGACGGTTGATGCACAAGGCAACAAAGCTTACCGTTTGGCTTTGCAAACACGTGAACAGCATATCCGCCGCGAAAAAGCGACTTCCAACATCTGTACTGCACAAGTATTGTTGGCTGTGATCGCGTCGATGTACGCGGTCTACCACGGCCCAGCAGGCTTGAAACAAATCGCACAGCGCACGCATCGTTTGACTGGCACATTGGCTGCCGGTTTGAAACACATGGGCGTAGCAATTGCGAACAACAGCTTCTTCGATACATTGACAGTCAATGTCGCTGATGCCGCAGCCGTACACGCAGCAGCACAAGCAGCAGGTTACAACTTGCGCCAAATCAGCGCGACCCAAGTTGGCGTTTCGCTCGACGAAACAGCGGCACGCGCTGATGTAGAAGCTTTGTGGAACATTCTGGGTCAAGGCAAAGCCGTACCAGCTTTCGACGCAACTGAAGCGACAGTGGCCGATGCATTCCCAGCAGCCTTGGCACGTACTACAAGCTATTTGACGCACCCAACATTCAACCGCTACCACGCAGAACACGAAATGCTGCGTTACTTGCGTAGCTTGGCAGACAAAGATTTGGCTTTGGATCGCACCATGATCCCGCTCGGTTCTTGCACCATGAAGTTGAACGCCACTTCTGAAATGATCCCAGTGACATGGCCAGAGTTTTCTAACATCCACCCGTTCGCACCGAACGATCAAACGGTTGGCTATCGCGAATTGATCGATCAACTCGAAGCGATGTTGTGCGCAGCTACAGGTTACGATGCGGTTTCTTTGCAACCAAACGCGGGTTCACAAGGTGAATACGCTGGTTTGTTGATTATCCAAGCCTACCATCAATCGCGTGGCGATCATCACCGTAACATCGTTTTGATTCCATCTTCTGCTCACGGTACGAATCCAGCATCGGCATCCATGGTCGGTATGGAAGTGGTGGTTGTGGCTTGCGATGAAAACGGTAACGTTGATTTGGTTGACCTCAAAGCCAAAGCAGAAAAACACAGCGCGAATTTGGCGGCAGCGATGGTGACGTATCCATCGACGCACGGTGTGTTCGAAGAAGGCATCCGCGAATTGTGCGACATCATCCATGCACACGGTGGTCAAGTGTATGTCGATGGTGCGAACATGAATGCCTTGGTGGGCGTAGCGGCACCAGGTAAATTCGGTGGCGATGTCAGTCACTTGAACTTGCACAAAACATTCTGTATCCCTCACGGTGGTGGCGGCCCAGGTGTTGGTCCAGTCGCGGTTGGCGCACACCTCGCGCCGTTCTTGCCTAACCAACGTTCGAATGGTTATGTACGCGGCGAGAAGGGTATCTCTGCAGTCAGCGCAGCACCATTCGGTTCCGCATCGATCTTGCCGATCTCTTGGATGTACATCGCAATGATGGGCGCAGAAGGTTTGAAAGCAGCGACCGAAACAGCGATCTTGGCAGCGAACTACATCGCGAAACGTTTGGCACCACACTACCCAGTGCTGTACACAGGCCACGACGGCTTGGTTGCGCATGAATGTATTTTGGATTTGCGTCCATTGAGCGATGCTACTGGCATCTCCAATGAAGACGTCGCTAAACGTTTGATGGACTTCGGCTTCCACGCTCCAACTATGAGCTTCCCAGTGCCAGGCACTTTGATGATCGAGCCAACAGAAAGCGAATCCCAAGCTGAGTTGGACCGCTTCATCGACGCCATGATCGCGATTCGTGAAGAAATCGCGAAAGTGGCAAGCGGTGAATTCGACGCCAAAGACAACCCACTCAAAAACGCACCACATACGGCAGAAGTATTGGTCGCTAACGAGTGGAACCACGCTTATAGCCGCGAAGTCGCAGCTTATCCTGTCCCATCACTGCGCAAGCAGAAATACTGGGTACCAGTAGGCCGTGCCGACAACGTCTACGGCGACCGCAACTTGTTCTGCGCTTGCATTCCTATGAGCGATTACGAATAAGCTGAAACCAAAAGTTTAGTTTGGTAGAAGAACGGGCATGTGCGAGCATGCCCGTTTTTTTATGTTCGAGTTTTGTCTTTGATTGTGAATGAGTTGGATGGGAAGCTGAGTACAGAACCGCAATCTTGTTTCAGTATTGTAGATTCACCGTATTCATTCGTGTATTTATTGACATGCTGATGATGCAAGGTAGAATGCAGCTTTTTACGTGACGCTTTTCACAGAATTTTAATAATGTTGAAAATGTAGTCGCTTCCCTGAAAGCTAGTATTCATGCGACTTTGGAGATGTTTTGTGAAAAGTGTTATGCGTCAGCTCAATTTATTGGGCGACGTGTTGTCGCATAAATCTAGTTATGGCTATGAGTAATGAACGCGTACCATATAGCGATTCTTGGTATCTGATGT
>CAYWNE010000265.1:0-3435 GCA_964459555.1 uncultured Burkholderiaceae bacterium | reverse complement strand
GCAGAGAGCTTAATTTGAGGGGAGTTATGGAACGAGTGTCAAAAAAGATTGGTCTTGTATGAGTAGTTTTGATCCCACTGCAATGCCTTTGCATTCGATTGCCGATGAGGCGCCAATCGCGCTTGAAAGCTTGACGGTTGATTATGTGCGGAAGAGATTTAAGCAAGATCTTGTATGGCAAACTGAGCCTACCGCTGAAGCGGCAATGAACCGATCAGGCGTGTTTCGACCCGCGGCAGTTTTGATTCCTTTGGTGGTGCGGGAGCAGGGTTTGCAAGTGTTACTGACTCAGCGCGCTGCGCATTTGCATCATCACGCAGGGCAAATTAGCTTTCCAGGTGGTCGTGTCGATGAGGGCGATCAGTCTTCGCTGCATACGGCTTTGCGTGAAGCGGAAGAAGAAGTTGGATTAGATCCTCAGCAAGTGGAAATTTTAGGTGAACTGCCCGAATATCGTACAGGCACAGGATTCTCGGTGATACCGATCGTGGCTTTAGTTCATCCACCGTTAATTTTGCGTTCTGATCCGTTTGAGGTGGCCGAGATCTTCGAAGTGCCATTGCAATTCTTAATGAATCCCGCCCATCATCAACGACGTGAAGTCGAGATCCCGGCCAATTCGAGCTTTGCTGGGGCCGGTCGCCGTCAGTTTTATGCTATGCCTTATCAAGACTACTTTATTTGGGGGGCAACGGCAGGTATGTTGCGCAACTTATTTCACTTTTTGCGCGCACCGATTCCAGATTAAACAGTGTATTGCTTCATAAACATAGCAAATCAGTTTACACTCTAGGCTTTGGGGTAAGTAAGAACGGTGTTCGCCGTTGACACCCTCTGCAATTCCTTGATTTATGTCGGGAAGATAGATTTAGCTATGACCTTTCTCTCCATTCTCTTTGCCTTATTAATCGAACAGCTCAAGCCGCTGCGTGTCGATAACCCGGTCTACACACAAGTCCAACATTTTGCGATGAAGGTTGAATCTTGGTGCAATGCGGGTAAGGCACATCATGGTCGTATGGCTTGGTTCATAGTCGTCGGCGCCTTAAGCTTACCAACCGCGTTGGTGTATTGGTTGTGTCTGCGCTTAAGTCCCTTTGCTGCCTTCGTCTGGAATGTCATCATCGTTTATTTGACCTTAGGCTTTCGTCGCTATAGTCATTATTTCACTTCCATTCAAGCCGCGTTGAGTGCTGGAGATGAAGAAGCGGCCCGTCGTCACCTCGGTGATTGGATTAATAAGGATTGCTCTAGTTACGATATGACCGATGTCGCACGCGGTGCGGTTGAGCGGTCCTTGATTGCCTCCCATCGCAATGTGTTTGGAGTATTTTTCTGGTTCTTGATGCCGGTTGGACCCGCTTGTGCGGTGATGTATCGTATGGCTGAATTTCTGTCGCGTGAGTGGGCTGAGTCAGAGCGTATGCAGGAGGAAGAATTTGGTCAGTTCGCCCGAAACATCTTTTATTGGATCGATTGGATTCCGGCTCGTTTGACCGCTGTCGCGTTTGCGGTCGTCGGAAATTTTGAAGATGCGATTTACTCTTGGCGCAATTACGCAAGTCGCTGGAATGATGAGTTGATAGGGATCATTTTGTCTTCTGGTGGTGGCGCTATCGGTGTGCGCCTTGGCGAACCTGAAAATAAGGCGATGATCTTGAATGCCGGCGCGAGTGCTGTCGATGTCGATAGTTTAGAAATTGAAAGTCAGCCCGGCGTTGAAGCGAGCCCTCGTGCCTTGCAGAGCGCAGTTGGTCTCGTGTGGCGCTCTTTGCTGCTGTGGATGTTATTGTTGCTGCTGTTATCGTTTGCGGTGTGGTTGTAGTCGTCACTGCAGCCTTAAAGACAAAAACACCAGCCGTGGCTGGTGTTTTGCTTTTGAGCTTTGGTATCCAGCGGTGTGTCACCATCTAAACTTATCTTCGCGCGAAGACTTGCGGAACGTTAGGCGCTGGTATTGATCCTAGTGCCGGTGACTTCGCCGCGCAAATTGAGAATTTCTAGAGGACGGCTTGGCGGCACCTGAGTTTCAGGAACGGGAGCGGGAGCTAAGGGCTTGGATTCAACATAGGGAGTTGGGTTGATTGTTGGCCGCAGAGCGAGGTATTTGCTGTCGCGAATCGGTGCGGGCAAGACTTGTTCTCTGAGTGGAGCGGTAGCAGAAATAGCCATTTTTATTTCCTTTGCCGTGAGTCGAATGAATGCCATCGTAAGGCAAAATTTAACTTGCTTCAAGGTAATAAATGTTGAAAATTGTTTCTTCGCGTACCGATCTTTTGCGCACTCCCGCCATCCTTCAGGTCTCGAAAAATCGCACATCGGCATAAGTCATCCTCAGCGGCATGTCGATGGTAGGTATTTGATTGTGTGACTGCTTTCGGTTCTTGAGTGCCAAAAAAAGCCGACCCGGAGGTCGGCAACACAAGAGTCTCGGAGTCAACTGTTTTGAGCTGCGAGTAGGGGGAGTCTTTGCTGCGCAGCTTGGTCTGGCCCTAGCGCTTTGGAACAAAGGCTAGAAAACGAGTGTTACGCACTGGTATTGATAAGGGTGCCAGTCACTTGACCGTTAGAATTGACGACAGGTTTGGGCGCCTCGACTTTTTGCGTTTGTGGTGGTGCAGTCGTCGGCTCGGCTTGTTTTACCTGTTCTTCATCGGCACGCAGTTTTGGGGCAAAAGTTTTTACGTCATTTTGCTTTTCCGACTTGCGCGCAAATAGATTTTCGCGGGCTTCTGTGGTTGAGATAGGGGCGGTGGCCATAGGAATTCCTTTCGATGGACTCAACGAATTTTCAGCATAGAAGATATGTTGCTACATTTCAAGTCAATTATCGAAAGGAAATAAAAATTAGACTTGTTTTTATAGCACTTCCAGGGCAGAGCCAGGAAAATGGAAATGTAAACCGTGCAATAGATGAAAAAAAAGCCACTTCTGGGAAGTGGCTTTTTCACTGCTGAAGCTCGGTGAATGTGTAGGAGACTAGGCTTAAGTGCGTTCTAGTTCACATTCGTCAAGATCAATTAGTTACGTACAACGCGTTTGTATTCGTTAGTACGTGTATCGATTTCGATAATGTCGTCTTGATTAACGAACAAAGGTACTTGCACGATGTGGCAATGTGCTTCGATTGCGTTTTCGATTTTTGCATCTTTCAAAACGTTACCAGAAGTGTTGCCTTTGACTGCTGGTTCGGAGTAGATAACTTGACGAGCAATAGTTGTAGGCAATTCTACAGAAATTGCTTTACCGTCATAGAACACAGCTTCGCACTCCATGCCGTCTTTCAGGTAGTGCAATGCATCGCCCAAGTTTTCTTCTTCGATTTCGTATTGGTTGTATTCTTCGTCCATGAAGACATACAAAGGATCTGCGAAGTAAGAGTAAGTGACTGGCTTTTTGTCGAGAACAACAACGTCAAACTTATCGTCGCCACGG
>CAYWNE010000264.1:0-3439 GCA_964459555.1 uncultured Burkholderiaceae bacterium | reverse complement strand
GCATCTGGTTTGGGACCAGAGGGTCCAAGGTTCGAATCCTTGTACTCCGACCAAAATTCAAGGATCGTCGAGACATCTTGACGATCCTTTTTAGTTTCAAAAGATATTTGCTCGTTTGTTTTTCAACCACAAAGTATGAGCAAATTCTTCGCCGTATTCGGAGTGTAGCGCAGCCCGGTAGCGCATCTGGTTTGGGACCAGAGGGTCCAAGGTTCGAATCCTTGTACTCCGACCAAATAAAAAGCCTCGCTTGCAAATTGCATCGCGAGGCTTTTTTTATTTTGGGCGATTCATTTGGGTGATTCTTCAATTAGGCAGTATTACTTCGCTTTCAACGAATCAAAAAACTAAGGTCGTAAAATTAGGCGCAAGCCATTGCCGATCTTATCGACCGCATGCATACGCCAATTTCTTGCTTGATCCACATGTTCCATCTGCGGCAGATCAAACAGGCCGCGCCCTTGACCTAAGAACTTCGGCGCGAGATACAACACAACTTCGTTGACCAATCCTTGTGCCATCAAGGCCCCGCTCAATTTCGCGCCTGCCTCAACATGCACTTCATTGACTTGCTGGCGTGCAAGCTCTGCGAGGAGCGCAGACAAATCGACACCCCCACCATTTGGATTGGATAAGCTCAAGGTTCTGACTTGGCCGTTTGCCTGGCGATATTGCTCACCCTTCGCGTACGATGCGGACTCATCCAAAACATGCACAATACAGGTCTCGCCTGCCTGCAGAATCTGAGCCGTGGCTGGTGTACGCAACTGCGAATCCACTATCCATTTCGGTGGTTGGAAAGAATCCGCACTGACTTCGGAAGCGCCATCAACCTGCGCCGTTAAACGCACCGTCAGTTGAGGATCATCAGCCAAAACCGTGCCAATGCCAGTCAAAATCACATTGGCACGGGCTCGCCAACGATGGCCATCAAGCCTCGCCTCGGCGTCCGTGATCCATTGACTTTGTCCATTCGGCAACGCCGTATAACCATCGATGCTGGCTGCCATTTTGAGTCTGACCCAAGGCTGGCCTGTGCGCATACGATGCAGAAAACCGATATTGAGCTCGGTCGCTTGCTCGGCCAAGAGTCCATGACTGACATCGATTCCAGCCTCACGTAACATCGCGAACCCGCGACCAGCCACCAAGGGGTTAGGATCTTCCAAAGCAGCGACAACGCGGCCGATACCTGACTCAATCAAGGCATTCGCGCACGGTGGCGTGCGACCAAAATGGCTGCAAGGCTCCAAGGTCACATAAGCCGTGGCGCCACGCACATCATGCCCTTGGCTCGCGGCATCACGCAAGGCCATCACTTCGGCATGCGCCTGCCCGACTTTTTGGGTACAACCACGGCCCAAGACCACACCATCACGCACGATCACACAACCAACACGAGGGTTGGGGGCAGTATCCATCTTCGCGTCAGCTGCCAAGCGCAATGCCTCTTGCATCATGGCGATATCCATCGTCGAAAATGAACTCGACAATAATGCATTAAAGGAAGTCGAAACGTGAGCGGAGGTGGTCATGAAGTCTTAAGTATTTTGTACCGTAATTGTGGGGAATTTGCCGCTCATGTCTTTGGCTTTTTCAGCCACATGCACCGCTACTTTACGCGCAATATTTTTATAAATTTCGGCCACTTGGGAATCTGGTTCAGCAACGACCGTTGGTTTACCGGAATCCGCTTGCTCACGAATACTCATGCTCAAAGGCAGGCCGCCAAGGAAATCCACTTCGAAATCACGGCACATTTTCTCTGCACCGCCAGTACCGAAAATAGCCTCGGCATGACCGCAGTTTGAGCACACGTGCATACTCATGTTCTCAACAATACCGAGAATCGGGATGCCGACTTTTTCGAACATCTTCAAACCTTTGCGCGCATCGAGCAAAGCGATGTCTTGCGGGGTTGTCACGATCACCGCGCCTGTCACCGGCACGCGTTGTGAGAGAGTCAATTGGATATCGCCAGTGCCAGGCGGCATATCGACGATCAAGTAATCGAGATCACGCCAATTCGTCAGCTCAAGCAATTGCTGCAAAGCCTGCGTCACCATCGGGCCTCGCCATACCATAGGCGAATCAGGATCGACCATAAAACCGATCGATGACACTTGCACACCATAGTTCTCGAGTGGCTCCATGGTCTTACCATCATTCGATTCTGGACGGGCGTCGATACCCATCATCATCGGTTGCGAGGGACCATAGATATCGGCATCCAATAGACCGACCGAAGCGCCTTCAGCCGCCAATGCCAAGGCCAAATTGACGGCCGTGGTCGATTTACCTACCCCGCCCTTGCCCGAGGCAACCGCAATAATATTTTTCACATTCGGCATCAATTTGATACCGCGTTGCACGGCGTGCGCGACGATCTTACTGGTGACCAGTGGCTCGACCTCGGTCACACCTGTCAGGCCACTCAAGGCTTTCACCACCAGCTCGCGGATCAAACCCAATTGCGACTTCGCCGGATAGCCGAGTTCAATCTCTAGACTAAGCTTGCCATTCTGCAATTGAATATTCTTCACCGACTTGGTGCTGACGAAATCCTTACCCGTATTCGAATCAATGACGGTCGCCAACACTGCTTTCACTTGTTCCGCTACACCGTTGGCGGCAACGCTATTTGCTTCTTGCATAGACATACTTTCTCCATTCACATACCGCAAGTCTAAACCAAAACCATGCAGCCGAGCTTGAAAGCCCTGCACGATGAGGGTTCAATCAGGCTTCAATCTGCCCTCAATTCAGGCATCAAAACAGTCGTCCAAGCTGGCATTCACTCTTGTGCAGAACGCGATTCAGGAGGAAAACTCGGTTAAAATACTGTTTTTGTCCAATTCATAGAAGAAATTCAATTATGACCCGCAAGCTGTTCGTCACCACCGCCCTGCCTTACGCTAACGCGCCTTTCCATCTCGGCCACATCATGGAGTACATCCAAGCCGATATCTGGGTTCGTCATCAGCGAATGTCGGGCCACGAAGTCAATTTCGTGTGTGCAGACGACGCCCATGGCGCGCCGATCATGATTGCGGCGGAAAAAGCCGGATTGACGCCACAAGAGTTCGTCGGCCAAATCGCTGCTGGCCGTAAGCAATATCTTGATGGTTTCCATATTCAATTCGACAATTGGCACTCGACCGATGGTGCAGAAAACCATGAATTGTCACAAGACATTTACCGCAAACTGAAAGCGGCGGGCTTCATCACCAGCAAAACCATTGAACAATTTTACGATCCCGTAAAGAACATGTTCTTGCCAGATCGCTACATCAAAGGCGAGTGCCCGAAATGTGGCGCCAAAGATCAGTATGGGGATTCTTGCGAAGTTTGCTCTGCAGTCTATGCACCGACCGAGTTGAAGAATCCTTATTCTGTGCTGACTGGCGCCACACCGGTGATGAAATCCTCTGAGCATTTC
>CAYWNE010000263.1:0-3446 GCA_964459555.1 uncultured Burkholderiaceae bacterium | reverse complement strand
ACTCACTTTTCTTGCTTCGCCAAGAAAAGTAAGCAAAAGAAGGCGACGCAGGCGCCACTGCCCTTCGGGTCCCCAATTATGCGCAACAAAAATGGGGAGATGCAGAAACTCGCTTCGCTCAAACATCTGCATCTCTTTTTCCCATTTCTGTTGCGCACAATTGGCAGTGTCACATGCGAATTAAGATCGGCTGCTCACCGCATAGTTGACCTAGCCGTCGTCTCAATGGTATTCAATTTGACTAACTTCAAAGACGATTTACATTCAAGTGCCTTTTTTGAGGTTTTCATGTATTACCACCCTCATTCGATTTAGCGTCGATTTATGCTCTTCGTCTTCAATAAAGCATTCGAGTTTACAAAGCCAATTGTTTGCGCCTACCCAACTCAGATCCACTTCGATAGCAGTTGTCCTGTTGACTAACATTGGGGCACCGAAAGTTCCCTCATTAACTCCCCTCACGATTATCGGTAACATAAGCCAATAGGAACAAGAGTCATCGGCTTGAAAACCAATAACAAGAGACCCGCCATCTCTCAGCTCTTCAACACTTAGGATATGGAGGATCTTCATATTGACGTTCAACGCTATCTCGTAGGGCGGGTGCAACCCGCGCTGCTTAGGTGCTTGATGTGCTGGCGGCGCGGGTTGCACCTGCCCTACTTTTGCTTCTCTACGATTTGAAAGGGACCAAGGATCATTGAAATTTAACCTAGGTTTAGAAAAACAATTCGTTAGCTAACAAAGTAGCCCGCTAGCCAGAAATTTCATTATGGGGATGCAGTGCTAGGCGCTTCCCGGAGCAATACTGGAGTATTGCGAGGACAAGCAACAACGCAATGCGTCCCAGAATGAGATTTATGCTAGTGGGATCGAATCATCGTACCGAATGCTTGCTCCGTCAAAATCTCCAACAACAGCGAATGCGGAATGCGGCCGTCGATGATGTGGACTGTGTTGACGCCTGATTTCGCTGCATCCAGGGCTGATGAAATCTTCGGTAGCATGCCGCCTGAGATGGTGCCGTCGGCGAACATTTCGTCGATTTCTCTGGCTGACAAGTCGGTGACTAGGTTGCCTTGTTTGTCCATGACGCCGGGGATGTTGGTCATCATGATTAGTTTTTCGGCTTTTAGGATTTCTGCGATCTTGCCAGCGACTAAGTCGGCGTTGATGTTGTAGGCTTGGCCGTCTTCGCCGAAACCAATTGGCGAAATAATCGGGATGAAGGCGTCGTCTTGTAGTGCTTTGACGACGGCTGGATTGATGGCGTCGATTTCGCCGACGAAGCCAATGTCTAAGAATTCGCCTGGGTTTTCGCGATCAGGCATTTTCAATTTTCTGGCGCGGATTAAACCACCATCCTTACCGGTCAAACCAACCGCTTGGCCGCCGTAGTGATTGATCAGCATGACGATATCTTGCTGCACTTCGCCGCCCAAGACCCATTCAACCACTTCCATGGTTTCTTCGTCAGTGATACGCATGCCCTGGATGAAGTTGCCTTCTTTGCCCAAACGCTTCAAGGCGCTATCGATTTGCGGGCCACCACCGTGTACAACAACGGGATTCATACCGACCAGTTTCAACAAAATCACGTCGCGGGCGAAACCATGTTTTAGTTTCTCTTCCGTCATGGCATTACCACCGTATTTGACGACGATCGTCTTGCCGTGGAACTTACGAATGTAAGGCAAGGCCTCAGCCAAGATTTCAGCCTTGATTTCAGGCTCCACATTTGCCAAGCGATCGTGATCGTCAGATTGTGGAATAGTGGTCGTGCTCATGAATGGGATTCCTATAGAGAATGTCGAGAATTGCAGGAATTGTGGGTATTCTGCTCAAACCTAAATTTTACAGGCAAACACCAAGCAGATTAAAATGCGATCAAAGCTTTTTTCATGTAAATCTGATGCTTACACTGAAAATCGCTCAACACTGACCACTATTTCCCTATGAGCCAAGCATGACAGACCTGCACCAACAAATCGACGCCATGCGCCCCGCCTTGCTGCGCTTCGCTCTGCTGCAACTCAGAAATAGTGCGCATGCTGAAGACGTGGTGCAGGAAACCATACTTGCCGTTTTGGAAAAACCTGATAGTTTCGCTGGTCGTTCTAGTTTGCGAACCTATGTGATTGGTATTTTGAAATTCAAAATTATCGATTTGCTACGCGTTTCTGGTCGTGAAGTGCAAATTGCTGATTTTTGTGAAGATGATCAAAATGAAGCCGACGTAATTGATCACTTATTCCGAGCCGATGGCCACACCCATGAAGATGCCAGCAATTGGGGAGCACCAGCCGCCTGTCTAGAACAAAAAGACTTCTTCCGCACGCTAGAACTTTGCATAGAAAAATTACCTGCGCAAACTGGCCGAGTATTCATGATGCGGGAGTGGCTAGAACTATCGACCGAAGAAATTTGTAAGGAATTAGAGATTAGTTCGTCTAATCTATGGGTCTTGCTGTACCGGGCTCGTTTGCGCTTGCGCGAGTGCCTCGACCTCAATTGGTTTGGAAATTCCAGCACTTCCAGTACATAGTTCGCATTTTGACCCGATAACTTTTTTCATAAGCTGCCATGCGTTTCTTTTATACCTGCAAACAAGCACATCAAATGCTCTCCGAAGGTTTGGACCGTGAGCTCAGTGTTGCTGAACGCACGCAGCTCAAGCTCCATTTGAGCATGTGCCGCTCTTGCACCAACTTCCGCAGTCAAATGAATCTCATTCGCGAAGCAATGAAAAAGATGTCTCGCGATGGTGGCGAATAAGCCAACAGCATGTCATAAAGCGCTATGTTAATCTTGGCCGAAGTCATGCTTCGGTGTCGGGCAGTCTTGAAGAGTTTCAGTTACTATTACGGCTTCACTAATAATTCATGGTTTGCCGCAAAGACGCGCGCAAAAGTTTGTGGCGCCAAGCAAACCCAGCGATTGGATGACATGTATGTCTAAAGATACCAACTACAAAGCGGTGAGCGCAGAAGCGGTTCCTGTTTCGCAACGCATCCGCGAACGTATCGTCAAAAGCAAAACACGCTATCACGCAAACGATAATATTTCGCAGTTCATCGAACCGGGTGAACTCGATGAACTCTTAGCCGAAGTCGAAGAAAAATTGCGTGGTGTTCTCGAGAGTTTAGTCATCGACACCAAGAGCGATCACAACACACTCGACACCGGACGCCGCGTGGCCAAGATGTACATCAACGAAATTTTCAAAGGTCGTTATGTACCGATGCCATCGGTCACCGAATTCCCAAATGCTTCGCATCTGAATGAGTTGATGATTATTGGCCCGATCACTGTGCGCAGCGCCTGCTCGCATCACCTCTGCCCTATCATCGGCAAAGTGTGGATCGGTGTTATGCCAAACGAACACTCGAATTTGATTGGCTTATCCAAGTATGCGCGCATCGCCGAATGGATTATGAGTCGCCCAC
>CAYWNE010000262.1:0-3449 GCA_964459555.1 uncultured Burkholderiaceae bacterium | reverse complement strand
GCCGAGCCCGGCTGAGTTACGGACACCGTGCCATCACGTGCAACCGTAATCGTTTGCGCATTTGCCGGAATGGTAATCGCTGGTTGGATAACGAAACCACTGGAGGTAACCAATTGCCCCTGATTGTCCATTTGAAAAGAACCATCCCGCGTGTACGCCGTCGTGCCATCTGGAAGAAGAACTTGGAAGAAACCTTGCCCATTTATTGCGACATCTTTGTTATTACCTGTTTGCTGCAGATTACCCTGAGTGAAAATTCTTTCAGTAGCAACAGGACGAACACCCACGCCCAACTGCAATCCAGAAGGCAATTGCGTTTGCTGTGAACTTTGAGCTCCTGGCTGACGTACGGTTTGATACAACAAATCTTCAAATACCGCGCGCGAACGTTTGAAACCATTAGTGCTCACATTCGCAAGATTATTTGTGATCACGTCCATTTGCGTTTGCTGCGCATCGAGACCTGTCTTTGCCACCCATAATGAACGTATCATCGTAATTTCCTTTACACACTGATTCTATCTAGCCTGATTGTGCGCTCAAACGACTCAACTTAAAGTCAAAATCTGACTGGCTTTTGTCTCGTTATTCTCAGCATTCGTCAAAAGCTTCATTTGCATTTCGAATTGGCGAGCCAAATTAATCATATTGACCATTGCCTCCGCCACATTGACATTGCTGGCCTCAAGCGCCCCGCTAATCACATTGACGGCAGGATCTGCATCGGGGACAACACCATCTTTGGTCTTGAACAGACCATCATCACCGCGCACCACATTATTCTCAGGCGGATTCACCATCTTGAGTCGACCGATTACTTGTACCGCATTAGGACGCGATCCCATAGGTACTGCAGAGATGGTTCCATCTTTCGCGATCGCAATTGTCATCTCTGGCGGAATCGTAATCGTGCCGCCCTCACCGACCACTTGTAAGCCGTTTTGAGTCTGTAGAACACCGTTTTCGCTGATCTTGAGGCTGCCATGTCGCGTCATCTTTTCAACGCCATCTTCGCCCTGCACTACCAGCCAACCCTTACCTTGAATCGCGACGTCAAGATCACGCCCGGTTTGCTGTAGAGCGCCCGGAGAGAAATCTGTACCGACTGTCGCATCAACGACAAATGCGCGAGTCGGTAGTCCCTCGCTAATCACTGGTACAGCACGAAAAGAATCGAGTTGTGCTTTAAATCCTGTGGTGGTCGCGTTCGCAAGATTGTGCGCAGTGGTTGACTGCTGCTCAAGCAAATGCTTCGCACCTGTCATTGCCGTATAAATTAACCTATCCATCGCGCACCTACTCTTTCATTAACGCAGGTTGACCAGCGTTTGCAAAATCTGATCTTGTGTCTTAATGGTTTGCGCGTTTGCCTGGTAAACCCGCTGCGCAGTAATCATGTTCACCAATTCTCCCGTCAAATCTGTGTTTGAATCCTCAGTTGCGTTTGAAGTCAGGACGCCCATACTGCCGGACCCTGGAGGCCCCACCAACGCTGGGCCAGAGGTGGCTGTCTCTGTCCATTGATTATCCCCAAGCGATTGAAGACCATTTGGGTTTGTAAAATTCGCTAATGCGATCTGCCCTAATACAGCAGTTTTGCCATTGGTGTAGCTTCCAACGATCGTCCCATCCTTGGAAGTATTGAATTTGGATAACTTGCCCGATGTGTAGCCGTCCTGTTTAATCGAATTGACACTAAAAGCAGAACCATATTGTGTCGTGCCAGTTAAATCGTACTTGATCGTCGGCGATGAAATCGGTGATACCGCACCTGTACTCACTGGAACTGCGATCGCAAACGCATTCGGATCGGTCAGCGCGAAAGGCGGGGTAGCTCCAACTAATTTTCCAAGGCTGTCAAAACCGATTTTACCTATTGCATTTGCGGGAGTCGCCGTACCAGCGATCAACACACCATCAACCGCGGCGAAAACATTCCATTCAGCCGTAGCACCACCAGTTGGCGGACTAGTAACAGGATCGACACGTACAAAGAATGTTTGTAGAACGTGAGAGTTACCTAAACTATCGAAAACAGCGACTGAGGTTGCGTTGTTGTATGACAAGGGATCGGTCAGTGAAAATGCCACAGGAATAATAACTGGTGGTATAGCAACTGGCACTTGTGTGCCCGGAACAAGTGATCGAGAATCTAAATTTAGAAGGGCGTTGACTGTATCCGTTTGTTTAGGCGCAATGTCTGAGGTGTTGATTGTAAGTGGCACCGCCGCACCGGTCGATAAAACGCCATTTGTATCAGCAGCGTATCCGGTTAAGTTGGCCCCCTGAGCATTGACGATGTTTCCAGACTTATCTAAAGAAAATTGACCGTTTCGGCTATACGTGATCGCTCCATTTGTCGACATACGAAAGAAACCTGCACCATTAATTGCGATATCCAAAGGATTGTTTGTCGAACTGATATTCCCTTGAGTAAACAACTGCTGAACCGTTTGAACTTTGACGCCAATACCAACCCCGCTGGTTCCGGCGCCACTTAACGAGTTCGCAAACACATCTGCAAATTGAGCCTGCGCCATCTTGAAACCAACAGTATTCGCATTTGAAATATTGTTCCCTATGACATCCAAGGATTTTGATGCGGCATTCAAGCCACTAAGACCTTGTTGAAAACCCATGATACTTCTCCTCTACTTTTAGACGGCCTCTCTGCTAGCCAAAATCACCAATGTAACCACATCAAACTTAGAACACCTGCCGTACTTCAGACATCGAAAACTCTCCAACATTTGAGACTGAAAGTTTGGCACCTTGCGATCCGATACTGACACTAGATACCATGCCGAAACTCAAAGAGGTCGGCGCTAACTTCTGATCACCAGAAATTGCTTCAACCGAAAACTGATAGTTACCGTTCGTAAGAGAAGTCCCGTTTTCATTTTTGCCGTCCCAAGTCAAAGAATTGAGTCCTTGCGACATATTCTTGTTGACCAAAGTTCGAACTACGCTTCCCGCGGAGTCGCGGATCAAAACCTTTACCGTATCAGCACTCTGAGGGAGATCAAAACCAAGTACCGACTTTCCATCTTTGAGTTCAACACTACTTCCCGGAACCACAACACCATGACCGATCATATTGGCCGCTTGCATGCTTTGACTATTCTGATAATTTGCACTCAATGCAGTCATGGTGTCATTCAATTTATCGATTCCCGTCACCGTTGAAAGTTGAGCCAGTTGGCTCGTAACTTGTGCGTTATCAAGAGGATTCAGGGGATCTTGATTCTTCATCTGAGTAACCAAGAGCGTCATAAACTTATCTTGCGCTTCCTGCGCGACAGACTTTGTCGTCGAACTACGATTCATCGTTGCCATCAAGGCAGGATCCACTGTTTGTGTATTTACTGTGCTCATATCACATACCTCTCTTTACTGTTACTGTCCAAGACTCAAGGTCTTGAGCAACATCGACTTTGCAGCATTCATGG
>CAYWNE010000261.1:0-3453 GCA_964459555.1 uncultured Burkholderiaceae bacterium | reverse complement strand
GCATGGTAGGTGGAATCTGCTCTTTTAAGTATTTGGTGGAGGTGAGCTGAGCATTACACCGCGTGAATAGGAATGCTTTCCCATTTCATACCGGCTTTGCCTAACCAATATCCATTGCTACGTTCGGCTTGCGGTGGTAGAAAGCTATCTGCGACCAGCGCCTGATGCTGTTCAGCTTCGCTTGCATGGCGGGCGACGTGGAAGGCTTGGACCACTTCCGCCATGTGTTGTGATTGTGGTTGTAGTCGAACATACTCGCCCCCCATTTTTTTAATCGAGGGAAGATGCTGGCCTAAGTCGAGACAATGCGCGCTCTGGGTTTGGATGCCGTTGATCGTCAAGAAATCACTATGTTCGCGGGTTTTGAGCGCAAGGCCATCGGGATACTGTTCGCAGCTAAATTCGCAGCTGTCCTTACGTAAGCGATGACGTCGTGCGGTAAAGCATCGAGAGGAGTAAGCGAGTGCCATGCGACCCCATACTTGAATTTCAGTCTGCATATTCTCGGGCCGATGCATCTGCAAAACTTGCAGTTCATCACGCGGCAGTTCGACTGGCGGCACGAAACGTTGTGCTCCAAGATTATGTAACCAACTGAGCGTGCCTTCATGGTAGACATTGAGATGGGGGCCAGCGATGAATTTTTGTCCCACACCGTGGATGGTTCGCACTGCACTGAAATCGTTCGCTTCTACGATAAAGCCATTCTCGTATGCAGCATCGATACATTTGTGCATTTGTCGTCGATCGGTATCTGAGTCGATCAGTGTGAGCGTCGAGAGCACGACTTCTTTTCCCGCCTCACGACATTCTTTTGCGATGCTAATCCAATCTGCCAAGCGCAATTGGTGCCGGCGTGAACACACTACTTCGCCAAGGTAAATCGTATCGACCGGCCAGGTCATCGCATCAGCATAGAACTGCAAACTTTTTTCGCGTGGCCAGTAGTAGGCCAAGGGAGCGAGAGAAATCTTGAGCGTATTCATCAGCATTCCTAACGAGGATTCACATTGCTATTTCCATGGGCGTTCAAATGCACCTTGTGTGACTTGCGCACCTTCGGCGTGTTTGGCGAGCGCGCTTTGCCATTCTGGTCGCGCCGAGTAGCGCACAGGGTCAGCCTGCGCCGCGTTAAGCGCAGTGCGCAGAGTGCTGACGACTTGTCCGACATAGTTCGGACTACGCTGACGGCCTTCAATCTTCAGCGCTGCGACGCCCATCTTTACGAGTTGCGGGAGCAAACTCAGTGCATTGAGACTAGTCGGTTCTTCTAAAGCGTAGTCGACTTCACCTGCGACCTCGAAGCGACCTTTGCACAAAGTGGGGTAGGCAGCCGCCTCACCCGGAGCGTATTGATCAATCAAATTACCGCTCAAGCGTGCCGACAGAACTTGATCATGTTCTTCCCAACTCACTGCATGCGCGGGGGAGCAAACGCCTCGATTATTGGGTGAATCGCCAGTGACATAGCTCGATAAGAGACAACGTCCCTCGACCATCACGCATAAGCTACCGAAGCCGAATACTTCAATTTCTACCGAGGTCTGACGAATGATTTTTTCGATTTCGGCCAAAGTCAGTACGCGTGGCAAGACGGCGCGTCGTATGCCAAATTGTTCGCGCATGAGCTCGATCGCATCGACCGTGGTGGCCGAGTTTTGCACGGAAAGATGAAGACGTAAATCAGGGTAGCGGTGGCGAGCATAAGCCATCAAGCCAGGGTCGGCCAAAATCACTGCATCTGCACCGTACAGCACCGCAGTATCGATCGCTGCACGCCATTCGTCGGCATGACTGGCTTGGGGATAGGTATTGATTGCAAACAAAACCTGTTTGCCATGCTGATGGGCGTATTCGACCCCGCTGCGAATGTCCGCTTCACTAAAATTGAGCCCACCGAAATTGCGAGCATTGGTGGCATTGCGGAGACCGAGATAGACAGCATCCGCACCTTTATTGATGGCGGTCTTCAAGGCCAATAAACTACCAGCCGGCGCCACAAGATCCATGGTTTTCATGCGCAAGATGATAATCACCTGCGATGACTTCGTCTTTGTTCTGGGTCAATCTACAAGAAAGTTTTTGATCTGCGTGTTTGCAGCTTTATCCATAGACGGGAACGACTGAATGCAGAGGGGAGCGCTTCATCGCGCATCAATTGATGAAAGTCCAATCTTAATAATCGGCACTCTATTGAAAATGATGCGCCAAGGCGTGATGTCTACTCAGTTATACGAGTGATACAAGAGCCCTTGTTGATTCTCTTGTGCTGTCGCCACAAGTTCTTTTAAAGCGAACAAGCAGATGAATAAGTCGAACGGCGAATCGCCTTCATCAGGGCTTTCAATTTCACGCGTTTGCCATGCGGCGAGAACACCTTCGATGTTGGCCACTTCTTCAAAGGCCTGCTCAAAATCGCTGTCTTCCCAGCTGTCTGCATGGTCCCAGCCATCAGCTCGGCAAATCTCTTCAATTTCTGCCTGGAGTGCTTGGATATCTTGCGGGCTAAAGAGATGATTTCTCGTTTCCAGTGCTTGTAGCAACGGTAATTTGAGGCGCTTGGCTTCGCTTGCAATGGTATGAGTCAACCATGCGTTGCGCGAGCCCAGCATCAGCATATTCTCTTGATCAAGAAATTCATCGGACATTGCTTGTTCTTCATCACATGCATCAATAAATTCTTGAGCATCGTTGATCAGCGAGGGATCGATAGGGCAGAAGCCAAAATAGTGTTGGAAGGACATAGAATGATACTCACAGCGTCAACCATCAAGTGATGACTGTTGGTATTGTTGGGAGCTAAATTTTATCAGTACTCAAATTGTTTACTTTGAATTTTCTCATGGGGAATATCCAAAGAAACATTGAGTGAACTAGGCAATGCTTGGTCGACACCTAAGTGGTAGTCGAATCACAAACTGACTTCCACCATTTCGGCCCGATTCGCAGTGTACCGTACCACTATGTAGTTCCACGATTTGCTTGACGATGGCGAGTCCGAGCCCAACGCCGCCATCGCGTTCTTTGCTACCTCGTACTCGATAGAATGGGAGGAAGATTTTGTCGCGTTCGTCTTCAGGAATACCTGGGCCTTGGTCGATAATGGTGATCTCGCAGGTGTTTTCATTGGCGAGAACGCGTAGTTGCGCTTCTGGGTCTTTGCCATAGCGTAACGCGTTTTCCAGTAAATTGCGTATCACCCGCCTCAGTAGTCGCTGATCTCCATACAGTGAGACAATTTGCGTGTTGGCCTGAATGTTGAGGCGTTTAGTTTCTTCTTCGAATAATTCGTGAAGTGGAAACTCGGCGTTTTGCAGTTGTTCATTTGGATTGGCGTCGAGTCGACTGGCAAGCAAAATTTCATCGATCAAATGGTCGATTTCTGCAATGTTCTTGGCGATTTCATCTCGCAGTTTTGACTGCGCGTCGCCATGCTGTTCGACTAATAGTTCT
>CAYWNE010000260.1:0-3454 GCA_964459555.1 uncultured Burkholderiaceae bacterium | reverse complement strand
ACAAGAGACCGGCTCTCTCGCACTAAAACGCGAGTCACGATAATTTCATTGTAGGTCTTTGTCTCCAAGACTTGTGCTAAACCGGCCGCTAAAGCGAGCAAGGTTTTACCAGTACCTGCCTGGCCAAGCAAGGTTACGAAGTCGCACTCAGGATCCATCAAGAGATTAAGCGCAAAGTTTTGTTCGCGATTGCGCGATGTCACTCCCCAGACGCTGTGTTTCGAGTGTCCGTAATCACGCAAGGTCTGTAAAACCGCAGTCTTGCCATTGATTTGCCTTACTTGTCCATAGAACGATGCTTCACCATTATTCGGCTCAAGATAAACGAACTGGTTCACCAATAAACTCGGGATCAAAGGCCCAGTGATACGATAAAACGTCGTGCTTAATCCATTCCGATTTTCTTGCCAAGTCTCGATGCCTTTGCCATGTTTGCTCCAGAAGTCCGCAGGCAACTGCAAAATACCAGTGTAGAGTAGATCCGAATCTTCCAATACATGATCATTGAAATAGTCTTCCGCCGGCAAACCAAGCGCGCGCGCTTTGATGCGCATATTGATGTCTTTCGACACTAAGACGATAGGGCGGCCAGGGAACTCGGATTCCAAAGCTCTGACGACGGCGAGAATCTGATTGTCTGCCTTGCCTTGTGGTAGTCCCTGCGGCAAACTCGTGCTCTGCAATTTAGTTTGGAAAAAGAGTCGACCTTTCGCGTCTTTATTTCCTAGCTTCGAAAGTGGAATGCCTTTCTCAATGTCGTCACTATCAATATCGCCGACAAGAGCATCGAGTGAACGTGAGATTTGTCGGGCATTACGCGCCACTTCGGACATACCTTTTTTGTGATCATCAAGCTCTTCGAGCGTAATCATCGGCAAATAAACATCGTGTTCCTCGAAGCGGAACAATGAGGTTGGATCATGCATCAAGACATTCGTATCAAGCACAAACATCTTAGTTGTGCCTTTCTTATCCGCAACCAAGCTCACTGAGGATTTGGCTGGATTCACTTTAGCTTTGGTAGTTTTTGCGATCGTTTCCTTTACAGGCAATGTTTTTTTCTTTGCGCTTGTCGCGCTAGGGCTGGTCTTGCTTGCGATAGGGGACTGCGCTTTAGTTTGGTTCGTGGCACGTTGATTTACTTTTCCTGCTTTAGGATAGTCTTTTGGAGACAGTAAGGCCGCTTGTTTCGTCGGCATTTTGGGCAGTGGCATCAGAACCTCATTGAAAAATAATGGTTAACAACCGGTGTCTTACAAAAAACTGTGACGAGTCACAGACGCAAAAAAGAAACTCGGCGACAAAAACGTAAAAGCCGCTTAAGAAGACCGAGAGATCTTCTTAAGCGGCTTTCTGATGTTCGTCGATGAATTCAATTATGTGTTTTTAGCTAACGAAATCTAATACTGCTTGAGCATGGTCTGGGACCTTCACTCCACGCCATTCTTTCACTAACTTGCCAGATTCGTCAATAACAAATGTGCTGCGTTCGATACCACGCACTTGTTTGCCGTACATATTTTTCATTTTCATCACATTAAACAACTGGCAAAGTTGCTCATCGGGATCTGTGATTAGCTCGAATGGCAAGCCGAGCTTCGCCTTAAAACCCTCATGGGATCGAAGACTATCGCGGCTGATGCCAAAGATCGCTGTATTCTTTGCTTGAAAATGTTCATACAAATCGCGGAAAGCCATGCTTTCTGCCGTACAACCCGGGGTGTTGTCTTTTGGATAGAAGTACAAAACAACTTTTTTTCCGGAATACTCTTTCAAGTCAAAATCGCGACCGCCGGTCATTGCCGCAATGAAATGTGGAACTTGGCAATTGATGGCGCTCGGTACTGTACTGTTTGTTTCTGACACGCGTTTCTCCTGCTGATGTGGGGGATAGTGAAGAATCTTCGTTCAGCTTAAGGCGACTAACTCTCCAGAACGTCCTGGCAATTCAGCCCAAGTGAGGTCATGCACAGGTAGTTCTTGATCACGCAGATTGGCAAAATACTGCCCCATAGAAATACACTGATAACCTTGTTCGGCCCAAGCATTAAGCAATTCCACCAAGATGGGGGCAAGTTTCTGTCCTTCAAGCTCGGCGTGCATCGTAAATACATGATTTCGCGGTTCAGCTGTCAAACTGAGCAGATGTTGTGCGATATTGGACTGATCGATGACTTTGCCATCGATTTCCACGCCAAGCAATTCATCTAAGGTTGGCAAGGTCGTCGGCATTTGCACACATTGATAAATATGGCCTTCATGTCGTAAGCGATATGGCCCAGCTAATGGATTCGCCAAGCTACCATCGGCTTTTAACATCGCCCGGCTATCTGATGCGTATTGAATCTGATAGCGATCTAGTTGGGCAAATGCTTCAGGATTCATCTGCCATCCGGCTGCACCGTAGGTCTTTGGTGGTGCTCCAAACACTTCTTGGAATCGTTCGTAGGCCAACGCCATTTGTTTGCGAGTCCAATGCTCACCACGTTTGCGAACGTTGTCCTGCCACACAACATGATCCCAGGTGTGAATACCGCATTCAAAGCCGGCGCGTTTCGCACTGCGCATTTCTTCCACGCAAAGCTTGCCAATATCCGGGCCGGGCAACATTACGCCATACAGGAGTGTCTTCAAACCATAGTGTTCGAGTACCGAAGTCCGCGACACCTTATTGAAAAAACCGGGACGAAAAACGCGGCGCATGGCCCATCCAGTATGATCCTTTCCAAGCGAAAATAGGAAGGTTGCATTGGCTTGATGCTGTTTTAAAATGCGCACCAGATTGGGAACGCCTTCACGCGTGCCACGGTAGGTATCGACATCAATTTTCAAAACAATTGTTGGCATTGATTGCGGATTTTTTCTATGGTTTTCAAAAAGCAATAGCGGCCAAGCTTGGCCGCTACTCTGTTATCGTTAAATGCAGCACCATCTTTCGATCGTGCCTCGACCTATAGCGCCGATTTAATCCATCAAGGCACGAGCTTGGGCAACTTGGCTACGATAGGCGTCGAAGATATGACGCATAGCATCGGCCATGGTCGTGGTTGGCTTCCAGCCTAATTCTTCGCATGTATTCGTGATTTTTGGTACGCGGTTTTTCACGTCTTGGTAACCACCACCGTAGTATGCTGCAGAAGTTGTCTCAGTCAGTTGAACCTTCTTCGCAGATTCTGCGTATTCAGGATATTCAGCTGCCAAACTCAACATCATTTGCGCCAATTCGCGAATCGAGTGGTTATTGCTTGGATTGCCGATGTTGTAAATCTTGCCGGAAGCAACACCATCCTTATTATCAATAATGCGGACCAAAGCGTCGATACCATCATCGATGTAAGTGAATGCACGTTTTTGAGCACCGCCGTCCACGAGGGAAATATTTTCACCGCGCACGATGTGACCAAAGAATTGCGTCACCACACGCGAGCTGCCTTCCTTCGGTGTATGAATGGAA
>CAYWNE010000259.1:0-3573 GCA_964459555.1 uncultured Burkholderiaceae bacterium | reverse complement strand
GGCTTTCGCTGAAGCGGTCGCTGTTTTAGATGCCGCAACTTTCACGCGGCCACCTGATGGGACCTTGGCAGCGCCGCTGGCTGCGCTTGCACGTGGCTTACGGGCAGGTTTTTCACCGGCCAATTCGGCAGCAACTTTGCTAACGCGTGGTTTGCGTGCTGGTTTCTTTTCTTCGTCGTCGGCCGACACTTGAATTGCCATCATGTCGTGCTTCACTTCAACTGGTGCCTTGGCGCGTGTTGCGCGTTTTGGTTTGTCGCCATCGTCGCTCGCAACTTTTTTCGCACCACGTTTTGCTGCGCCCATTTTGACTTCTTTGCCGCCCCAGATTTCTTCCAAGCGGTAGTAAGCGCGGATCGCTGGTTGCATGATGTGGACGATCATGTCGCCCAAGTCGACCAAGACCCATTCACCGGTCTCTTCACCTTCCATACCAACGATGTCGCCGCCAGCTTCTTTGACTTTGTCGCGTACCGAAGCAGCGAGCGCTTTGGTTTGGCGATTTGACGTACCAGAAGCGACGCAAACGCGGTCGAACAGGCTGGTGATTTCAGTCGTATCGAAGATTTGAATTTCTTGGCCTTTAACGTCTTCGAGTGCGTCGAATACGAGAGTTTGTAATTTTTTGATATCCATAGTGTCCTAATTTTTCTGCGATGTTAATTCGAGGGCGAAGGTTCACATTAACTGAAGCTTGCCGTAGCGCGATCGCCGGTATGAACAGCACGCGCTAATTGTAAATCGAATGGCTTTGCAAGTAGTCTAACACCTTGCGCGGAATTAGCGCGATGCTTTCCTTGCTTTGCCCTTGTTGCTGCAACGACGCGCGAATTCGTGTTGCAGAAATATCCCAAGCTAGTCCGGTTTCTAGCCATGTTTTGCCAAAACAACATTGCTTGAAGCTCGCTATGTCGTCATTTCCCTGTTGCCAGAGTTGGCCAAATTCGCCGGGTAGTTCGTCGAGCTGCAAGCTGTAGCCTGGTCTTGCGGCGACGACGATGTGTGCCAATTGAAAAAGCTGCTGCCAGTTTTTCCAAGTACTGAGATTGCGAAATTGGTCGGCACCAATCAGCAAAATGAAAGCAGTTTGCGGGGCATACTGCTGTCTTAAATTTTGTAAAGTCTCGACGGTATAGCTGGCGATTTGCTGTTTCGCCCTGTCGATTTCTTGTTGGTCGATGATGAAATCGACCTTGAGTGTGTCAGTAAACGCCAACTCCAACATCGCCACGCGTTGTTCTGCGGTGGCGACTAAGCCTGCTTTTTGCCATGGCTGACCAGCCGGAATAATCCTCACTTCATCAACCGCGAAACGCTCTGCGATATGCTGCACCATGGCGACATGTCCTTGATGCACGGGATCAAAGCTACCGCCAAACACCAGTACAGTTTTTTGTGCGGCTAACAGCGGCTCCGGCTTCATCTCGGGGCAGGGCTTTAGACCCACTCTTTGTGAACTAAAAAGTCGGTCCACAAACGTGCTTCTGCGCTGCCAGCTTCCGGCGTCCAGTTGTAACGCCATTTCACAATCGGAGGCATCGACATCAGGATCGATTCAGTACGTCCACCAGATTGCAAACCAAAGTGAGTGCCACGATCGAACACCAAGTTGAACTCCACATAGCGTCCACGACGATAAGCTTGGAAATCACGTTCGCGTTCACCGTAGCTGGTGTCTTTGCGACGTTCCAAGATAGGGCGATAGGCCTTTACAAACGCATCACCGACACTGCGCATCATGGCAAAACTTTGTTCGAATGGTTGTTCGTTAAAGTCGTCAAAGAAAATGCCACCGACACCGCGTGGCTCTTTGCGATGCTTCAAATAGAAATACTCGTCACACCATTTTTTGAAACGCGGATAAAGGTCTTCGCCGAATCCTTGTAGCGCATCTTTGCTGGTTTGATGGAAGTGAATCGCATCTTCTTCAAAGCCGTAGTAGGGCGTCAAATCCATACCGCCACCAAACCACCATACTGATTCTTGACCTTCGGCGTGCGTAGTAAAGAAACGCACATTCATGTGTACCGTTGGTGCATATGGGTTGCGCGGATGCAGAACCAAAGACACGCCCATCGCTTCCCATTTACGACCCGCTAATTCAGGACGACTCGCAGCTGCGGATGGCGGCAAGTTATTACCCATCACATGCGAGAAATTCACGCCACCGCGTTCGAATACATTGCCTTCTTCGATCACACGCGAAATACCGCCACCACCTTCAGGGCGTTCCCAACTGTCGGTGATGAAAGAGCAACCATCGACTTCTTCCATCGCCGCAACGATAGAGGCTTGGAGTCCGAGAAGATATTGTTTTACAGAATTCGCGTCGGTCATTTTTCTTGGTATGAAAAAATCATTTTTAGAACCCTTCAACACGGAGACACAGAGACACAGAGGAAAAGCAAGAGATGTAAATCATGTACAGGTTTTCTCCTGTCTTTCTCTGTGTCTCAGTGCCTCAGTGTTGAGGGGTTTTGAGTTTTTATTTAGCGCTTGGTGCTTACGCTGAGTGTTTACGCTCAGTGTTTACGATTCAGTGCACGCCAGCCGATATCTTTGCGATATTGCGCGCCAGCGAAGTTGATTTTTTCGACCACGTCATAAGCATGTTTCTGCGCTGTTTTAACGGTATCGCCCAAACCAACGACACACAGAACGCGACCACCGCTCACACTCAATTTGCCACCGACCAAAGTCGTGCCGGCGTGGAAGGTGACGCAATCGCTCGTTTCGGCTGGAATGCCAGTGATCTCTGCACCTTTTTCTGGTGAGTCAGGATAGCCTTTCGCGGCAATCACTACACCCATTGCGGTGCGACGATCCCATTCGAGTTCAATGCTGTCGAGAGTGCCGTTGACTGCATGTTCCATGACAGTCACCAAGTCCGTTTTGAGGCGTGACATGATCGGTTGTGTTTCAGGATCGCCCATGCGGCAGTTGAATTCCAAAGTCTTAGGATTGCCGTGATCGTCGATCATCAAACCAGCGTACAAGAAGCCGGTGAAGACGATGCCGTCTTTTGCCATACCTTGTACCGTTGGTTGAATAATTTCGCGCATGACGCGTGCATGCAATTGCGGCGTCACGATAGGCGCAGGGGAGTAAGCACCCATACCGCCTGTGTTCGGACCTTGGTCGTTGTCGAGCAAGCGCTTGTGATCTTGTGAAGTCGCCAAAGGCAAAATGTTTTTGCCATCGACCATGACGATGAAGCTCGCTTCTTCACCCGCCAAGAATTCTTCGATGACCACGCGCGCACCAGCATCGCCTAGCTTATTGTCAGACAACATCATGTCGACTGCGCCATGGGCTTCGTCCAATGTCATGGCAACGACCACGCCTTTGCCTGCTGCTAAGCCGTCAGCCTTAATGACGATCGGTGCACCTTTTTGATTGATGTAATCATGCGCCGCTTGCAAGTCCGAGAAGGTTTGATATTCCGCTGTCGGAATATGATGGCGATGCATGAAAGCTTTGGCGAAATCCTTAGAGCTTTACAACTGCGCTGCTACTTTGGTCGGCCCAAAAATCTTCAAACCTTTTTCGCGGAAAATATTCACAAACCCCACT
>CAYWNE010000258.1:0-3674 GCA_964459555.1 uncultured Burkholderiaceae bacterium | reverse complement strand
CCAGAAGTGGACGATAGACAAACGGTATGAGTAGACTGGGCGACCGATTTGTTTTGGTACGAAGTAGTACATCATGCCCAAGAAGCCAGCAGTCAAGAAGAAACCGACGGCGTTATGGCCATACCACCACTGCACCATTGCATCTTGTACGCCAGAGTATGCTGAGTAGGATTTCATGAAATTCACTGGCATCGCAGCACTATTCACGATATGCAAGACAGCTACCGCAACAATAAAGGCACCGAAGAACCAGTTAGCCACGTAAATATGCTCAACCTTGCGCTTCATGATCGTGCCGAAGAACACCACCGCATAAGCCACCCACACCAAGGCGATCAAGATATCGATTGGCCATTCGAGTTCAGCATATTCTTTACCTTGAGTGAAACCCAATGGGAGCGTGACTGCTGCAGCAACAATCACCAACTGCCAGCCCCAAAATACGAAGTCGATCAATGGACCACCAAACAAACGAGCATTCGTCGTTCGTTGCACGACATAAAAAGACGTCGCAAACAAGGAACAGCCGCCAAACGCGAAAATAACCGCGTTGGTATGCAATGGACGCAGACGTCCATAACTAAGCCAAGGGATGCCATTAATCAGTTCTGGCCATGCTAATTGAGCCGCAATTAGCACGCCAACCAGCATGCCAACAACGCCCCAAACGACGGCCATGACAGAAAATTGGCGCACAACTCGATAGTTGTAGGTGTTTTCAATGTTTTTTGTCACGATCTCACTCGGTTAAAAAAGTTACAGTTGCAGGATATCAATCAGGCTTACAAGCCACATTGATTCACATCAAAAACTACATTTATTGTAAAGCAACTTTTCCGAGTTTCGCCTCTTTCGTCAAAACACCACCGACAGAATCTTCAGAAACACTCAAACGCCCCTGCGCTTCCCTTCATTTTTGCAAGCGATGTGTAAAAAAAAAGACAGCATCATTGCTGTCTTTTTTTTGAGCTGATCATCAGAACTTCTCTATCAAGAATATTTCTTAGTTTGCTGCATCAGATCCGATTTTGCTATTTAGTGCAGACTGATTAATACTCACTTTCAATCGTTGTTTTAACGCTTCTAGATATGAAAACATGTCTTGCTGCGCAATCGCATTCTCCAACTGACGCAGTTCGTTCGCCCGGCGTCCCATATCCGGCACACCTGAAGACACCTTTGATATTCGATATACTTCATAACCCACACCAGCAGTTTCAACACCGACAAATGCCGGCAACTTCTGAACATCTGCTTTCAATATAGCCTGAACCGCCTCAGGCGAGACCTCAGTCTTTTTGGTTCTCGAAACTGTTTGTACATTTGAGAAACCGACCGTTGAATCTGTCCCCTTCAAGGTAGCGATCTTTGCAATCCCAGCCTTCTTGGCTAGAGCTTGAGCTTCACTTTGCACCAACTGCGCCTGTATCGCAGACTTCACATCTTCAAATGGTCGTTTGGACTTCGGCTTAAACTCCAGAACTCGAGCTGATACCAAAGTATTTGGCGCGATCTCTGTCGGATCGATATTATGCTTCTTCTTTATTGCCTCATCTGAAAATACAGCCTTCAAGAATTTTTGATTATTGCTTGGAACGCTAGGAGGCAAAGCTGGATTTGGTTGGCGCCCAAGGTTTGCAGCTTTTTCCAACTTAAGCCCCATCTTGTCCGCAACTGTTTGCAGGTTATCGGACTGTTCGACGAGATTAGTAAAGTTCTCCGCAGCTTCGGCAAATGCCTTTGACGCTTTCTGTTTTCTGATCTCTACCGCAAGTTCACCACGAACCTCATCAAACGGTTTTACAGCAGCGGGCTTAATTGCATTCAGTTGGATGATGTGGACGCCATATTCTGTTGATACCAACCCACTCATTTCTCCTTGTTTCAACTTAAATACAGTCTCATCAAATGCTTTAACCATCGCGCCACGTTTGAAGAATCCGAGATCACCTCCATTTTGAGCTGAACTTGGATCTTGCGAATTTTCTTTCGCTAACTTGGCGAACTGAGTCGGATCTTTTCTCAACTGAGCAAGTAAGCTTTCAGCCTTCGCCATCACCGCTTTCTTTTCGGAATCGCCAGCATCTTTCGCCAGGTTTAACAAAATATGACTTGCTTGGCGCAATTCTTCCGTTGAAAAACGGTTCTTATTGTTATCGTAATAGGCCGTTAGCTCGGAATCGGTCACGGAAACTTTATCCGCTAACGCATCAGCACTAAGAACTAAATACTCGACGGAAACAGACTCAGGAACCTCAAATTGGACGCTATTCTTTTCATAGAACGAACGCATCATATCGTCGGTAACCTTGACTTCCGAAACAAAGTCTTTCACCTTGAAACCGATTGATTGTACATCCCGTTCCTGCTCAGAGATTAGTGCAATTCTCTCAGCCACAGTTCTCGAAGTGATTGCAGAACCCTGAATTGAATCAACCAACTGTTGGGTCGCCAAGTCCTGGCGGAGTGTTGCTTCGTACGCCAAGGGAGTCAAACCTTGAGCCGCCAACAAGCTTCTGTAGCGATCCTTATCGAAAGTGTTGTCGGGCTTTCGCAGACCAGGCGTTTCCAGAATATTTTTCTGAATCGCCTCATCGGTCGTCACAATTTTAGACGCTTTTGTTTCGACAGCAACGACTTTACGCGCTATCAAACCATCGAGTATATCCTTGCGCATCTCAGGGGTATTTAGCAACTGAGTATCAAAATCGGGCCCATAGGCCTGCTTCATACGATCAAGTTGATTTCGAAGTGCTTGATTAAACTCGTCAACCGGAATCGACTCCGATCCTATCTTCGCAATTTCTGGGCGCTTACCAGTAAAGCTACTAAAGCCAACCACCCCACCGACAACAAAAGACGGGAAAATAATCAGCAGTAAGACAAACTGCATTAGACGCTGATGTGTACGGATAAAATCAAACATAGTGCACCGACCAATTCACAAATTTCACTTCGCAATAAGAAAAAAGGCGAACTAATGTTCGCCTTTTAGATGTTGGCGGAGCGGACGGGGCTCGAACCCGCGACCCCCGGCGTGACAGGCCGGTATTCTAACCAACTGAACTACCGCTCCGAATACAGCATGTTAATTTTGTGGTGGGCGCTGAGAGGCTCGAACTCCCGACCTAAGCCTTGTAAGGGCTCCGCTCTACCAACTGAGCTAAGCGCCCCAACCCATAATTAACAGAAAGTAAGCTCGTTTCTGAACCTACCAAAAGTATTAGTTTACCGCATCTTTCAAAGCTTTGCCAGGCTTAAATTTTGGTACCTTAGCAGACTTGATTTTGATCGCTTCGCCAGTACGTGGGTTGCGACCTGTACGAGCAGCACGTTTACCGACCGAGAAAGTACCAAAACCAACGAGGGTCACAGTACCATTCTTTTTCAAAGTTGTCTTAACAGCTGCAATCACTGCGTCCAAGGCACGAGCAGATGCTGCTTTCGACAAATCAGCACTCTTAGCGATATGGTCGATCAATTCGGTTTTATTCACTTACGTCCCCTCACAAAAAAAATTACACAACAAAGATGTTTCGGAATTCAACTCTACTACCGCACCTACTAAGGGTAGCGGAAAAATTGCATCCGGTATTAGATCAAGGCGCTCAGCATTGTGTCAAGCAGTTTGCATGCTTTTTTGAAATCAAGCTCAAAAACGATAGAAGTTTGTT
>CAYWNE010000257.1:0-3731 GCA_964459555.1 uncultured Burkholderiaceae bacterium | reverse complement strand
TCCGCATGAAGATCGCGCCACCTATGACATGATTTGTCGCGCTGATACTGTGGGTGTATTTCAAATCGAATCACGCGCGCAAATGGGTATGTTGCCGCGCCTGCGCCCGCGCACCTTTTATGACTTAGTGATCCAAGTTGCGATTGTGCGCCCTGGGCCTATTCAGGGTGGCATGGTTCATCCTTACTTACGGCGACGTCAAGGTCTAGAGCCTGTGAGCTACCCCAAGCCTGCGATTGAACGCATCCTCTCACGCACTTTAGGTGTGCCGATTTTCCAAGAACAAGTGATGCAAATCGCCATGGCCGCAGCAGATTTTAGTCCCGGCGAAGCTGATGAATTACGACGAGCAATGGCGGCATGGAAACGCAAAGGCGGCCTGATGCATTACAAAGATAGGATCATCAATACCATGGTCAAAAATGGCTATGAAGAATCCTTCGCCAGTGGTGTTTTTAATCAAATGTTGGGCTTCGGTGAATACGGTTTTCCTGAAAGCCATGCGGCCAGTTTTGCCCTACTCACTTATGCTAGCTGCTGGATTAAATGCCACGAACCAGCCGTGTTTTTATGCGCTCTACTGAACTCGCAGCCAATGGGATTTTATTCGCCATCGCAGCTCGTGCAAGATGCGCGCCGCCATGGGATCGAAGTGCGGCCGATTGATGTTGCCTTCAGTGATTGGGATGCGCGCTTGGAGATGATCACTACACATAGCGAGCAAGCATCACTCACACAACCAGCGGTGCGGCTTGGTATGTCTTTGCTACGCGGCATGTCGCAAGAGGCCGCTCAACGCATCAGTACAGCTCGCGTCCAAGCACCGTTTCGCGATGTGAATGACTTGGCGCGACGCGCGCAATTACGACGCGTCGATGTCGAGGCTTTAGCGGCTGGCAATGCCTTACGCTCGTTAGCAGGACACCGACGGCAAGCATTGTGGCAGGCGATCGCCGCGATTCCCGACAAAGATCTACTTCATCCTACCAATTTAGAGGAGGCTCCAGCCCAACTAGTCGCACCAAGTGAAGCACAAGAAATTGTGGGGGACTATCATAGCCAAGGCCTCACGCTCGGCAGACATCCGATTGCCTTATTGCGTCCACGTTTATTGAAGCAGCGTTTTCTTCCAGCTGACGTGCTACACACTTTTCAGAATAAACAATTTGCCCGTGGCTGCGGCATCGTGACTGTACGACAGCGTCCAGGCACGGCGAAAGGTGTGCTATTTGTGACGATAGAAGATGAAACCGGCCCTGTGAACGTCATCGTCTGGCCAGACCTCGTCGAAAAACAAAGACGTGAAGTATTGAATGCACGCTTACTGGGGGTCTACGGTATATGGCAAACCGATGGTCGGGTTCACCATCTGATTGCTAAACGTTTAGTCGATTTAACGCATCTGCTTGGGGAGTTGGAAAGCGGTAGTCGAAACTTCTGTTAAGTGCTGAGTCGGCTCGATAACTCATCCGACCTCGCTGTAAAACTTTGTAAGACTCGCTACAAAAACACCCAATCAAAAGAAGCTTTCACCGACATCTCTCTCTGGAGCAAGCAATTACAACAAGGCTCAACGCACTTACACTTCATCACACTTCTTACGACTTCTGAATTGCTCTATGAACGTACCTCGAGTGTAATGCGCACATCCTACATCGCACGGAGTTTCAGAAATGAGCAGCCTTAAACTATCAGCAAACCTGATGTTGAGCAAATCCACAGGCCACGCACAAAACAAAACTTACCTGAAGTATCTGGCATTGGCACTGATTGGCCTGGGCTTCCTTTGCGTGATGCTCAAAGTAGAAGTACCGATGCTGCTTGGATTCAATCCTGAATGGGAACATCGAGTCAAAACCTATATCAGTATTCTCCATATCCATGCCTTCACAGGCACTTTGGCATTACTGATCGGAGGCATTCAATTCCTGACACTGCCAGCAATATGGCATCGTATTTTGGGAAGGTTTTATGTGAGTGCGATTTGTATATCAGCACCATTAGCGATATGGATCGCGATTGAACACCTAAGCAATGCGGAAGCCTTGGCTGTGACGATACAAGCACTATTGTGGATGTACAGCACCTTCGCCGCCGCTTATTACGCGATTGAACGACAATTCAAGCAGCATCGTGTTTGGATACTACGCAGCTACGCCTTGACTTGTACCTTTGTTGTCAGCCGTCTTTTGATTGATGTGATGCACCTGCCGCTCTCCAAGCAATTTGGCGATGGCGCGGCATTTTTGTGGGAATTAAGCTTACTTGCCTTGTTCGTGGCTCAATATCTCGCACCGGCAGATAACAGCACAACACCGCACTCGTAATAGTACTCAGCCCACCAAGCAAAGCACTGCCTGACACGCGTAACCGAGCATCAAGAACTGATTACAAAGCCTTGCTCATATGAACGTGATCGATGCCCGCTTCGAGAAAGATCTCACCTTCGCGTTCGAAACCTTCACGCAAATAGAAACTTTCAGCAGTCGTCTGTGCATTGAGCTGCACACGGGTATGTCCACGCAATTTGGCTTGTTCCATGAGGGTTCGTAAAATCGCGGCACCAACGCCGCAATTACGGGCGCGGTTCAATACCGCCATGCGTCCCATATGACCATCGGGGAGTAAACGTCCCGTGCCTATCGGCTTATCTTCTTCGTCATAAGCAACAGCATGCAAGCATTGGGCATCCATGATGTCCCATTCCAATTCAGCGGGGATTTTTTGTTCGAACACGAAAACTTCGGTGCGGATGGATTGAGCGTCTTCTTGTAGATCGCCCCATTCTCCCAGTTCGATACGAAAGCGTGGTGCTGCAGAAAGTTTACTTCGACTAGGGTTTGATGACATGGTCAGAGTGAAATAGAAAATGAAAACGACTTAATCTTTGGCGTTTTCGGCCATTTTGTTGAGTAACATTGTACGGATATGTGGCGCAGTTTTGTAGGGATCGCCGGGATTTTGTTGTTTCAAGATGTCATCCATGCGATCTTTGACTAAACCTAGGGCTCCGGGATGCGAATAGATATAAAACTGTTCCTTCTCAATCGCCTCAAAAGTCAGATTGGCAATATCACGTGCCGACACCTTACTCGACACGATTGCCCGTTCTATCATGAATTGCGCCGCCTTTTGGCTTGCCGTCAGTTCCCCTGCTGGTAGATTCGCAGGGCGATTGCGCGCTGATTGACTAATGCCGGTCGGTACAAAATAAGGGCAAATGACAGAAGTGTGGATAGGCGCATTCACTAACAGCAAATCTTGATATAGACATTCGCTAATCGCAACGACGGCGTGTTTGGTCGTATCGTAAATGCTCGAAAGTGGGGTCGACAAAAAACCGGCCATCGAGGCGGTATTGACGATATGCCCTTCGTAATCAGGATCACGTTTGGCGCATTCGAACATGAGATTGGTAAAGATGCGAACACCGTGAATCACGCCCCAGACGTTGACGCCCATGACCCATTCCCAATCTTCGTGACTATGCTCCCAAATCAAACCAGCACTGCTCACACCGGCATTATTAAAGACTACATGCACCGCGCCGAATTTCGCCATTGCTGCATCAGCCAAGGCTTGTACTTGATTGCGGTCGCTAACGTCGCATTGCACCGCGAGCACTTCCGCACCTTGATCTTCAAGATCTTCTCGAATGAAATACAGGGAATTTTCTTGGACGTCAGCCAAGACGATTTTCATCTTGAGTCGCGCCGCTTTCAGCGCAAACT
>CAYWNE010000256.1:0-3750 GCA_964459555.1 uncultured Burkholderiaceae bacterium | reverse complement strand
AGATTATCCGCCGCGCGGCAATTTCTCAACCAAGCATCATCGCCATGACAGCTGCCGCCATGCATGGTGATCGCGAAATGTGTTTGCAGGCAGGAATGGATGATTATGTCAGCAAGCCTTTGGAAGCAAGTCAGTTACAGCGTGCACTTGAAGCGCATTTACAAAGGCGTGGCATTGATCTTAGCATCAGTGAGGCAGCAAAATCAGAGACGGCGGAGGCGGAAATGGCAGATACAGAACAGATGGCTCCTACTTCACTGTATTTCGATCCGAATCGATTCATGGCTTTCTGCGAAGGTAATCCAAGTTACCGCACAACCTTTATTGGCTTGATAAAAAATATGATCAATAAAGGAGAAACTCAATATCAGCAGGGGCGGGATGCCTGGAGTGAAGGACGGATTGAGGACGCGGCTCGTGCTTTTCATACAATGCGAGGTTCGCTGGGAACTCTGGGGGCGGTCGCTTTTGTTGGCGTCTCAAGGGAGCTAGAGGGTGCCTTGAAGGCCGATGACGCCCAGAGCGAACTTGGCAAGCAGCGCATCGAGCGTTTGTTCGTGGAGATTAAGCAAGTGCTCGACACCACCATTCGT
This sequence comes from uncultured Burkholderiaceae bacterium, assembly GCA_964459555.1. GTDB lineage: Bacteria > Pseudomonadota > Gammaproteobacteria > Burkholderiales > Burkholderiaceae_D > Undibacterium. The sequence continues at coordinate 3,157 of CAYWNE010000256.1, read as the reverse complement.
GAAGCACAAACTTGGTTAGAACAGCAAGAAGTGTAGGTATAGAATTAAGAATCGGAGTATTCTGATTCAATAACTGCAATGCGGGCTTGCTGGGCTCGTTGGCCAGCTGCGGTATAATCGCCGCTTTCTGATTTTATCCTTGGGCTGGTTTGCCATGAGCTTGCGTAAAAACGAAATTGAATTGTTGTCGCCTGCAAAGACGGTCGAAATTGGCCGTGAAGCGATCTTTCACGGTGCTGACGCCGTTTATATAGGCGGCCCTTCTTTCGGAGCGCGACATAATGCTAGCAATGAGGTCAGTGAAATCGCCAAGTTGGTTGAATTCGCACATCGCTACCATGCCCGCATTTTCGTCACACTGAATACAATTTTGCATGACAGTGAGCTCGAGCCAGCACGCAGATTGATTCATGAGTTCTATGATGCTGGTGTCGATGCCTTGATTGTGCAAGATATGGGGATCATGGAACTCGATATCCCACCGATTCAAATTCACGCCAGCACCCAGTGTGATATCCGTACACCAGCCAAAGCTCAATTCCTTGGCGCATCTGGTTTCTCGCAATTAGTCTTAGCACGCGAACTGACTTTGGATCAAATTCGCGCAGTGAAAGCCGTGACCGATACACCGCTCGAGTATTTTGTGCATGGTGCTTTGTGCGTGGCGTTCTCGGGTCAATGCTATATCTCGCATGCCAAAGATGGCCGCAGCGCCAATCGTGGCGATTGCTCGCAAGCTTGTCGTTTGCCTTACACTTTGAGTGATAGCCAAGGGCGTGTGGTGGCGTACGATAAGCATCTTTTGTCGATGAAAGATAATGATCAGAGTGCGAACCTCGAAGCTTTGATCGATGCAGGTATTCAGTCACTCAAGATTGAAGGGCGCTACAAGGATATGGGCTATGTGAAGAATATCACTGCGCATTACCGCCTCTTACTCGACGAGATCTTGGAACGTCGACCAGAGTACTACCGTGCTTCTAGTGGCAAATCACAAATCACATTTACGCCCAATGTTGATAAGACCTTCCATCGTGGCCACACCACGTATTTCGCCAATGGTCGCCTCGAAAATATCGGCGCCTTTGATTCACCAAAATTTGTCGGTCTGCATATTGGCTACGTCACCCAATTGGGCAAGGATTGGTTTGAACTAGAAACCAATGATGACCTCGCCAATGGCGATGGCTTGAACTACATGCACAAGCGTGAAGTAGTGGGTTTGCAAGCCAACGTGGTCGAGCGTAAAGGACAAAACGAAAACGGTACGATTTGGCGTGTGTTTCCGAATGAGCGCATGTCGGAGTTCGCGAGCCTCAAAGTCGGCATGTCAGTACATCGTAATCGCGATCAGCAATGGGAAATGGCGCTGACCAAAAAATCGGCGGATCGCAAGCTGGGGCTGTGGATGAAACTCTCCGAAACCGCTGATGGTTTGCAATTGGATTTACATGATGCTGACGGCGTCAGCAGCACGACCCAAGTGGGTTTGAAGCTGGAACCTGCACAACAAGCTGATAAAGCCTATGCGGCGATTGAGGAGGCTTTGGCGAAGCTTGGGAATACCATGTTCTATGCTGAGCAGATTGATTTGCAATTGAGTCAGGCGTGGTTCATTCCTTCTTCTATCATCAATGCCTTACGTCGCGATGCTGTGGCGGCGCACGAGCAAGAACGTTTGCATCAGTGGCAAAGACCAATGCGAACGCCAGCACAAGAGCCTCTGGTTGCATACCCAGAAACCAGTTTGAGTTATCTGGCTAATGTGTACAACGAAAAGGCTAAGAGCTTCTACAAAAAACACGGCGTGCAATTGATCGCCGCCGCTTACGAAGCCCACGAGGAGCCGGGTGAAGTACCGTTGATGATTACCAAACACTGCCTGCGTTTCTCGTTTAATTTGTGCCCAAAACAAGCCAAGGGCGTCACCGGTGTGCAAGGCCAAGTACGCGCGGAACCGATGACTCTCGTCAATGGCGATGAGAAATTCACCTTGAAGTTTGATTGCAAGCCCTGCGAAATGCATGTCATGGGTAGCATGAAACCGCACATCTTCAAATCAGCACCACCAAGCACGGTGGAAATTCCTATGGTGTTTCATAAGACACGGCCGCAATAAGTCGTATTGCGGCACCTCGAGCCAATCGGATGGCTTGATTCAATCGAGGTAGTATCTGCGGATTGGCTCATTCCAGCTATCGCCATAGATTAACTGATGAAAACGTCATCCCCCAAATTTCCGAGTTGAGGGGTTAGAGTGTTATAGTTTATGTTAGTCTTTAACTTATTGATTCCTAAGATGGCTAGGGTAGTGGTGGCAAGCAGCAACTTGTCAGCCTTGTGCTTATACAGTCTAGATAAAACTCAATGAAAATTTCACTCAAAACAGCAAATTCATTACTTCTCATTTGCATGCTAGCCGCTTGCGGAGGTGGCGATACGCCGAGCTCACGCGGGGCTAGTGGTGCGGTTCAAGGAAGCCCTTCGCCAATTGAGTTGATACAAGGTAGCTGGCGCGGCAATCTCACGGAAAGACCGCGTGAGTGTCTGGGAATGAACGATAGTCAAGCACCGATCGCAAAATCGGCGATCCACAAAATTACAGTTGATGCCGGCAAAATTAGTGTGCAAGATGAGGTCGGTCAAATTTATCGGGGGGCTTTTATCGCTGGAACAGATTTCGATGCATCATGGGCGATTTCTTCGGCCTCGACAGTGGAAGAAAACTCTTTGTCCTATCGCAATCTCAATCATAAGGAGGCAGATGTGCTGATCAAGCGCTTGACAGGAACTAAAGGGGCGACATGCCTGTACACATGGTCTGGCAAAATGGTGAAGCAAAACTAAAATCTGTTTTGAAACTTGAAGGAATTTTCGTTCTTGAAGAACCCTAGTTTGAGCCGATCCTAGTAAGCGGTATCCAAAAAAAACCGACGCTCACGGGCGTCGGTTTTTTTTGCTACTTCGTCGTGATGCTTACAAATTCTCCTGCAAGAACTTCCACTTGGCTTTTTGCAGAGACCAATTCAACCACGGATCAACAACACCATGTCCCTGTGCAGGATACAGTTGCAGGCTGTATTCCTTATTACCTTTGGCCAGTTCATCGATGAACATGATGGAGTTTTGTGGATGCACGTTATCGTCCATCGTACCG
>CAYWNE010000255.1:0-3770 GCA_964459555.1 uncultured Burkholderiaceae bacterium | reverse complement strand
GGCAGGAGCCCAGTGTCGTTGCTTTTGCCGTTTCCAATTCCATACGCCACTAGATTCCCGCCTTCGCGGGAATGACGAGCCCCCCCAACACCCACTTACCCACAAAAACCACCCACACCCCCCCTCCTTCCCCCTCAAAAACCGACGTTTTCCTCAAATCCCCGCCCCTAAACCCGCGCAAATGCCATAAACCCCCATTGCTACGGTAAAATGCTTGCCAATATTCAATCTAAACCTATCCTTTTTCGTAAAGAATTTGCAATGAGCACCAATAACAAACCTGATAACAAAAACACCGAAGCCCCAGTCATTTCTAACTTCCTCCGTGGCATCATCGACCGCGATCTGGCCGACGGCAAATACACGCGCGATGGCCTGCCAAACGTGATCACCCGTTTCCCGCCAGAGCCTAACGGGTACTTGCACATCGGCCATGCGAAATCGATCTGCTTAAACTTCGGTTTAGCGCGCGATTACCAAGGCCGTTGCCATTTGCGTTTTGATGACACCAACCCAGAAAAAGAAGATCAAGAATACGTTGACACCATCATGGACAGCGTCAAATGGTTGGGCTTTGATTGGAACTATGGTGACAAGCAAGGTGACACCTACACAGGCGGCAGCCACCTCTACTACGCCAGCAATTATTTCGACACCTTCTACGCAATTGCCGAATACCTGATCACCGCAGGCCACGCCTATGTTGATAGCCAAAGCGCTGAAGACATGGCCGCGAACCGTGGTGACTTCTCCAAGCCCGGTGTGAACTCGCCCTTCCGCGATCGCCCAGCAGAAGAATCGCTCGATCTCTTCCGCCGCATGAAGGCCGGTGAATTTGCCGACGGCGCCCACATCTTGCGCGCCAAGATCGACATGGCATCACCGAACATGAATATGCGCGACCCAGCGATCTACCGCATTCGTCACGCGCATCACCACAACACCGGCGACAAATGGTGCATCTACCCGATGTACGATTACGCCCACCCACTCGAAGACGCGATTGAAAACATCACGCACTCGATCTGTACTTTGGAATTCCAAGATCACCGTCCGTTCTACGACTGGATCATCGCCCGTGCTGCTGAAGGTGGATTCTTCAAACAACCAGTACCGCAACAATACGAATTCGCGCGTTTGAATTTGACTTATGTCGTTACCTCCAAACGTAAGCTGCGCCAACTCGTCGAACAAAACATCGTCAGCGGTTGGGACGACCCACGGATGCCAACCATCGTCGGCATCCGTCGTCGCGGCTACACGCCTGAAGCGATCCAACTTTTTTGCGACCGCATCGGTGTATCAAAGTCAGACGGCTGGATCGACTACAGCACTTTAGAAGGCGCACTGCGTGACGACCTCGACCCGAAAGCACCACGTGCCACCGCCGTCTTGCGTCCACTCAAACTGATCATCGACAATTTCCCAGAAGGCGAGAAAGTCGCCTGCACCGCCCCTATCCACCCACACCACCCAGAACTCGGCAATCGCGAATTCACCATCAGCAAAGAACTGTGGATAGAACAAGAAGACTTCATGGAAGAACCCACAAAAGGCTACTTCCGCCTCTTCCCTGGTAACAAAGTGCGCTTGCGTTACGGCTATGTGGTTGAATGCACCGGCTGCGACAAAGACGAAAACGGCAACGTCATCGCCGTCCACTGCAACTACTTCCCAGACAGTAAGTCCGGCACAGAAGGCAGCGCCAACTACAAAGTCAAAGGCAACATCCACTGGGTCAGCGCCAGCGATTCATTAGAAGTCGAAGTACGCTTGTACGACCGTTTGTTCACAGACGCCAACCCAGACGCAGGCGGCAAAGACTTCATGGCTTTGTTGAATCCAAACTCGCTAGAAACCATTCGCGCCTACGTCGAACCAGGCATGGTCAACGTCGAACCCGACACGCGTTTGCAGTTTGAACGCCATGGCTATTTTGTGGCTGATCGTGTGGATTCTGTGAAGGGCAAACCGGTGTTTAATCGGGTGACTACTTTGAAGGACAGTTGGGGGAAGTGAGTCTATCAAACAAATAGGTTTCTGATTTTTCGCAAATTCAGACAAGGAGTAGCAAATGTTTCAAGACTTTTTTGGGTCAAGTTCTCGAATTTATTTAGATCTCGGTGCTCCTGAGGCTGAAGCAGAAGCAACATCAAAATCTCGTGTATCACTCATCGATGTCTACGAAGACTATCACGATATCATTCCTGCATTGAGCGGTGAACGCTTCATCATAATTGGCAGAAAAGGATGTGGGAAAAGCGCATTTGCAGAATACATTTGCGCACGATCAAACTTTGAACCTAACCTTTTCGCAAAATTTATTAGGAAAAGCGAAACCAATCTCGAGAGGGTTGTTCAAATCGGCAAAGAGATCGGAATCGAAATCGACAGTGAAAGTCTGTTTCGTTGGATAATCTACACCAACATCCTCAAGCTCTTTGCAAACAACAATGCAATCGGAGAGAGTAAAGATTTCGAATTACTTCGCCAATTTTTGAAAAAAAATTCTGGCTATATTGACATCCGTGAGTTTGAAATCACATCCCTAATCAGCAAACATGGATTCGATGTGAGCGTCGAGCAACTCAAACGTTTTGCTGCTAAGTTTAATAAAAATATCGAAATTAAATCCGAACGCGCGCCGTTGTACAAGTTAGTTCCGAACTTAGAAGAAGTGATCATTTCCGCGTTAAAATCCCAAATCGAGCAATCAAACAACAACGAATATGTACTTTTCTTTGACGATCTCGACATTGACTTCTCTACTGAGAACCCTCTTTCGGCACAATCACTCGTTGGTTTAATTAGGACGTGTCGTTACATTAACAACGAAATATTCGGTAAGAATGCAATATCAGCAAAAGTCGTTATTCTATTACGCGACGACATTGAGGCATATATTGCATCCCGTTTTGCTGACACCGCCAAGATATTTGCATCGTATTCAACAAAAATTAATTGGTACCAAGAAGAGTCGATTGCAAATGAAAATGAGTTAAATTTAAAGAAATTCATAAATAGAAGAATTTCATATGCTATGAAAAAATCGGATTTACCTTGCAACGCATCTGACCCTTGGAGTAGCTTAGTTAAGTATGATCAGTCTACCGAACAAACACGCACCACGTTCAAGTACATAACAAATCAAACTTTATTTCGACCTCGCGACCTGCTACTTTTTTTTAGACCATTGAGCAATGGAAAATTCTCTTACCCGCTTGGAAGAAATGAAATATCTACCCTAAGCGATGCATACGTTGAAGAACTAGCTAAAGAAATTAAAAACGAGCTGTCGTCTTTTTACACTAGCATCCAAATCGAGACTATTTTCAATGCTATACGAGGCATGTTGAATCACACGCCGTGCTCTTACTCAGATGCACTGGCTGAGATTCAAAATCATTGTAAAGATATGGACGGTTCAGCCATACTTGATCACCTCTTCGACCGATCCATTGTGGGATCAGTGACGTCGACAGGTTGGACCACTTTCAAATGTAGACATGCTCCCAACACCTCCACAACAGCAAGATTAGACAAAGGGGGGAACATAGTGGTCCAATACGGCATAAAGAATTATGTATACAAACGATATGCCTAAAGAACATAGGGTAGAAATTCATCCAGAACAACGAACAGAAGCATGTCGAGAAATCTGTTCAACGTGTAATGAGTGCATAATCTACTCGCATACACTTCGCTATTTGGGTGATAACTAGATTTGCCAATTTGAAGAAACAGATCCAGATCAAATTTAAAGGGAAGAA
>CAYWNE010000254.1:0-3798 GCA_964459555.1 uncultured Burkholderiaceae bacterium | reverse complement strand
CCCAAAATAACACTGGTCCTGCCGCGGTCTGCCGCATATTGGCGACCGTAGATAAAGGTAACGCCAACCGCAATGTAAGAAAACAACTTCATCAGATTCGACATGGCGTCGGAAACGAACATGCTGTTACTCAAATACACAGAGGAGCTTGTGGTCGCATTCATCGTCAACAAGCCGCACACGCCGATACTCAGCAAACTCAATGAATAGGTAACATTGCGTTTATCCTCGCCAAGGAACATGTCGATCACGAGGACCGCACAGATCGCTAACAGCAAGAACACTTCTGGATAAAGTTGTAGTGGTATCAGGTTCATATTCATTATTTCTACTTACATTTATCGTCGCTTCAGGACCATTTGTCCGCATGAAGCCATTCATTCTGAGGTCGCCTCGCATCGAGGCAACCGAACTTCATTACATCACTTACAGCGGCAACTTCGAAGTTGCTACATGCTTCAACAAATCGCTGACCGAAACTTGCATCGCATCTGTGACAGGACCTGGATAGCAACCCATAATAATGACGGCAATCGCCAACACACCGAGCATGAAAAATTCGCGTTTGTTTAAGTCGCTCAGCTTCGCCACATGATCATGGGTGATAGCACCAAAAATCACGCGCTTCGCCATCCATAAGGAATACGCTGCACCGAAAATCAAAGCTGTCGCTGCTAACAGACCAATCCAGAAGTTGAATTTGACTGCACCAATAATCACCATGAATTCGCCGACGAAACCAGAGGTCGCTGGCAAGCCGCAATTGGCCATCGAGAACAAGATAAAGAAGGCTGCAAATTTAGGCATGGTATTGACCACACCACCGTAATCAGCGATTTCGCGGGAATGAACGCGATCATACAAAACACCGATACACAAGAACATCGCTGCCGAAACGAAGCCGTGGGAAATCATTTGTACGATAGCGCCCTGCACTGCCATGTCGTTAAACATGAAGAAACCTAAAGTAACGAAACCCATATGCGCAATAGAAGAATACGCGACCAACTTCTTCATATCTTTTTGAACCAAGGCGACCAAACCGATATAGATCACTGCGATCAGGGACAAGGTAATCATCAAACCGGCCATAGAATGGCTAGCATCTGGTGCGATAGGTAAAGAGAAACGCAAGAAACCGTAAGCACCAAGCTTCAGCATGATCGCCGCCAAGACCACGGAACCGCCAGTTGGGGCTTCAACGTGGGCATCTGGCAACCAAGTGTGAACTGGCCACATCGGCACTTTCACCGCAAACGCCATCAAGAAGGCAACGAACAACATTATCTGCACGTCGAGTGGCAATGGCAAACGATGCCATGCAGCGATCTCAAAACTACCGGATTTCAAATACAAATAAATGATCGCGACCAAGGTCAACAAAGAACCCAGCAAGGTGTACAAGAAAAACTTGAACGCCGCATAAACGCGGTTTGGACCACCCCAAACACCCACGATGATATACATCGGGATCAAAGTCGCTTCGAAGAATACGTAGAACAGCAAGCCATCGGTGGCACAGAACACGCCAATCATCAAACCAGACAGAATCAAGAATGCGCCCATATATTGCGCAACATTTTTCTCGATAACTTCCCAAGCAGCGATGACAACGATCACCGTAGTGAATGCCGTCAATGGTACCAACCACATTGCCAAGCCATCGACACCCAGAGCGTACTGAGCATTGAAGCGAGTAATCCAACTCATTTTCTCAACCAACTGCAAACCATGAGCTGTGTTGTCGAAATTGGTGATAACTGGGATCGTCACTGCAAAACTCACCAAGGCGCCGACCAGCGACAGCAAACGCACGAATCCAGGATTCTTGTCGCGACCAAGGGCGAGCACGCAGATACCAAATACGATAGGAACCCAAATCGCTAGGCTTAGTAATGGAGAATTTGACAGCATCATAATTATCTTTTTTTCGTCACTTATTTAGTCACAGTGGAGTAACTCTAAATACTCAGGTTGTCGTCGCTTATTTGGAGAATGGTAAAGGCATGAAGTACAACAAGAAGCCCAACACACCCAGAATCATCACGAAAGCGTAGTGATAGATAAACCCTGTTTGGAACAAGCGCACCACCTTGGAAAACAAACCAACCAATTTCGCACTACCGTTAACCACCAAACCATCGATTAGGCCTTTGTCACCCACATTCCACAAGCCGCCACCGAGCAAACGTGCACCACCTGCAAACACGATTTCGTTGAAACGATCCATGTAGTATTTGTTGTCGAGGATGTTGTACAACACGCTGGCTTTCTGTTTGATCGCAGCAGGGATAACCGGTTTAACCATGTAGAAGTAATACGATGTCGCCACACCTGCCAGCGCTAACCAGAACGGTTTTGTTTGCAAGGCGTGAATTGCCATTGCTTGCCAGCCGTGGAATTCATGCGCTAATTCTTCCATTGCTGGATGTGCATGGTGATCAACAAAAATCACGCCTTTGAAGAATTCACCAAACAACATAGGTTCGATTGTGTACAAACCGATCAGTAAAGACGGTACTGCCAACAAGGCCAATGGCACCCATACGACCGCTGGTGATTCGTGCGGTTTTTCACCTGGAGCCAAGCCATGGTGATGATCGTCATGGTGAGCATCGTGACCATGATGTGCATGACCGAAGTTCTCTTTGCCGTGGAAGACCAAGAAATACATACGGAAAGAATAGAATGCCGTCACAAACACGCCTGCCAAGACAGCGAACTGTGCGAAACCAGAACTAGGCAAATGTGTCGCCATGACTGCTTCGATAATCGAATCTTTGGAATAGAAACCAGAGAAGAATGGCGTACCGATCAAAGCCAAAGAGCCGATCAAAGAAGTAATCCAAGTCTTAGGCATGTACTTCCACAAGCCGCCCATATTACGAATATCTTGATCATGATGCATACCGATAATCACGGAGCCCGCTGCCAAGAACAACAAAGCTTTAAAGAAAGCGTGAGTCATCAAGTGGAACACCGCAACAGAATACGCGGAAGCACCCAATGCAACTGTCATATAACCGAGCTGCGACAAAGTTGAGTAAGCAACCACGCGCTTGATATCGTTTTGAATAATACCCATGAAACCCATGAACAATGCAGTGATCGCACCGATGGTCATGATGAAATTCAAAGCTGTGTCCGACATTTCAAACAACGGCGACATGCGTGTCACCATGAAGATACCGGCCGTCACCATAGTCGCCGCGTGAATCAGCGCGGAAATTGGAGTTGGACCTTCCATCGAATCTGGCAACCAGACGTGCAACGGAAATTGGGCAGATTTACCCATAGCGCCAACGAACAAACAGATACAAGCGACTGTGATCAGCATCCAATCAGTGCCCGGCAACATCAACGGCGCCAAGCTATCTTTTTTCGCGAATACTTCTGCGTAGTTCATGGAGCCGGTGTAAGCGACCAACAAACCAATACCGAGAATGAAGCCGAAGTCACCCACACGGTTGACCAAGAAAGCTTTCATATTGGCGTAAATCGCCGTTGGTTTGGTGTACCAGAAACCGATCAAGAGGTAAGAAACTAGACCCACCGCTTCCCAGCCAAAGAACAACTGCAAGAAGTTGTTGCTCATCACGAGCATCAACATCGAGAACGTGAACAACGAGATATAAGCGAAGAAACGGTTATAGCCTTCATCTTCAGCCATATAACCAATCGTGTAGATATGTACCATTAAGGAAACGAAGGTCACCACGCACATCATCATTGCGGTTAGGCTATCGACTAAAAATCCGACTTCCAACTTCATACTGCCAACCGTCATCCAGTGATACA
>CAYWNE010000253.1:0-3838 GCA_964459555.1 uncultured Burkholderiaceae bacterium | reverse complement strand
ATCATTAATATTACTTCGGTTGTTGGTTCGTCTGGTAATCCAGGTCAAATGAATTATGCCGCTGCCAAAGCTGGCGTGGCCGGTATGAGCCGCGCTTTGGCCTTGGAAATCGGTAGTCGCAATATCACGGTCAATTGTATTGCGCCGGGTTTTATTGATACCGACATGACTAAGGCGCTGACTGATGACCAGAAGGCAGCGATTTTGAATCAAATCCCTATGGGTAAATTAGGTCAACCAGAAGACATCGCTGCGGCAACTGTCTTTTTGGCGTCACCAAATGCTGGATATATCACCGGAACGACCTTGCACGTCAACGGTGGAATGTATTTGTGCTAAGGATTTGATGTATAATGATCGTTTTTCGCCGAAGTTCGGCGGAGATGAGAACTGAGCACCTAAAAATGCTTTTTTTGCGCGCAAACCTGATAAAATGCGCGCACTTTCTGTAACCACTAATGGAGACATACATGTCCGATATCGAACAACGCGTTAAGAAAATCGTCGCTGAACAACTTGGTGTGCCTGAAGCAGACATCAAAATTGAATCTTCCTTCGTAGACGATTTGGGCGCAGACTCTCTCGACACAGTTGAGTTGGTAATGGCTCTCGAAGACGAATTCGAAATGGAAATCCCTGACGAACAAGCAGAAAAAATCACGACAGTTAAACAAGCAATCGACTACGCAACTGCGCACGTCAAGGCTTAATACAGTCGGATAGCTTTATCAATTCCAGGAGAGACGCTTGAGCCTCACGAGTAAACGTCGAGTTGTAATTACTGGCCTTGGTTGTGTGTCTCCAGTCGGCAATAACATTGCCGACACATGGGCCGCCATCGTCGCCGGCAAATCTGGTATCGCAACGATTACCAAATTTGATGCAACACCTTTCTCTACCCACTTTGCTGGTGAGGTGAAAGGCTTCAATATTGAAGACTACATTCCTGCTAAAGAAGCGCGCAATATGGATACGTTTATCCATTATGGCATCGCTGCAGGAGTGCAGGCTTTCCAGGACTCTGGTATCACAGTCACCGAAGAAAATGCCGATCGCATTGGCGTGATTGTTGGTTCCGGCATCGGTGGCTTGCCACTGATTGAGAATACAAAAGAAGTGTTGATGGAACGTGGCCCACGCCGCATTACGCCATTCTTCGTTCCCGCATCGATCATCAATATGATTTCAGGTAACTTGTCGATCAAGTATGGATTGAAAGGTCCAAACTTGGCCATCGTCACTGCCTGTACGACGGGTTTGCATTGCATTGGTAATGCAGCGCGTATGATCGAATACGGTGATGCTGATGTCATGATCGCTGGTGGTGCTGAATCAACAATTTCACCTTTGGGCTTGGGCGGCTTTGCCGCTGCACGCGCTTTGTCATCACGTAACGATGATCCAGCAACTGCATCACGTCCTTGGGATAAGGATCGTGACGGCTTCGTTCTCGGTGAAGGTGCGGGCGTGATGGTGCTTGAAGAATATGAGCACGCCAAAGCGCGTGGCGCCAAGATTTATGCTGAAGTCATGGGCTTCGGTATGAGTGGTGATGCCTACCACATCACGACGCCGACCGTTGATGGTCCACGTCGCAGTATGTTGGGGGCATTGAAGAACGCCGGTCTCAATGCCGATCAAATCAGTTATTTGAACGCACACGGAACTTCGACACCGCTTGGTGACAAGAATGAAACCGATGCCATCAAAGCGGCCTTTGGTGATCACGCCTACAAGATGACAATTAATTCGACGAAGTCGATGACGGGTCACTTGCTCGGTGGTGCTGGTGGTATTGAATCCGTGTTTGCTGTGCTTGCAGTATACAATCAAGTTTCCCCTCCAACTATCAATATCATTAATCAAGATCCGGAATGTGATCTCGATTATTGTGCAAATGTGGCGCGTGAAATGCCGATTCAATACGCAATGAAAAACTCTTTTGGTTTTGGTGGTACCAACGGTACCTTGATTTTCGGAAAAGTCTAAATTGCCTATTCTGCAATAATTGCACTAAAATAAACGCCGCATCGAGTATGCGGCGTTTTTCATTTTGGGGCAAAGATGGAATCGACTCATTACATTCATTGTCGGCCTTCACGTTTTCTGCTGTATCTCCTGTCGCTGCACGGGCTCCTGTGTATAGTTGCAATAGTTGTGGTCGCTATTCAGAACCATGTTTGGCTCGCCACATTAGCTGTGTTTCTTGTCGTTCTCTGCTTCAATCAACTTTTTCGCTCGAAGGCTTGGCGTTTAATGACGCAGCCGTTTGAGTTACGAATACGTCCCGACTTCACCATGGCCATACTTGAAGACCAGCCATCGTTCTTGTCGTCTAAGCCTAACGAAGCGCGAATTCTGAAGGGGAGTAGGGCTTACGATTTTATGATCATGCTTGAATTGGCGCTGGAGGATGGGCAGAGATTCCTATTTCCTTTGCTTTTTGATACGATGGATGCGCAGCTTTTTCGCAGACTCAAAGTACTGGTTCTTTACACGACTCAGAACAAATCGTCTAATCTTGCGCAAAATCAACATAGAAAATGAACTTTCAAAAACTGCCTTGGTCATAGAGCTAAAGCAAGTCGGTTGATACGGATAACAATAAAGAAAAATGGGTACAAGGGCGTGACGACAGAACGCGAGATTGATCAATTACTGGTTGAGCGCGTTCAACAGGGTGATAAGAGAGCTTTTGAGCTACTGGTTTCCAAATATCAAAGGAAGCTATTTCGGCTCGTGTCTCGGCTCGTCCATGATCATGCGGAAGCGGAAGACGTAGTACAAGAGGCGTTTATAAAAGCCTACCGAGCATTAGCGAATTTTAGAGGTGATTCGGCTTTCTATACTTGGTTGTACAGAATTGGAATTAACACGGCAAAAAACTATCTGGTGACACAAGGACGTCGTGCTCCGACATCGACAGATTCTGATGTTGATGAAGCTGAGAGTTTTAATGATGCCGAAGGTTTGCGTGACATCAATACGCCGGAATCGCTGTTGGCGAGTAAGCAAATCGCGAATACAGTCAACGCAGTAATGTTGTCGTTGCCAGAAGAGTTGAGGAACGCCATCACGCTTAGAGAGATTGAAGGATTAAGTTACGACGAAATTGCTGAAGTAATGGTGTGCCCAATCGGCACGGTGAGAAGTCGGATCTTTAGAGCACGTGAAGCAATTGCAGAAAAATTGAGGCCCTTAATCGGCACGGCAATTGATCAACGATGGTGACGCTAACATGTCCGTTAAAGTTGATTGCGGTTGATAAGATGAGCGTAAGTAAAGGCACTTAATAAGTGCATCAAAACAAAATAAAACATAAAGTATTTTTACCGGGGAAGTGAAGATGGATATGTCCAATACGATGAAGCAGCAAATTTCGCAGGCAGTCGACGCAGACTTAAGCGATGCTCAATTGCAGGCTTTGCTGAAACAATTGCGCACCGACGATCGCGCATCTTTGGTGCAAGCTTGGGACGAATATCACTTCATCGGCGATGTACTTCGTTCCGATGACTTAGATGTTTCCATGAGCACCGACTTCACGAAGAAAGTGATGGCTAGTCTCGACGCAGAACCAGCGATTTTGGTGCCGAAAACACCGATTGCGCCTGCCGAAATCGCAAGCTCCTCGGCTCCAAATGCAGTCGCTGCTAATTCTTCCCGCTATATGGCCATGACCAGTATGGCGGCGGCTGTCATGGTTGCTTTCATCATGGCGCCACAAATTATTTCGTCCTTTCAAAACAGATCAGCTGCGCCAGTGATGGCCGCGAAAAGTGATGCTGCTGATAGTTTTAACTCTAACGTTCGTCTTGCATCGAACTCCAATAAAGAT
>CAYWNE010000252.1:0-3846 GCA_964459555.1 uncultured Burkholderiaceae bacterium | reverse complement strand
TGCACAAAGTAGCGAACGGTCGAAGTTTGAGTTGTGCAGCGGTCTCTACAGGCAAATTTTATTTTGCCGAATCCGACATTGTACGAGTCTAGAACGGCGAAGACCACCCTTGCACTACAAAAAGCCTTCAAAAATTGCCCTTTCTCAAGCGATTTTTGAAGGATTTTTCTGGTTCATGTGCGAATCCAACATCAATACCAAGATACCAAGCGCTGACATCATCAACGCCACTTCAAACGCGGCAAATACCGCTGCAAGACCACTAAATAGCCGAATGCGAAGCGACAACAACGACACGAGGGGCTGTTTTGCATGCATCTTAGATGTGCTATCCTACCTGCATTGACCTATACAGTACCAATACAATTGCAAAAATAGATTTCATACTGTCACGGCAATTTCACCAATACAATTAGCAACACCAAGCTTCGCCGCGAGAAACGAGGCCAATCGCCACAGAGAATGGCAACGAAGCCCTCCCTTACAACTTTTTCAAAACCTGTGAGACCTTATGCCTAAACCAGCCAATCTCGGAAATAGCCCTATGGTGTCGCGTGATTCAGGCGGCTCTTTGGTTGAACAAATCGTGCGTTCTGTCGCTTGCCGTATCGACGACAAGCTCTTACGCACCGGCTCACGGATGCCGTCGATACGCCAATTCGCTGATGAACAAAAAGTCTCTCGTTTTACGGTAGTGGAAGCCTATGACCGTTTGGTCGCCAATGGTTATCTAGAATCGCGCCGAGGCTCGGGTTTCTTCGTGCGGGAACGTGCCTCGCTGCTGAATAATGTGAGCCCGGTGGCTCAAGTACTACCAACTTCGCAGCAACCCGACGTCGTGTGGTTGATTCGGAATATGTTCCGCCAACTGCCACCGCAAAAGATGCCGGGTTCCGGGCTCCTGCCGACCGATTGGCTTGATGGTGAATTGGTGGCCAATGGCTTACGTGCCGTTAGCCGTCTCAATCAAAGTTTGCTTTTGCATTACGGCACCCAGCAAGGTTTTCTGCCTTTGCGCCAGCAATTGCAATTGAAGTTAGCCGAGATTGAAATCGCCGCCGCACCTGAGCAAATCGTTACCACTAATGGCGTCACACAGGCTTTAGATTTGGTCGCCAGTGAATACGTGCAACCGGGTGACACGATTTTCGTCGATGATCCGGCGTGGTTCTTGATGTTTGGCACCTTTGCGACTTTAGGCGCGAAGGTGATTGGCATTCCACGTTTGCATGATGGCCCTGATGTCGCCAAACTCGCCGAACTTGCGGCACTACATAAACCCAAGCTCTACATCATCCATTCGGTATTACACAATCCAACTTCAAGTTCGCTGTCTGCCGCTAAAGCATTTCAAGTGTTGAAAACCGCAGAGCAGCACGACTTTATGATTGTCGAAGACGATGTGTACTGCGATATGCATCCTGGTTCTGCCGTGCAGCCAGCGACACGCTTGGCCTCGCTCGACCAATTAAACCGTGTGATTTATCTCGGTGGCTTCTCCAAAACTTTGGCGGCGAATTTGCGCGTTGGCTTTATCGCGACTTCACCTCAAAACGCCATTCGTTTTGCTGATCGCAAAATGCTTTCGACGCTGACCACCAATGAAATTTGTGAGCGTGTCGTCCATAAAATTTTATCGGAAGGACATTACCGCAAACACGTCGATCGTATTCGCACCAAACTAGACAGTGCGCGCCATGAGGTGACTTCGCGTTTAGAACGCATGGGGATGAGTGTCGACTATCGCACGCCGGCCGGTATGTTCTTATGGGTTGACACCGGCAGCGACACCATTGCCCTCACCGAGAAGGCATTGGAAAAAGGCATCTTGATTGCACCAGGCAGTTTGTTCTCCCCACATCAATTGCCATCAACACGCATGCGCATCAATGTCGCCGCGATGTCGGACGAATCGGTGTGGAAGTTCTTAGAAACAGAATTGAACTAAGCATTCACCTAGGATTGCACAAACGCAGAACTCAAATTTCAGGCGAATGCTGTCGCAGGATGTAGCTGTTCATCCTCATCAATGCGCGCTTCATTAATCAAACTAGCTTCGGCACGTCGAAGCATTTGTTCGACGTTTTCGCCAGCGAGCATGGTTGCGAATCCAACGCTAGCACTGATCTTTAGCTCTTTGCCAGCAGCGGCAACAGGCATGGCCTCAATCGTACTGCGAGTGCGCTCAGCCACACGATGCGCTACATCTTCACCGGCCTCGGGTAAGAGCACACAAAACTCTTCCGTGCCATAACGGGCTACACAATCATAGCCGCGCGTCGCCCGTTTGATGCGTTTACTCACCTCAGTCAACACCATATCGCCGACATTCGCTCCATAGCTCAAATTGATCTGCTGCATGTGATTGAGATCAATGACGAGCAAAGACAAGGTCTTACCCAAACGCGTATGACGCTGCAATTCATTCTCAGAGACGCGTAAGAACTCGCGACGATTGGCAATCCCCGTCAAAGGATCGGTCGTTTCACGCCGCTGCAACTCCAACTCGGCACTCAGTAGTTTCGACCGATAATGATGCAAATGGCGAGCGATTGTTTGACCGCTATAGGCACTGATAATCAAAGCCACAACCACGGTAAATTGGTAATACACCGAGGGAAACTGCTTAGCGAACACCAGCGCCAAACATGCGAAGAAATAGGCATACAATAACTGCCGCAACAAAGCCACACGCAAAGGCAAGACGAGGCTGATCATCAAGCACAACCACGCATCAAACAAGAAATGCGCGAGATAATTGGCGGGCGCAATCCAATTGCTAGCCCACTGTGTCGCCAAACTCAAAATCGCCCAACGATAAATGTGCGCTTCAAATCCCTTCGCGTCTTGACGCCGCCCCGTGCCTTGCAAAATCCACCACGCATAGGCACACACAGCAAGACGCAACACCAACAATCCCACAGCACGCGGATCCAAAGCAGCCTGTATTTGATGTATGCCTAGAAGGCTAAAATCCAAATTCAAAAGCGGCAAACTGACCCACATCATAAAGCGCAAAACGCGTCGCCCGGTGGCGTGATCAAGGTGTTGAAAATGGCTCTGATATTCGCCCTCGCTGGCTTCGGGGTAATGGACTGACATGATGGTCTCTCGTTTTTATTCTGTATATTTTGTAAGGCTCATTTGCCTATCTCCTACAACAAGCTTAAGAGGCAAACTTGAAATCGGAGTGTTTCCGAAAAGCATAAATTCAGTGTAGCGCGTGTGTCAGTACTTGCCAAATAAATCGCCCTCGCATTGCAAAAATGCGTATTTCTTTTGCATCAAGCTGTGAATCTGGCAAGAGCGTAGCAATTTCGGCGATAATAGCGGGCTATCTGCGTGGCTGAGAACTCAGATTCACAGCGCACAAACGGCAGAGAAATCATCATATTGTTTTTATCTTTTTTGACATCACATGGCTATGCAACTCTACGACAACTGGGAACGTTCCCTCCGCCCTTTCTCTCCAATTCGTCAAGACTGGGTGGGCTTGTATTGTTGCGGCCCAACGGTGTATGACTACGCCCACATCGGCAATCTGCGCACCTATTTGTTCGAAGACGTTTTACGCCGTGCTTTGGAGCTTAACGGCTACAACGTGCGTCACGTAGTCAACATCACCGACGTTGGTCACTTAGTCTCAGACGGTGACGATGGCGAAGATAAAATGGAAAAAGGCTCCCGCCGCACAGGTCAAACTGCGTGGGAGATCGCTGAGAAATACACCATCGCGTTTAAAGAAGACATCCAACGTCTGAACATTCTCGAACCCAAAGTCTGGTGCAAAGCCACTGACCATATTGCCGAGCAAATCGACTTCATCAGCGTCATCGAAGAAAAAGG
>CAYWNE010000251.1:0-3902 GCA_964459555.1 uncultured Burkholderiaceae bacterium | reverse complement strand
TCTTCAGATGCATCTTCCGCCATGGTACGGACAATGAAGCCACCTTTTTCATCTTCGCTGACCAGTCCTTGTACCTTGGTGCGCAAAGCTTCGCGTTCTTCTTCATTTTCGATGCGCTGTGAGATGCCGATATGCGAATCTTGCGGCAAGAACACCAACATACGGCCAGCGATTGAGATCTGCGTTGAGAGACGCGCGCCTTTGGTGCCGATAGGATCTTTCACCACTTGCACCGTCACCGATTGCCCATCGAAGAGTAATTTTTCAATCGGTGTTAGCGGTACGTTGTTCGGATTGCCTTCATGGCCTTGTGGACGTGCATCCCAAATATCGGCGACATGCAAAAAAGCGGCGCGTTCTAAACCAATATCGATGAAGGCAGATTGCATGCCGGGCAGTACACGCACCACTTTACCGAGGTAAATATTGCCGACCAAACCGCGCGACAGCGTGCGTTCGATATGCAGCTCTTGCACTGCGCCTTGGAACATCAATGCCACTCGCGTTTCTTGCGGCGTGATGTTGATTAAGAGATTTTCGCTCATGATTTTCGTTTCGAGATTTTAAGAATGCTTGAAGCTGTGCAGTAACTCGCAGGTCTCAAAGAGGGGAAGCCCCATAATGCCCGAGTAACTGCCGCTGATATGTTCGATGAAGCGCGCCGCCATGCCTTGAATGCCGTAGCCGCCAGCCTTGTCATACGGCTCGGCGCTATCGCAATAGGCAGCGATTTGCTCTGCGCTCAGCGGCGCAAAGCGCACTTCCGAGCGTTGGGTTTTTTGTAGCAATTGATGCTGATATTTGACGGCGATACTGGTCAACACATAATGCGTATTGCCCGCCAGTTGGCTCAACATCGCTACGGCTTGTTCGCGATCAGCCGGTTTGCCGAGGATTTGTTGATTGAAGACGACCGTGGTATCGGCCGCCAACACAGGGTGTGGCGGTAGATGACGTGCCAGCATGGCATTCCAAGCGGCGACGGCCTTTTCTTGGGTTACACGAGCGACATAGGCTTCTGGCAGTTCTCCGGGCAAGACTAGCTCAGTGACATCGGGGCCGCGTGGTGGCAAGTCGCGCAGAAGTAAAACTTCAAAATCGATTCCGACTTGACGCAAGAGCTCGCGTCGACGCGGACTCTTAGAGGCAAGATAAATTTTTTGATGCTGGGCCATGGCCAAAAATCCTGTTGCAAGGCGCGGCCGCACAGTTTTAGACCCGATGATAGGGTGATTCTGCGTCATCGACCAAGCGCGATAGAGTTGTTCTGCTAATAATACACGTACCATGCCATGCGGCAAAGCAGAATACTCGTTGGTGCTACTGGCTTATCTACCAATGCAACTGATCTAGGAAGTTATTGAGTTCTTTGCTGATGCGTTGGCGGTCTGCAGGATTCTTGAAGACGAAGAAGTGTCCACCTTGTTCAAAACTGATCAGCTGATTGTTAATCTGATATTCCTTGAGCTTCTGCTGGAGGCCTTCGGCATCGCGATACGGGCACATTTCATCATCTTTAGCATGAAATATGATTTGCGGCGGACTCTTCGCATGAACCATACGCAATGGGGACAATTTTTTGGTATCGCGAAGCGGTCCAACCACACTGTTGTACCAGGTATCGTTTGCGGGGTCGAAGCCACCAGACATATAGGCAGCCGCTTTGACTTTGTCTGAATTGAAGATGGCCATTTGTGAGGCCAATGCGCCGCCGCTTGAGAAGCCAGCAACCATCAACTTTTGCGTGTCGAGATTGAGTTGGGCGGCGTTGGCGATTGTCCAATCGATGGCCTTGTAGGCGTCAGCAAGCGCGTTAAGCGGCGTGCCGTCGAAACGTTGCGAAGTGCGGTATTCCACTTGCACGATGGTGAAACCACGGTTTTGTAGGCTTCGGCAAATCACCGGGCAATAACTCCAATGGCCCGTGCTCCAAGAGCCACCATGAAACCAAATGAGGACCGGTGTTTTTCCTTGTTGGCGTCTTTGTTTGACAGCGCTTGAAATACATGGACTTGCAAATCGACGCCATCGACACTTTGGTAAGTGAAAGCACGATGATCTTTCGGTTCCGCCATCTCTTGCGTGGCTGCGGTACTGAACTTAGTCACCTGGGCTGCATCACCGCCTTGCTGCTCAAAGCGACCGATGATGGCAGTGAGGTTTTTCGCACCATTGTCGTCAATATGCTCCGCCAGTAATTTCGCCATAAAATAGGCTTTGACCTTGGCGTTACGAATGTGTGCTTCAAGCGCATCGAAATTGGCGCGCAGCCAGCGATTGTCGCCGAGCTTCAATGCGGAGTCTTGCTTAATCCGTCGTCCCCCTTCATCGTGCAACCAGGCTTGTATCAATTGATCGAACAAAGGCTTCCCGAGTGAAGTCTCATCGTTGAAGGGAATCGACTGTAACGCTTGTAGGCGTGGTTGCCAGTCATTGGCGACAGACTGCCCGGTTTCTCGTTGTCGGAAGTAAGGGTAGTTAATGAGGCCTGCCGCCCACTGCCAATCAATTTCTTGTGTCACCTGCAAGGCTTTGCTGGCGAGCATATTGTGCGCTAAGACTTGCTGTTGCTGCCGCCGCCGTTCATTCCAGATTTTCTCAAATTGCTCCGGTGTTTCATGCACCAGTCGGATCATGCCGCGCATGCTGAGATCGTGTTGTTCGACGATGCTTGCCTTGGTGGCGTCAATGGCATCGTTAGCAGTTTGCGCGACGATTGGTGTTGTAGGAATAAGCGCGAACAGACTAGCGAGCGCGATTAATCGGATGATACGAAATTGACGCATATCTCACCTCGTTGAAATACCTCAAGCGGCAAGCGCAGGCGTTGCGTTTGCCAGTGGAAGATCGAGCGAGGATAGATAGGCTTTAGACCCGATGATAGGGGTGGTTTTGGGTAATCGACCAGGCGCGATAAAGTTGTTCTGCTAATAATACACGCACCATCCCGTGTGGCAAAGTTAAACTTGAGATACGGATTAATCCATCGGCTTTGGCCTTGAATTCGGCATCCAAGCCATCTGCGCCGCCGATCACGAACACCACGTCGCGCCCGTCTTGCTGCCAGTCGGTGAGATTTTTGGCCAGTGCTACCGAGGTCAAATCCTTACCACGTTCATCTAATGCAATGACACGAGCATTCTTGGGAATCACAGCCTCAATCTTCTCTCTTTCGAGCGCCATCACGGTTTCAGCGGTCTTACTACCCGAGCGTTCGATCGGCTTAATTTCTTTGAGATGAATGCGAATTTCCGGCGGCATGCGCTTGGCGTATTCTTGGAAACCCGTTTCGATCCAAGAGGGCATTTTGTGGCCGACGGCGGCGATGATGAGTTGCATGATGGTGTGGTGTGGGCTTGGTTTTTTGAGATTATACGTTGGGTGAGGGGCTTGTTGTTAATGGCGGGAACTAATCACTTGTCGTTTCTACGAAGGGATTGATGAGGGTTTCGTTTTGATTGTCGGTTAATCGTTCTCATCGTTTGCTGGCCGGGAGTGGCCCGGCAGCCACTTCCTTTCTTTGCTTCGCCAAAGAAAGGAAGCAAAGAAAGGCGACCACGCTGCCACTGGCCTTCGGCTTCCCAATTGTGCGAGTCAAAAAATGGGAAAGCTTCGAAACTCGCTTCGCTCAAACAACGAAGCTTTCTTGATCCATTTTCTGTCTCGCACAATTGGCAGTGTCAGAAGTGGGTTAAAGTCAAAAGCAACTTCTAAAACCAAAACCAAAACGAACAACTATCGGATTAAATCTGTACGACTGCTGACACTTTGTGTTGTCATTCCTGCGTAGGCAGGAATCCAGTGTCTTGCGTCATGAAATCCGTGAATTTATTCATTCTCATCGTTCGCTGGCCGGGAGTGGCCCGGCGGCCACTCACTTTCTTTGCTTCGCCAAAGAAAGT
>CAYWNE010000250.1:0-3956 GCA_964459555.1 uncultured Burkholderiaceae bacterium | reverse complement strand
GTTATCGTTCTTGGCCATAACAACGAGGTAATGAGGATGCTACCTTGTTGCGCTTTTTTATTGTAACCAGATTTGTAAATTCAAAGCAAGGAATTCTATTCATACCGACACATGCCCCCTCATCAGAATCGAATCAGTACCAAGATCAGGAGTCGAACTATCAATAGTGACGGGAAGTTGCACGGATTATCCGATTGAAAAGCGTACGCTTTTCCTATTGCAATTTAAGTGCAGGATTCATGCTATACAACCGCCAATTGGCCAATGAACTTAGGGGAGGCTGGGCTAGTTTCTGACACTCTTGCCGAATTTTTTCAGGAAAGACGCAAGCATACTCGCTGCCGCTTGTACCATCTTTCCAGTACTTGTAACTTCGCTCCGTCGTTTGATCGAACAATCCTTTATCTTCACCTTGCTGCACGAAAATCCAGGGATGCACCTTTCCTTCGAAAAGAGCTTGCCCCGACCAGCTAGTAGGTTGATTGATATTGAGCAGGCCCAAGATCGTCGGTGCGATATCCACTTGCGAACTAAGTCGCTGCTCCGTCGGCCATTCTTTTGTACTGCCACCGAAATCTAAAACGATGAATGGGATACGCAACACCTCCTCATGCAAAGTTTTCGCGTGATGAAACAAATTATGCTCACCCAACATTTCGCCATGGTCCGCTGTAATTACAACGACGGCATTATCTAGATAACGCTTGCGCTTCAGCGTGTCGATAAGTCGATAAATCACTTCATCAGTCTGCCTTACGCCGTTATCGTAATAATTGACAGCAGTGGGGCTCGCCTGCCCGTTAAGGTCTTTTTCACGTAGTCGCGGAAAGCGATAGTTTGCCTGAGGCTCAAATTCTCCTTGAAGTTTGTTACGCGAGCCCAAAACATGGGTTGACATCAGGTGAAATTGAAACATTGTTTGATGTCCATCTGATGGAGCGATTTGGTCAAGTCGCTTAATCACAAGTTGATCGTCGTTGGCGTAAAGCGTGCGTTCCATCGAGCCATCGTAATAGCTATCGACTTTGCCGTAGATGTCACGCAAGCCATAGAAATTGATATGATCACCACCCAAGATCATATGGACTCGATAGTCATGCCACTTCAGGACTTCTTGCAATGTTATCGCGTGCGAAGAAAATTGATGTACATATTTAGAGGCGCTTATTGAATACAAACCACAAGCCGATTCTGAACAAACAGAGCGCATCTGACTAATCAAATGCCCCCCCTGATGTGCGACCATTTCAGAAATCCTCGGTGTGGTTTCGCGTTGGTAGCCGAACACACTCATATGATCCGTGCGCAAGGCATCTACCACAATAAGAACGAGATTCTTCTTATTTGGATGCGAGCTTAACTGATACTCTTTTCTGGCCTTTTTCTCAGCTGCTTCGCGCATATCAGAAGCCAATTTATCTACGGCATTACCTTGAAACGAGACTGCCCCTTCAAGGGGAAAAAATGTCAAAGCGAATGGTTCAAAACCTTTGGTATCTGCCAAACTTGTGAATCTATACAACTGTACAAAAACTAGGAGAAAAGCTGCCGCTAACAAAGATATTTCGATGCTACGTGGAAATTTATCTAGCACCTGATCGAGCCAACCGAAGCGTCTTACAAACAGCCAAGTTATCCAAACGAGAAGCGCAAAAACGATCAGTGCAATCAGAGCAACGAGAGCGGGTGAAAGACCCAAAACTTCGATGAGGTTTGGTAGTTGAAAGAAATAGCTTCTAATCAGATCCCAACTAATTACTCTTCCCCAGGCCTTAAGGCCAACAATCACCATCGCGTAGTAGGTACTTAAAGTAAAGAAGAACACACTACCGATAAATGCGACCAAGAGCCTACGGATATGAACATGCGAAACCAAGCGCACGCAGATGTAACGAAACAACAATACACCAAGCCATAGCACGCCAAACATTTTCACATGCGAAATGATCCGAAGGTCTATGCGCTGCTCGACGACATAGAAGTAGAGGAAAACAGAAAGAAGCGTGCTCCACAGCACTACTTCCATCAGAATCCTTCGTAAGCTACTTCCCATTCTCAATTCTCTATCACCACCAACTTCGACAGTCCGAACAAGTTCACTTTCTTCACAATCTTTACCTGCCAGTCATGAGTCAGTATTTGCTCCTCATAACTAAAGTCAGAGCGAAATCCTACTTTGTCCGCGAAGGTTCGAACTAGGCGCTCCAGTATCCACCAGAAGCGACTACCACTAAAATGATTGAGAATAATGATCTCACCGCCCGGCTTACACACACGTCGGACTTCCTTAATAAAGCGCGCTGGATCAGGCGTAACCGATAAGACATAAGGGACCGTAACGCAGTCAAAACTATGGTCTGCGAATTCCATGGACTCACCATTCATCAACTTCAGTTGTAAGTTCTCAATCTTTAATTTCTCGGCTTTTTCTTGCGCGCGTTCTAGCATTTCACCAGAAACATCAACGCCAACCAGCAAATCGGTTTTGGGATAGCTTGCGATCGTGAGCCCTGTGCCCACTCCAACTTCAAGGATACTTTTAGGATTCCGTTCCTTGACATAGCGAATCATCTCTCTTCTGCCTGGTTCCAAAACCCTCCCAAACAACAAATCATAAAGAGGAGCATAGAATCGATAAGTACTCAGAACGTTGTCAATTGATATTTGTTTCATTAACGGCCTGTATAAAGCAAAGCAGAAAAGGTGTTGACGAGGCAAAACGCGAACTTGCGATTCTACAATACGCTTTCCGAATTAACATTAACTTTTCTATATGCTTGGGCTTTGTGATACAGAACGCACTACAAGCATTGCTTTATTTACTCCTGATTACTGTCAACTCCCCCTATACGTGTCCTACGCAAGGAACAAATCTCCCCATTCAAATTTACCAACTTATTTTCTCTACGCCACCTGCGATTGCGCTATTCCAAGCGCCAGTATTTGCTTGACGCACGGCGTTGCGCAGTCAGTTTAGTAGGATTCACTTGGCTCTTTAAATCGCATCGCGTGCTAACGATCAGCCGCAAATATTTCTCACCACTTCTTGATTTCCGCTTTGGTATAAATTAGCGGCGTGTTTGATGCTTCGAACCCTTGCCAGTGACGGCCCAAATCCTGAGATTCAAAATACAAGAATTGTTGGTAATCAAGCGTGCTGGTCAACTCTAGCCCAAGCACACCATTTGCAAAGCGAATACGCCCACGATGATAACCGAAAGCCGTAATGGCCTTTCGATGCAAGTAAAAAGTGTTTTCGCCATCACTCACTTTTTGCATAAAATTGTGATGAATATCGAGTATTACTTGGCCACTGGCATGCAGGCGCTCCAACATGCGTTCTTGGATCAAGCTGCGATTAAGTTCCGCATAGGCCAAGGCACGTTGATGCTGTTCAAAGTAGTGCGCTGCGTCTTCCGAATCTGCGGGCGAGCCATGATGCTGGAATCGCTCGATATGCTGGCGCAAAATGTCCCCACCGAAACCTCGTGAACCACTATGTACCAAGAGGTAGAGATAGTTTGTGTCAAGACCTAGCGCCGCGCATAGCTTCACATCCATCACTTGATCGATGACTTGGATTTCAGCGAAGTGATTACCGCCGCCTATCGTACCGAGTGCGTCAGCAAAACCCGTATCGAGGAAACCACTGTCCGCAATCTGTTCGCGCCAATACGCCGATTCGTCTGCCAATGCACCATCGATATTGCCAAGTCGCTTTTGCAAGCGCTCAGCACTGTGTTTGCGGGCAACCAAATCGGTCATGCAGAGGCGCATACCGCAGCCGATATCGCCACCGATCAAGGCGGGATAAATCACCTCACGCGTCAGAAATGCGGCACCAATCGGATAGCCACGCCCCAGATGCAAGTCCGGCAGGCCTACTACGCGCTGCATGCCTTGCATATTGGCAGCATGCTGTAGTTGTTGGATCGCGCCTCCCTCGATCCACGTTT
>CAYWNE010000249.1:0-3981 GCA_964459555.1 uncultured Burkholderiaceae bacterium | reverse complement strand
CGCAGGACGGCTATGCGCCGGGCACATTGACTGGAATTACGTTTGATACATCAGGTGCGATGGGATTGGTGTATTCGAATGGGCAGACGGTAAAAGGGAGCAAGCTTGCTTTTGGGCGTTTTGACACGATTGATGGAGTCGAAGCCGTCGGCGGTAATCTTTTCCAGCCAACAAATGACAAGGTTTGGCATTTTGGGACCGCAGGCGGTAACGGGTTTGGAAATGTGAAATCTGGCATGGTTGAAGTCTCAAACGTGGATCTGTCTCAAGAGTTTAGTGATGTCGTTATTATGCAAAGAGGGTATCAGGCATCCTCTCAAATTGTGACAACCGCTAACGAGATGATTCAGGAACTGTTTGCGATGAAAGGTAAGTGAAGGTGACATTGCGAACTGATGTTGGGGGTGAAAAAAAGCCTCTTAAGTACCTTGAAACTTTTGATCTAAATGAACTTACTTTTGTACAGTCTCGACTAAAAGAAAGCTTAGGGAAATGGACTAGTGATTGGTTCAGTCTTGAGCATGGGATGACGTTGAGTGAGCTGAAGCCATATGAGTTTGTAGCCCAAGGCACCGATGACATTGGTGATTTCGTTGAATGCGAAACTACCCTTGGAGGTAAGTTTTGGATAGGTGACTTGGTCAAGGTAAAGCATACGTTGAAAGAACTTTTGTTCGGAATTTCAAGCATGCAAAAACCGGTCACTACGATGATTGATGAAATTGTCGAAGCATGTCTTTCAGATTTCAAGGGTATGCTGGCAATCCTTTTTGACGTTCAGCACTTCGCAAATTCAAGGCCGATTGGTGATGAGAGGTTAGGTATTTGGTCTGGATTGTATGTTTGTCGGTTAGAGTTAAACAGACAAATTATTAGAATTATTCTTGACTCAAAATGCTTCGAACATCTTCTTGCAGGTGTCGATGGGCTTGCACGAAAGCAGTCGTCAATCGAGCGGCGATCAAAAAGAACGCCTGTCTTGGATGCTATTCAATCTTCAAAAATTAAGCTTGCAGTCGTAATGCAAGGATGTGAGGTCGATTTAGGGCAACTACAAGCCCTTCGTGTTGGCGACATCGTAACTCTTCAACATCGTTTGGATCAGGCATTAAGTGTGGTTGATTCGAAACAAGAGCCTGTATGTGAAGCTTTTATCGGCACCAGCCGTGGGCTAAAGGCTGTAGAACTATCAGCCGTCGTTTCAAATATTTAGAGGAAGTATTTCATGAGTCATCGCTTAGCTGACAAGCAGGATCAAAGTGTTCGAGACGAACATGGTTTCATCACGTCGAACAATGTAAGCGTTCAAAATATTGAGCTCCCCAATTTAGAGGATACACAAGGGCAGAGTTTGGATCGCAATAGGAATGTCATTAAGAGCAAGAGCCCTTTGTTGTCCGTCAAAGCAAAGTTGCAGGTTGTTGTTGGCGAATTGGAGTTGACAGTTGGGGAACTGCTTAATGCAAAAGAACATCAAGTATTTGAATTAAAAGAATCGGTTCGCCAGCCCGTTGAGTTACACCTGAATGGGCACGTTGTCGCTCGAGGGCGATTAGTAGCAGTGGATGGTCGATTTGCGGTAGAGCTTACTGAATTGGCGCATGAGAACTATGAGAATTAAAAGCCTCAACGATATCATTTTGAGAGGCACACTCTTGAGGTTACTGTTGGCAGCATTGCTTTGCGTAGCGTTGAGTCAATCGGTGTATGCACGCAACAAAAGTTCAATAGACGGAACCAACCTGGCTCACGCAGATATGAAATTGCCGGAATCAATCCCCTTGCGCCGCGACCCTGCAAACGGTGAATCGCTTGTGTCTCTAGCGATCGCATCATTGGTCGTCGTTTTAGTTGGCGGCGCAGGAATCTTGGTGTTGAGGAATAAGCGTTTTCAAAATTCTCAAATGAGATTCTTGCTTGGTTTAGCTAAGCCATTGAACCCGTCTGAGACCATGGATCTACTGAAGCTCTCGTCTCTTCATCTCGATCCTAAGAGTACTCTATATCACATAAGATGGAAGGACTCTGAATATCTAATATCAAGTTCGGAGAACGGCGTTGTGGTGCTTGATAGTGCTCACACATCAGACGAAATGATTGCTGGCAGCATTTTGCAGACTGAATTGCATGGCGATAATGGAAATCGGGATGGCCAGCCATGAAAAAGGTCTTGCTGATCGCCAGAAGAATTTTTTACGTCGCATTTCTATTGGCGATGAGCACCTGTTCGTGCTTTGCCGATGAAGATATAAATTTAAATGAGCAAGTACAGTCATTGCAATCAGAAAGCTGGCGCCCACCGATGGTATGGAATTCGTTAGAGTCGCCGATTTTCGGTGGGACAAATGAACCTGCTCTAAATACTCATTTGTCAGAGAAAGGGAATGGCACACTGAGCAATAGGAATAATGAAAATGCACTAGAGAATGTAGGCTCGGAAGCGAGTATGTCCCTACGTATAGTCCTAGGGTTAACTGTACTCGCAATTCTGCCAGCCTTGCTCATGGCATTGACGTCTTTTTTGCGCATAATTATCGTGTTGTCGATGTTAAGGCACGCAATTGGAATGCCTGAGACGCCTCCAAATCCTGCTTTGATCGGTATTGCTATTTTTCTGACCATGTTCGTGATGGCGCCCACGATGCAAGAAGTTAATGTGGCGGCATTCGAACCGTATATGTCCTCAAAGATTGGACATAAGGAGGCCTATGAACGAGCCAGTAAACCTATTCGTAGTTTTCTGATTCATCAAACGCGAGAACAGGATTTGGCATTGATGATTGAATTATCGAAAGCTAAGGTGCCAAACTCAATCGATGAGGTGAGCAACGTTCAACTGATACCAGCATTCATGCTCTCGGAATTGCGTGCAGCATTCCAGATAGGTTTCATGATCTTCCTTCCGTTTTTGCTTATTGATCTTGTTGTTTCAAGTGTTTTGATGGCTTTAGGTATGATGATGATGCCGCCGACGTCGATAGCATTACCACTTAAGATTTTGATGTTTGTTTTGGTTGATGGGTGGAGCTTAATCTTAAAGGCGTTAGTGGGATCATTTCATTAATGGAATTGTTCTTGTCTTACGAGTACGGCGACCGGAATAAGTCAGCTTTTGAACTTGAGGCCGAACTCTGGGACTCGTTTCAGCGTTTGCGTTCGGTTGATTGTAAAAATAAGTTAATCGTTTTTTATCTACCCTTGGCTAGAATCGTTTCTGCTCAACTTTATGCAAAGAGAGTCAGTGATGAAATAGCGTTTGAGGATTTCCTGCAATATGCCCGTGTAGGTTTGATTGAAGCCATCGATAGGTATCAACCTGATCGGGGCGTAAAGTTTTCGAGCTTTGCAGATAGGAGAATTCGCGGTGCAATTCTGAATGAAATTGAAATACAAACTGAGAAACAGCAGCAAGTTGCTATGATGGCGCGGATTAGGCAAAAGAATGAAGAAGAAAAAAAGCAAACCGTTCCTAGCGATTCGAAACAAAGTCGAGATAATGTTTTTGCGCTCTTGGCGGAGGAGTGCTTAAGTGAGGCCATCGCATGGATGCTCGAAAATGCAGCGATGATTAAAACTGAGGTTGAACCTCGGCAAAGCCATTCCGTTTATCAGGCGATAGAATTACAGCAGATTCAAACCAAACTTTGCGAGTGTATTGAGAAGCTTCCATTTCAAGAGCAAAAGATTGTGCGATATTTGTATTTTCAAGGATTTACTACTGAGGTCACTGCAGAAGTTCTGGGCCTATCAAAGGGACGTATTTCGCAAATTAATAGATCGGCCTTAAATAAGTTGCGCAACCAACTCCGGAACTTAGGGATTCACGACTTTACTTGCTAAGTTTTGCATCTATGGGCATTGTGATCTGCAGCATCAAATTGCTTCTTTGATTTTTCGCGCACGGGCAATTTCCATCCTTACACATCCGCCCATTAAAATGCCTAGGAAAGGTCTCAACCACGGCCGCTTGATAGGATTTGG
>CAYWNE010000248.1:0-4032 GCA_964459555.1 uncultured Burkholderiaceae bacterium | reverse complement strand
CTCGACCTCAACCTTGGCAAGGTTGCGCTCTACCAACTGAGCTATTCCCGCATTTTCACTGCTTGCATACTGCATTTCTGCAGAACACGAATTCTTGGAGCGGGAAAAGAGTCTCGAACTCTCGACCTCAACCTTGGCAAGGTTGCGCTCTACCAACTGAGCTATTCCCGCGTCGACAACAGGCGCACATTATATAGCACCGACCAAAGTTGTCAAGATTTATGAGAGATTTTGATTTTCTGATTTCTCTTTGATCATTGGCCATGCGCGACGTAGGTAATAAAACATCGACCATACTGTTAAGAGAGCGGCAAGCAAAATTAAGACTCTACCGACGTAGGCAGTATTGATGACACCAAAAAGTTCGCCATAGAAGAGCAACATTGGGATCGCCACCATTTGGGCCGCAGTTTTAATCTTGCCCAACGAACTCACCGCCACAGATTTTGACGCCCCGATTTGCGCCATCCATTCTCGCAATGCAGAAATGGTAATTTCTCGCCCTATGATGATGAAGGCAATCACTGCATTCACACGATCCCATTGGACCAGCACTAGCAACGCTCCGGCGACCATTAATTTATCTGCGACCGGATCAAGAAAGGCACCAAATGCAGAAGTCTGATTCCAACGACGCGCGAGAAATCCATCAAACCAGTCAGTCACAGCAGCAACTACAAACACCGCTGTCGCCGCAATATTCTTCTCCGTTGGGCTTAGAAAGTGATCCGGCACATAGAAGACACCAACGACCAAAGGGATCAAGGCAACGCGCAACCAGGTTAACAGAATGGGAAAATTAAAAGGCATGTTCTTCTATTTTTTCGAATCCAAGGCTCTCATTATATTTTGCCCAGTTCACTACGAACGCATTTTTTTTGCGCATGAACGATTTCGCAACAGTTTGTACTTGAGATTTGATTTGCGTTATCGAAGTCGCTGATAAATCTCTTCAGCAAGCGCACGTGAAATGCCTTCGACTGTCATCAAATCTTCAACACTTGCTTCCTCAACCCCCTTAAGACCGCCAAAGCGAGTCAACAACCGCTGCCGACGTTTTGGACCAATCCCATCGATCTCTTCCAAACGAGAGGTTTGACGCGCTTTTGCACGTTTGGCCCGCATGCCAGTAATCGCAAAACGATGCGCTTCATCGCGTATTTGTGCGATCAACATCAAGGCCGCTGATTCTTTGCCTAACTCTTTAGGTTCGCGCCCATCGACAAAGACCAAGGTCTCTAATCCGACCTTGCGCCCCTCACCCTTCGCAACACCTACAATCGAACTCAAATCAAGTCCGTATTCAACGAATACTTGACGTGCAATTTCAACTTGGCCTTTTCCACCATCAATCAATACGACGTGAGGCATTCTTCTATCGCCATCCGATTCTTTCGCTTCGGAAGGATCAATAGGCACAGAAAAACACTCAAAGCGTCTTTGCAGGACTTGCTTCATAGCGGCGTAATCATCGCCACCGGTGATGTCTTTGATATTGAAGCGTCGATACTGGCCACTTTGCATAGCATGGCCCTCATACACGACGCACGACGCTTGAGTTGCTTCACCCTGAGTATGACTAATATCGAAACACTCGACCCGCAACTCCTCGAGCTTTTCAACCTCAAGCTCAAGCACTTCAACCAAGGCTTTAGTGCGTAACTGCTGTGCACCTTGTTCGGAGAGCGCTCGTGCCAGAGCTAACTTAGCCCCTTTGACCGCCATCTCTAGCCATCCGCGTTTCTGTTCTTGTGGTTGGTAAATACAATGAATACGGTGACCACATTGCTCCATCAGTGCCAACATCAACTCCGGAGCATCGAGCTCAACATTAAGAACCAACTGTGAAGGGATAAACTGATCCGCGTAGTGCTGTGCAAGAAAAGCCTCCATCACCTCACGCTCAATCTCGCCCTCTTTCGCTGCATGTGAGGATTCAACAGCACTCGGAAAATATGAACGATCGCCTAAATGACGACCTCCTCGCACCATCGCTAAATTCACGCAAGCACGCCCACCTTCAACCACCACGGCAATGATATCGAGATCTGCATCGCCACTGGTTTCCATACTTTGCTGATGCAACACTTTTGACAGTGCTGACATTTGGTTACGCACCATCGCCGCATTCTCGAATTCCAATTTCGCAGAATAGGCGTACATCTTTTCTTCTAGGCGTTGCAGAATTTCAGTCTGACGTCCTCGCAGAAATTGCTCAGCGTTTTCGACATCCAACATATACGTTTCGTGATCGATGTGATCGACACAGGGCGCACTACAGCGATGAATTTGATGCAAGAGACAGGGCCGAGTTCGATTCTGGAAAACGCTGTCCTCACAGGTTCTCAACATGAAAATCTTCTGCAATAGCTGCATCGACTCTTTCACCGCCCAAGACGATGGAAACGGCCCGAAGTAATGATGTTTCTTATCGACTGCACCGCGGTAATACATCATGCGGGGGCTATGCTCACTCGTGATCTTGAGATAGGGATAAGACTTATCGTCTCGAAATAAAATGTTGTAACGCGGCTTGAGAGCCTTAATCAAATTATTTTCAAGAATGAGTGCCTCAGCTTCACTACGCGTGACCGTCGTTTCCATGCGCTCGATTTTCTCGACCATCATGGCGATTCGCGGACTACTCAGATTCTTTAAGAAATAGCTTGAGACACGTTTTTTTAGATCACGTGCCTTCCCAACATAAAGAACCTGGCCTTGTGCATCAAAGTATCGATAAACGCCAGGCAGATGCGGTAATTGGGAGACATGCTCCAAAAGCTTTTGACGAGAATTAGGTGCATCTTCCGCTGCCACTTCACTCTTCGTGGTCATTGGCGACTTCCTTGCTCACCATTTTGAACAGCAACAGAAGTTTCGAGAATCACGAAAGCAACGACATATTCATGTTCATCGGTAATCGACACATGGGCTCGCAGATTTCGCTCAACCAGCCAGGTTGTCATCGTTTGATCGAATACAAATTGCGGCCGTCCGTTCTCCATATTGAGTAACTGTGCACCATGCCAACTCATCGGCGCACGAAAGCCTGTTCCCATTGCCTTGGACAAGGCTTCTTTGGCCGCGAATCGCGTCGCCAAGTAACGCACACCTTTACCGACATCACTTTCACTACGTGCATGAAAAATTTGCTGCTCCTCGGGACCAAGAATTCTCATTGCAAACCGATGTTCGTGGCGCGCCATCGCATCTTTTATCCTTGCGACACGCACGATATCCGTTCCTACGCCGAAAATCATTTTAGACTCTCCAAGTTAGAAACAACCCAGCATCAAACGCCGAGGCGCGCTTTCACCATCAAGGCTTTCATGTCAGCAACCGCACGGTGCCAGCCAACAAAAATCGATTGAGCGACGATCGCATGGCCAATATTGAGCTCACTAATGCCAGGTAGCGCAGCAATTGCTTGCGTATTCGTGTAATGGAGACCATGTCCTGCATTCACTTTGAGACCAAGTCCGATCGCGTAATCAACCGCGCCCGCGATCCTTTGCAATTCGTGTTCCTGCTCCGCTCCATTACTATCCGCGTACTTACCGGTATGAATCTCGATGACGGTCGCTCCGGAATTGCGAGCGGCTTCAATCTGTGCATGATCCGCGTCTATGAAAAGACTCACTCGAATGCCCTCAGCTTGCAGCTGCGCGGTCGCTCGCTGGACTTCATCAAAATAACGCAAGACATCGAGACCGCCTTCAGTCGTCACCTCCTCACGACGTTCCGGTACCAAGCACACGTCATGTGGTTTGACCTTGCAGGCAAAATCAATCATCTCGGGCGTCACTGCCGCTTCGAGATTCATGCGTGTACGTAGCTCTGGACGAATCCGCAATACATCTGCGTCCTTAATGTGACGACGATCTTCGCGCAAATGTAAGGTAATGCAATCGGCGCCTGCCTCTTCCGCCATCAACGCCGCCTCCAAAGGATCAGGATAAATCGTTCCGCGGGCATTGCGTAAAGTCGCGACATGGTCGATATTGATTCCGAGATCAATAATTTGAGTTTGTT
>CAYWNE010000247.1:0-4091 GCA_964459555.1 uncultured Burkholderiaceae bacterium | reverse complement strand
CGCAATGGGGCTTTAAGCCAGAAGAGTCGACCGCCGCTGTTTAAATTCCGCAGGTTGAGCAAAGCGAAAGAAATGCTTCCTTCGCTTTGGTTCTCTCAATCTTAAGACGCGAATGAGGCTATCTTTTTGAGAATCTCTTCAGTCTCAACCACGGTGCAAAATTCTCGATGGAGACTGGCGAGATGGATCTCGTGGATGTCTTGTGCCAAATGAAGTTTTCCATGAGAGTCGACGCGGTCAAAAGTTGCGCAGGCGTCGCCTACCAAATAATTTTCATAGCCCAAATTGCCGGCCATGCGTGTCGTGGTCGAAACACAATGGTCGGTGCTAATGCCGACGATCACTAGGCGTGAGATGCCTTGCTCTTGTAGATAGTCGTGTAAACCTGTGCCGATGAAAGCACTATTCACCGATTTGCGAAATTCGATTTCGCCTGCTATGGGCATGGCTTCCGGCTTGAACGCATTGCCGGGTCTATCGGGGCGTAGTGTCGAATTGGGTTCGACCGAGCAGTGGCGAATATGAATCACGGGCATTTGCGCTTGGCGCCATGCGCCTAACAAGGTGGCGATGTGGCTCTCTGCTTGTGGATTGTTGCGTGGCCCCCAAGATGGATCATCAAAGGCGGTTTGCACATCGACTAAGAGTAAGGCGGGAGCACGCTTGTTGTCGTTTGAGTTTTGGATTGTCATTTGGTTTCTGCCTTATGAAAGTGAGATGGAGGAGTTTGATATTTGGCTTGCCACACACGTCTGAACTGACGCGATGAACCAAAACCAGCGGCTTCGGCGACGCGTTCTATGGACCAAAGATTTTGTGTCAGTAATTGATCGGCGAGATTGAGTCGCAGACTGTTTAGATAATCGTGCACTGATATCTGTGTGTGTTCTTTGAAGAGACGCGTGAGATGCCTGGTACTGGTGCCAATCTTGTTAGCGAGCTCTTCTAATTGCCAAGGATGGGCGGGATCGTGGCTCATCAGGTCTTGCGCTTTATGAACACTGCGGTGTACGTGATTCCTATGCATCAACCAAGGCGAGAGTTGCGGATCTTGCCCGCTGCGGCGGAAGTAAATCAGCATGGAGCGCGCGACTTCGACGGCTAAGTTGGCGGAATGCTGTTGGCTGATCAAATGCAAAATTAAATCGATACCTGCAGTGACGCCAGCGCTGGTGGCAAGTGCATCATCCTCAACAAAAATGCGATTTTCGTCGACCATGATGCTTGTATCAATTTGCGCTAATTCTTCGAGGTGGCTGTGATGGGTGGTGGCACGTTTGTTTCTGAGTAAGCCAGCGTGTGCCGCAATCAAAGCGCCGGCGCAAATGCAGATTAGTTTCGAGGGTGTGGATATCTTTTTTAGCCATGCGATGCTAGCACGCGCAGCTGCAGTATTCGGATCGAACCGTTGACACAAGGTACCCGGAATGAGCAACCACGCATTCGCCTCGAGTTGCTCGGGTAAAGTGCCATCAATTGCAAGCGGCATGCCTAAGGAAGTCGTGACTCTGGGCGTGGCGCTGATGTAGCGAATATCGAATAATTGTTTCTTACTGATGCGATTGGCAAACAGAAAAGCATCTGCAGGCCCAGCGAGATCAATCATCAGAACCTCGGGTAGCAGCAGAAAATAAACGATTTGTGGTTTCATGCTTGAGCCTGAATATGCATGGGAATTAGTTTGGCTGAGACATTGCGGCTTGGCGCTTCAGTAACTCTTGGTGTGCTTCCAAATCGACTGGGCGATGAAAACGTGACTGTCGTGCGGGATATTTCTCTAGATAATTGTCGTTCTTCCAGTTGGTAGACGGGCGAACGGGACGTTGGCAGAAATTGCCACCACAGTTAGGACAGACGTTTTTTAGGACGGTGTTGACGCATTCGAGACAAAAGGTGCATTCAAAAGTACAAATCATGGCATCGTTCGCATCAGGCGCTAAGTCTTTGTTACAGTGCTCACAATTGGGGCGAAGTTCTAGCATATTGTCCTCTGTAATTTGGTGTTAGATTGAAATCGGAATGAATTTGATAGACCGCATCATACGCCGCCTCAGTCGCACCGGAAAGGCGGAAAGGCGACGGGAAACGGTCATTTCAGGACATTACATGAATTTAGCCTCATCACGATGCGCGGAATCATTTCTGGATTGTTAAGCCTTACTTTCTCTAGGGTTTTGTTGTGAAAAAGTTAAAGTTTGCTTGAAATGACTGGCATCGTGTTCCCGTTTGCGACATGCTTATCAACAAGCTTTTCATTGGAGGACTCAAAATTGATGTGGATCGATAGCCATTGTCATCTCGATGCCAGTGAATTTTCCGATCAATCACTTGCTCTCGCCGGCGAAGCCGAGCGTATGGGCGTGTCTGCGATTGTGATTCCGGCAGTCCACAGAACAAATTTCGCCAGAGTGCAAGAACTCGCGCAGCAACATCGCACTTGTTTTTTTACATTGGGCATACACCCGATGTATGTGCCGACATCTGACGAACAAGATTTAGAGTTGCTGAGGGAAACGGTGGCACAGCTGATGCATGCTGAGAATGGCAGTTCGCATCCACGTTTCTTGGGTATAGGCGAAATCGGTTTGGACTTCTTTGTGCCGGCCTTGTGCGCAAGCCCATTGCGTGAGAAGCAGCTGTTTTTTTATAGTGAGCAGCTAAAGATTGCACGCGATTTTGATTTGCCTGTCTTACTCCATGTGCGTAAATCACAAGATCAGATTCTCAAATATTTACGTCGAATTGAAGTACCTGGCGGCATTGCCCATGCCTTCAACGGCAGTGAACAACAGGCGCGCCATTTCATTGATCTCGGTTTTAAACTAGGATTTGGTGGAGCCATGACTTTTACGCGCGCTTTGCAACTACGACGTCTAGCGAGTGGCTTGCCTTTTGATAGTATTGTCTTAGAGACCGATGCACCAGATATCGCGCCGCGCTGGTGTCATCCTGGCGTCAATACTCCTGGAGAATTGACGCAAATCGGGCATGAGCTCGCTGCATTGCGTGCTTGCAGTATCGAGGAGGCGGCTCGGCAGACCACCAGAAATGTGCTCGCCGTACTGCCTCGGCTTGCGTCAGCTTTGCAACTGCCGCAGTCAATGCAGGTCAATCAATAATTGACTAAGTATGCGCAGCGCCATCCTCGCTTTTGCGCTTGGAATTTGGGTGCTTCAACAGCAAGCTGAGCTATGGCCGTTCAGTGTCTATATTGGTGTAGTGGTGTTGGCAGGTGGTGTACTTGGTTTTTTGCTGTGGCAAAGTCAAAAGCGCCAACCTAGGCACGTAGATGCGAATCCCAGGCATCAAGCGGTATCAGCCGCCAAATTATTCGCTCGCTTCATAATTCTGTTTTTCTCCTTCATGCTGGGCTTGGCGTGGGCTGGCGCTTGGGCTCAGTATCGTTTGCAAGAAAATCTTGCCGATGAATTGATTGGTAAGGATATCGAGGTGCAAGGCGTGATCGCCACTTTGCCAACTCGTTCGACTCAGGGATGGCATTTTCAATTCGATGTGGAGCAGTCTTCTCGACTGTCGTCAAAGCAGAAGCTGCCAGCAAAACTTGCTGTGTCGTGGTTTGATCATCCTGCCAATCCTCAATCCTTTGCCGATCTAAAGGCTGGACAGCGTTGGCGTTTTACTTTGCGTGTAAAACCGATTCATGGCAATGCCAATCCCTATGCCTTTGATTATGAAGCATGGATGTTAGAACAAGGCATCAGGGCCAGCGCGACAGTGCGTTTGCCGCCCGCGTCATCGACCGTGAGTGCCGCTGCTGATGACAAGACTGATGACGAAGGTGATTTGGGTTTAAGTTCATCCAAGCTCAATCAACGAGCCGATCTCAAGCCTATCGTCGCGCCGCCGCAGTTGATCGAAGAGTTTGTGCCCGGATTGATGCTGGCAATCGAGCGTGCCCGTTCTGCTTTGCGCAGCAAACTGCAAGCGAATTTGCATTACGGTGTTGAGCGACCCTATGCCGGAGTCTTAATCGCATTAGTGATTGGCGATCAGAGTGGCATCAGCCAACGCCAATGGGCTTTGTTTAATCGCACGGGGATCGGTCATTTAGTCTCGATTTCAGGTTTGCA
>CAYWNE010000246.1:0-4103 GCA_964459555.1 uncultured Burkholderiaceae bacterium | reverse complement strand
TCCACCTGCACGCGCGTGTTCATTTCAATGAAATAGAACTCGCCGTTTTCGTACAAGAATTCAAACGTACCGGCGCCGCGGTAACCGATTTTCTTGCAAGCTTCTGCACAACGATTACCGACTTTTTCGATCAATTTACGTGGAATACCTGGCGCTGGTGCTTCCTCGATGACTTTCTGATGGCGACGTTGCATAGAGCAATCACGCTCTCCGAGCCAGATCGCATTGCCATGTTGATCAGCCAAGACCTGGATTTCCACGTGGCGTGGGTTTTCCAAGAATTTTTCCATATAGACTTCTGGGTTACCGAAGGCTGCACCGGCTTCGGTTTTGGTCATTGTCACAGCGTTGAGCAAAGCGGCTTCTGTGTGAACCACGCGCATGCCGCGCCCACCACCACCGCCGGCAGCTTTAATGATGACTGGATAGCCCACTTTACGGGCTGTTTGTACGATGACTTTTGGATCGTCGGGCAAGGCACCATCTGAACCGGGTACGCACGGTACGCCAGCTTCGATCATCGCGTGTTTTGCCGAGACTTTATCGCCCATCAATCGGATCGATTCAGCGCGTGGGCCGATGAAGACGAAGCCAGATTGTTCGACGCGTTCAGCGAAGTCAGCGTTTTCAGATAAGAAACCGTACCCAGGGTGAATTGCTTGCGCATCGGTCACTTCTGCCGCGCTGATGATGGCGGGCATGTTCAAATAGCTCAGTGGAGATGCTGCTGGGCCGATACAAACGGACTCATCCGCTAACTTGACGTACTTGGCTTCGCGGTCGGCTTCGGAATGCACAACCACAGTTTTGATACCCATCTCGCGGCAAGCGCGTTGGATACGGAGAGCAATTTCGCCGCGATTGGCGATAAGAATTTTTTCAAACATGATGTTTACTTTGGCAGAGGTTAAGACCTATTAAGAGGTCGGTGAGCTTGATCTCGATCGCAGCCCAGATCCGAAAGATTTTGTCACACAAAATCAAGCTTCAAAGTCTGGTGCTGGCTATTCAAGCTTCTGCTGCAATCAACCAATGATGAACAGAGGTTGACCGTATTCAACTGGTTGACCATTCTCAACCAAGATTTGTTTGATGCTGCCGGAGAAGTCACTCTCGATTTCGTTCAAGAGTTTCATGGCTTCGATGATGCACAGCGTGTCGCCTTTGTTGACGTTTTTACCAATATCCACAAATGGTGCGGAACCTGGAGAGGCGGCGCGGTAGAAAGTGCCGACCATTGGCGATTTCACAACATGGCCTTCGACTACTGGTGGTGTTGCTGGTGCAGCAGCAGGGGCAGCTGTCGGTGCGGCAACTGGTGCTGCAGCAGGTGCTGGCATGGCGTGGTGCAATTGTGGTTGCATCATCATGACTTGGCCTTGTGCCGCTGGTGCAGATTTCACGATTCTGACTTTACCTTCGCCCTCAGTCACTTCCAACTCCGAAATATCGGATTCTGCGACGAGGTCGATGAGGGTTTTGAGTTTTCTTAAATCCATGTGAAATCTCCTGAAAGAGGTGCGAAAAAGTGCGCTTTTAGCGCCTTATCGACTGTTATTGGGAAGTACGCAATCAAAAGTTATTGTATAAATATGAGTCAATTGCGTGAAGATGCGAGAATTTAAAGGTTTTTTAATGCAAAGTCAATTGCTAAACGATAGCCATCAGTACCGAGTCCGCAAATGACTCCTTTGGCAACACTGGAGAGAAAAGAGTGATGCCGAAATGCTTCGCGTTGATGAATATTGGAAATGTGAACTTCAATAAATGGAATGGCCACGCCGCTGAGGGCATCACGTAAAGCCACGCTGGTATGGGTCAAGCCACCGGGATTAATCACGATCGCGTCAATCTGTTCGGATCGCGCCGCGTGGATACGATCGATCAATTGACCTTCATGATTACTTTGAAAACAAACTAAGCTCGCGCCTTGAGCCTGTGCTTGTTGGATTGCTGCATTTTCAATATCTTGTAGCGTGGCAGAGCCATAGATAGCTGGTTCGCGGGTGCCCAATAAATTCAGATTGGGGCCGTTCAGCAGGAGAAGCTTTTGAGCCATATTGTCGGAATATTTGCAGAAGTTAGCAGCATTTTGCCGCTACTTCTACCTGCTTGGCAAGCAAAAAAGCACGTTCGTTTCGATATTTATTGACAATTCTTGTTTGGATCGCATCAAGGGATGCTTATGAAAGAGTGCGCGACTTGCGGCTTGGCAGGCGAGCTGGACCGAGCACTCTGTCCTGTATTTACGAAATGGTGGTCTTCCGGAAATTGATGGGATCAAGATGCGTTGTATTTTTGAATATCCGCCCGCAATTCTTCCATTTTTAATTTGCCCATATAGGTTTTGACAATCTTTCCGTCCGAATTGACTAAGGCAGTATAGGGTAAGCCGCCTGCTTGATTTCCCATTAAGGTGGCAAGGTCAGTGCCCTCGAGTCCAGCAGCAAATACTGGGTAGCTTATTTGGTGTTTCTCTGCGAATTCGCTGATGTTGCTTGGGGTATCGATGCCAATGCCGAGAAGTTGGACATTTTTGCCGGTGAGTTCTTTTTGTAACTCTGCCAGTTCAGGCATTTCTTGCACGCAAGGTTTACACCATGTTGCCCAGAAATTCACCACTAAGAACTTCCCTTGCCACTGTTTTAGTGCCTGAACTTGTCCCTTACTATCTTTGAGTTGAAGGCTTACCAGCTTCTGAACTGCTCCATCAACAGGGGTTTTGGGTTCGAGACGTTTGTTGCCGATATAGGCGCCCGCTGCCGCGCAAAATACCGCGACAGTAATTCCCATTTTTAGTAAATTTTTGTCCATAAATAGTCCTGTAAGTCGGAATCGTTGTGTAATGCGATCGGAAAAAGGTCGCTTCAGGCGTTTTCTTCGAGCAAGATCTTGACGGCTTCACGATCCGCGCGCTCATTGCGATCAGTGTGTTTGAGGTCGTCGAAGTCATGTATTAACAGATGTATGCCTTCCTGCTTGTAAAGAAAGCTCAGCGTTTCAAGTGGCTCATTGTGTCGATAGGCATGTTCAGAAACTTCGAAGTCAATTCCTAAATTAAGTAAGAAAATGGCAACGTCCTTACTATTCTCTGTGTAGAGGTGGAGATAAATATCGGAGTGGTCGCCGGCCGTACCATTCAAAGTCGCACCAATCAAATAGGGATTGAATTGCTCTAACTTATCCATGACCTCCAAAGCCAGTAGGCGCAATTGTCGCAGGCGTTGGGGCTGGGTGTCAGCATAGAAGAGGGCTTGATACTCGCGGACTTCCTGTTCAATCTGTTGGTTGTCCGGCAAAACATTGCCATTGATTTTCTGGTTGCCAAGCACTTGTTTGGCCGCGCGACGTTTGGCGGTGCTGTATTCGCAACCCTCTTCCGCAATCAAGCGTGCCGCTTGCATGGCGATTTCTGAACGCAATTGCGTCAGTCTATCGTTTTCGGGGAAATTAAAATTTGTCATCTGCGTATCATATCGTATTCGGCTAAAGCCTGTCTGTCGGGTAGAATGACGGGATAAATGTGGTGAGTGGTGCTTGCTTCAAAATCGATCGTTTCCGCTTCTTGCGATGGCCTTACTTTTGAGCGCATGATTCCTGACCAAATAGGCAAACGACCAAATAACAAAAGGTCGCGCCAGTGGACGTTGAGCGCTGATCAATAGAAAGTTTTGCAGTTTATGCATATTCATATTTTAGGTATTTGTGGTACTTTCATGGGCGGCCTAGCCGTCTTGGCGAAACAAGCAGGGCATACGGTGACAGGCTGCGATGCCAATGTTTATCCACCGATGAGTACGCAACTCGAGCAGCAGGGTATTCGCCTTATTGAGGGTTTTGGTCCGGAACAGCTCGATCTGAAACCGGACTTATTTGTGATTGGGAACGTTGTCTCGCGTGGCAATCCTTTGATGGAAGCGATCCTGAATCGCGGCTTGCCCTATGTCTCGGGTCCACAATGGATGGGGGAACATATTCTGCGCAATAAGTGGGTGTTGGCGGTGGCCGGTACTCACGGAAAAACCACGACCTCGTCGATGCTGGCGTGGATCTTGGAATACGCCGGTTATGCTCCTGGGTTTTTGATTGGTGGGGTGCCCCTC
>CAYWNE010000245.1:0-4114 GCA_964459555.1 uncultured Burkholderiaceae bacterium | reverse complement strand
TCGCACTGTCTTCGCCTCGGCGCCTAGCCAGCGCAGTTTTGCACCAGCGCTTGGCCTGGTGAAAAACGGTGAAAGACGTTATTGCAGTCGGCTCGCCGTGCTATCGCACTGTCTTCGCCTCCACGCCTAGCCAGAGCAGTTTTGCACCAGCGCTTGGCTTGGTGAAAAACGCTCAATGGCGTTGTTGTGTTCGGCTCGCCGTGCATTCGCACTGTCTTCGCCTCGGCGCCTAGCCAGCGCAGTTTTGCACCAGCGCTTTGGGCTGGTTGGGTCGAGAAAAAGACGCTGGCGTTGTTGTGTTCGGCTCGCCGTGCTCTCGCACTGTCTTCGCCTCCACGTCTAGCCAGCGCAGTTTTGCGCCTGCGCTTGGCCTGGTGAAAAACGGTCAACGGCGTTATTGCCATCGGCTCGCGGTGCTTGCGCACTAGTTTTGCCACAGTACTTTTGATTCATTCGCGAGTCCGAGCTGCTTTCGAAAATTGTTGACGCTGAGGCTTCTCTTTAGTGTTTAGCCTCGGTGTACCAAGCTTGGATTGCAGCTAATTCTTCGTTCGAAATCAGACCTTCTTTTGGCATGCTATGTTTGACGATTGCAACGTCGTAGATGTTGTCTAGGTAGATGTTCAACAGGAAGTGGTTGTAGAGAGGTGGAACGCGCTCATCACGTCGTGGCCCGTGGCAGTTGACGCAGTGCGTGTTAATTACGGCCTGTGCTTGTAGCGCTTTATTGCTGGGAGCTTGCTTGATGTCGAGTTGGCTCTGACTCACACCAATCTGTGCCAAGGCGGCAGTCGTACTGTCGGGCGTGACTGCCGCGGCGATTCTCATGCCTTGTACAATCGATTCCTCGTCTGAATTAAAGTTGAGTCCTTGATTTGCGGCGAAAAATAGACCGACCTGTCTCTTATTATCCAAGAGATGCGCCACCCATGAATATTGTGGATCGTTGATAAAGGTGTGAGCGGACGTCAACATTGCACGTACTAGATCGGCGTGACTCAATTGATGATTACGTAGTTGTGAAGCCCAATAATCAACGTCTTGCTGTGGTGGCGCAGTCGCACCTGTTCGTCCTAAAACATTTTTATAGATGATGCGTACGAAGTCATCTTCACTCATTTTTTCCGTGTAACCAGTGAGGTCACTAAACTGAATGCCTGCTGAGTAGAAACTCTCGGCAATTGTCGCAAGTGACTGTCCTTGCTGCATTTGATCAGTCCAGTATTCGAGGCCATCGGCGTCGGGGATACGATTGAAGAAGGCGATATATAGTTCTACTAAGTTTGCCAAGGATTCGGGAGAAGTTAAACGTGATTTCTCT
Source organism: uncultured Burkholderiaceae bacterium (assembly GCA_964459555.1). GTDB lineage: Bacteria > Pseudomonadota > Gammaproteobacteria > Burkholderiales > Burkholderiaceae_D > Undibacterium. Next base: position 2,793 of record CAYWNE010000245.1, on the reverse strand, counting down.
ATCATATTCAAGTTTACACTCATATCATCGAAGTAAATCACGCTCGATGCGCTCGGAATCATCGTTGCGTCATTCTCATCACTTAGAGCGCGCACCAAATAGTTACTGCCAGTGTCACTTAACAGATAATTTTTACGCAACCCAGGAATGCTACGGTTGGGGTTGATAATTGCGGTATTGATTGGTGGAGATGCGGGCGTTTGTCTTGTCTCGATTCCGGTTTCCTGATTGCCGCCGCAAGCGCATAAGCTCATGATGCAAGTCGCAATTACAAGGATCCTCGTCGCAATGAATTGAACTCTAAGGCGTGGTGTGAGCATCGTCTCCCCAGTAAAAAATAATTAGTCGGGCAGTCTACAAAAGAGTCTCACATTGATTGTCGCAAAATTGTAGCTATATGTAGATTTAAAGCTACTCATGGACTTTGGCTGAAACAGGGAGCGGTTTTTGCAATAGCTGTGGTGGTTGGGGAAGAGACGCGATGGTTTCGATTCCTACATTGGCTCTTCCCACTAATTTGCTGCGTCGAAGTGTATGACTAATTGTTCGACAATTTGTTCGATGAAATTGGCTTACACGCCCAACAATTCCACTTCAAAAATCAAAGTCGCATTTGGTGGAATTACTCCACCAGCGCCGCGTGGGCCGTAGCCTAGCGATGAAGGGATCGTCAGGACACGTGTGCCACCAATTTTCATGCCTTGTACGCCTTCGTCCCAGCCTTTGATGACCTGACCCGCGCCGAGCGCGAATTCGAATGGCTGGCCACGGTCTTTGCTGGAATCAAATTTGCGGCCCGCGCTGCCGTCTGGGTTTTGCAGCCATCCTGTGTAGTGGACGGAAACGTTCTTGCCCGCTGTCGCCTCTGCGCCTGAACCTTCCACTTTGTCTTCGTATTGCAAGCCGCTAACTGTCGTAATCTGACTCATGATGATCTCTCTTTTTATCAAAACAAAACGCGTATTGTAGTGGAAATCGGTGAGGGATACCGCGTCTCGGTTTTCGAGCCACCCGCCAGCGTGAAGAACGCCAGCCGATATTAAAAGTTGGCGCGCATGGCGTTGAAACAAGCGCTTGGTAAGAAGACAAGGTAGAATATCTTGCGAAGTTTGGTGCCAATTCGCCCTTAACTTTTGTGATGACATATTCGCGGGCTTGTGATCGAAAGAGGCTAGCCTGTTCCGACCTAGGACATCTGCATGAATCTACAAGCTGTATTGCGTTCTTGGGGCCGTGCTTTTACGGCACAGTTCAGTCCCAAAATTCTCCTTCTGAGCATTGTTCCCTTGATCCTCTCACTGTTGTTGTGGGGTGGCTTGATGTGGTGGCGTATGCAAAGCATCTTAGATTTCTTTCAAAGCTATTACACGAACCACGAAGCGGGTAGCTCGGCAGCACAGCTACTCAATTCTCTAGGCTTGCTGACTTTAAAGACGGTAATCGTTCCGCTGGTGACGATGTGGGCTTTACTGCCAGCGATGATTATGAGTTGTATCTTGTTTATCGGGCTCATCGTCATGCCTGCCGTGGCTCGCATCGTTTCCAAAAAAGATTTCCCAAACCTTGAACGCCGTCAAGGTGGCTCTTTTCTAGGTAGCCTCGGTTTTTCACTGTTCACGTTCTTCCTATTCACGGTGCTTTGGGTTATTACATTGCCATTGATGTTCTTTCCGCCGATCTATGTGTTTGTTCAACCTTTGTTGTGGGGTTGGTTGACCTATCGCATCATGGCTTACGACGCACTAGCGTTGCACGCTGATGCTGAAGAACGTCAAACCCTGTTCACACAGCATCGCGCATCGTTTTTACTGATGGGCTTGATTGCAGGTTGGTTCGGCACTTTGCCAGGCGCGTTGTGGCTGGGCGGCGCGATGTCAGTAGCTTATGTCGCCTTCTTTCCTTTCTTCGTCAGTGTGGCGATCTGGCTATATTTGGTGATTTTTATTTATACCGGTTGCTGGTTCCAATACTATTGCCTGCAAGCTTTGCAAGATCTACGCAGCAAAACTCAGGTCGTTGTCGAAGCGGAAACGCCGAAGCTGAGCGAAATGTAAAACGATCAGAGATGCTTGGTGCACCTCTTGCGGAAAACGCCTTTTTCATGGAGTAAATCAAGATGGCATTTGGTTTGATTATTGTCGGTGATGAGATTTTGTCGGGTAAACGTCAAGATCAGCATTTAAGCAAAATGATCGCTTTACTCAAGGAGCGCGGTTTGAGTTTGGCTTGGGCCGATTATGTGGGTGATGACCGTGAACGTATTACCGCCACACTCAAGCGCAGCTTTGCCAGCGGTGACGTGGTGTTTAGTACCGGTGGGATAGGCGCGACGCCTGACGATCACACTCGCCAATGTGCCGCGGCTGCTTTGGGGCTTGAGTTGGAATTGCATCCTGAAGCGAAACGCCTGATTCAAGAACGCATCATGGAAATGGCATCGACTGCCGACAAACCAGCCGACTTGAATACTCCCGATCATTTGCATCGCTTGAAGATGGGCGAGTTTCCTCAAGGTGCTGAATTAATTCCCAACCCTTTCAACAAAATTCCAGGCTTCTCAATTCAACAGCATTATTTTGTACCAGGCTTCCCCGTCATGGCATGGCCGATGATGGCGTGGGTACTCGATACTTATTATTCGCATTTGTTTCATCAAACGCCGCACGAAGAAAAATCGGTTTTGGTGTTTGAAGTGGCGGAGTCGACTTTGACGCCGATGATGGAAGCGCTGGAGCAACGTTTTGCTGACGTCAAAGTTTTTAGTTTGCCAAGCGTGGGTTCAGAAAATATTCG
>CAYWNE010000244.1:0-4136 GCA_964459555.1 uncultured Burkholderiaceae bacterium | reverse complement strand
GCCACATCTTCTAAAAACAAAATGCCGTCATCAATCTGCGGCATAAACTCTGTGCCGACTAGATGACAAAGCATCGCCAGATTCCCGCCCCACAGGCGTCCTTTGATTTGCAGTTCTTGCGCAATGTCGCTTTCAAAACGAACATCCGTGCTTCCCGTCTGTATCGCCGAGGCGAAATGAGTTTGCGTAAAATCACGCAGATTTTCTAAGGCAAAATCACTGCAAAACATCGGTCCACACAAGCTGCCGAATTGTGTTTTGGCGAGCAAGGCAAAATGTAAAGCATTGATATCGCTAAAACCGATAATGAGTTTATTGCTGGCGGCAATACGTTGAAAATCTAATTGCGGCAATATGCGCGAAACGCCGTAACTGCCACGTAAAGACATCACCATATCGACATGAGGATTCTCTAAGGCTTGATACAGTAAAGCGATGCGTTGTTCATCGCTGGCACCAAAGCGTTGAAAACGCTGAGCATGATCATAGTAGTTGATGACTTCATAGCCCGCAGCGCGCAATTGCTGTTCACCGAGCGCGAAGTTAGTCCCTTCCACTGCAGCACCACTTAAGGGAACAATTGCAATGCGAGGTCGCGAATTGGTGGAGGGAAGCTGAGGGAAACGTATCATGGCCGCAGGTCGACAGGATATGAAAACGCCTAGTTTACTGTGCAAAGTGCGCGCTGTCTCTACGCTTTGGGATTTTCTTGAGATATTGACTTAACGCTAGAGAGAAAACCACGAAAGTTAGCGCCTATGTCGACTCGGAATCCGAGTGTTCTGCGCTGAGGCTTGTCTCATTCAACTTGAGCTCGCTGGCTTTTCGACGCCGCTCTGCAAAGAAATCTTTCAGGAGCTGCACACATTCCTCAGCCAGAACCCCCGAAACCACGGTCGCATGATGATTGAGTTTTTCTTCTTGGAAGAGATTCAAAATTGAACCGCAGGCTCCGGTCTTATGATCATGAGCACCAAAAACAATGCGGCTCAGTCGAGCATGCATCATCGCGCCTGAACACATCACGCAAGGTTCGAGTGTTACGTACAATTCGCAATCCGGTAGTCGATAATTGCCAAGTTTCTCACCAGCAGCGCGCAATGCAACGATCTCCGCGTGCGCGCTTGGATCGTGACCAAGAATCGGTTGATTGTAGCCACGGGCAATAATCTCGCCATCTTTCACCACAACCGCACCGACAGGTACTTCGCCAGCAGCCCAAGCTAAACGCGCTTGGGCGATAGCCTCGCGCATGAAGTATTCGTCTTGTTCTTGCTGTGGATTGGAAGGCGCCACTGACTCAGACTCTATTTCGGGCATAAGTTTAGCCGTCGATTTCAGCCCAGCAATTGGGTGTTTCGTAGAGTGTAATTTTGGTCAAAGAAAGATGGCGGCCATAGCGATCATGGTACACATCTTTGAGCATATCGAAGGCAATTTTAGCGAGGTTTTCTACAGTAGGCACACGATCGATAACCACCGTCTTATGACCCGGCATGCTTTCTAAGAACTGGCGCACAGCAGTATCTTTTTCGTACACGATAAAGGCGTGATCCCACAAATCGACCAAATGCTTATTGGCGAGCGCTTTGATATCGCCAAAGTCCATGATCATGCCATTATCGGATTCGCCGTCTTTATCGACCACATCACCAGTGAGCGTGATCAACAGAGTATAGCGATGCCCGTGTAAGTTGCGGCATTGGCTATTGTGATCGGGAATTCGATGACCTGTATCGAACTCAACTTTTCTAGTGATAGTTAACATGAAACGCCTATACGACAAAAACGGAAAAATAAAAAAACTAAAACAAATTGAAGACGAAAACTACTCTAAGGAATTTGCAGCAACTTATGTGTCTGCAAACTAAGTTTCCACTTCGGATGCGCCTTGCAATAATTGATCGCCTTTTGCAAGTTATCCTGCAATAAGGGGCCATCCATGGCTTGTAAATAGTGATGGGTAAAATCCAAAGCCTCATAGGCTCGCAAATTTTGATCGAGCTGCGGAATCACCACTTTTAACTCATCACCCTTTTTGACTACCAGCTGGGATCCCATTTTGGGGCTCACGCAGATCCAATCAACACCGCTAGGGACCTCTATCGTACCATTAGTTTCAATGGCGATTTCGAAACCTACATCATGCATTGCATCGATCAAGGGTTCATCGAGTTGGAGTAAAGGTTCGCCGCCGGTAAAAACTACAAACTTACTTCCTTCATAAGTTTCAGGCCACAAAGCATTGATACGCGCCGCGACTGCCTGCGGCGTCTTGAACTTCCCACCACCCTCGCCGTCGGTACCCACAAAATCGGTATCGCAAAATTGGCATACTGCGGTAGCGCGATCTTCTTCGCGACCTGACCATAAGTTACAACCTGAAAAACGACAGAACACGGCTGGTCGCCCAGCATGTGTGCCTTCGCCCTGAAGCGTATAAAAAATTTCTTTAATGCTGTAACTCAAAATGGTCTTTCAATCTGAAAACTTGCATCGATTCTATCAATACCCGCATCCAAAATATAGCGAGAACGAATTCTATTAAATGCAGAACGCTATGGCGTCATTGCAACTCTCAGCAACAACGGCATAGCGTCTAAAACTCACACACAAAACACAAGAAGGCTGGCGAATTATTCCCACTCAATAGTTGCAGGAGGCTTACCCGAAATATCGTACACCACACGATTAATGCCGCGTACTTCGTTGATAATACGATTAGAAACTCGGCCCAACAACTCATGCGGCAAATGCGCCCAGTGGGCAGTCATGAAGTCTTGGGTTTGCACTGCGCGCAAAGCGACGACGTATTCGTAGGTGCGTCCATCACCCATAACGCCGACCGACTTCACTGGGAGGAACACCGCGAAGGCCTGACTGGTCGCATCGTACCAAGTCTGAGGCTTCTCAGCGTTTGGATCGACATAAGTGTTTCGCAGTTCTTCGATAAAGATCGCATCAGCGCGACGCAGCAAATCTGCAAATTCTTTTTTCACTTCACCGAGAATACGCACACCCAAACCAGGTCCAGGGAATGGGTGACGATAGACCATGCTGTGTGGCAGACCGAGCGCCACGCCGAGCTTACGGACCTCATCCTTGAACAATTCGCGCAAAGGTTCGAGCAATTTCAAATTCAAGGTATCTGGCAAACCACCTACATTGTGGTGGCTCTTGATCGTATGCGAACCTTTTTTGCCTTTCCCCGCGCTCTCGATCACATCGGGGTAAATCGTACCCTGTGCCAACCATTTAGCATTCTTCAACTTGCCAGACTCAGCTTGGAATACTTCGACAAATTCACGGCCGATGATCTTGCGTTTCGCTTCAGGATCAGTCACGCCAGCAAGATGGCCCATAAACTGATCGGTCGCATCAACGTGAATCACTTTGACGCCAAGATTGTTGGCGAACATTTCCATGACCATTTTGCCTTCATCAAGGCGCAAGAGCCCGTGATCGACAAACACGCAAGTCAACTGATCGCCAATGGCGCGATGAATCAATGCCGCAGCAACGCTACTATCAACACCGCCTGACAAACCAAGAATCACCTCGTCGCTACCAACTTGGGCGCGAATCGACGCCACCGCCTCGGAGATATAGTCAGGCATATTCCAATCGGATTTGCAGCCGCAAATTTCGTGCACCAAGCGGCCGATAATCGCTTCACGTTGCCCGGTGTGTGTCACTTCAGGATGGAACTGTACCGCGTAGAAGCGACGATCTTCATCAGCCATCGCCGCAATCGGGCAATTTTCTGTTGACGCCATCAGCTTAAAGCCAGGCGGCATTTCGTTAACTTTATCGCCGTGGCTCATCCACACTTTCAACATGCCGTGACCTTCAGGTGTCACGAAATCAACGATGCCATTCAAAAGTTTAGTGTGACTACGTGCACGTACTTCGGCATAACCAAATTCACGCACCTTACCGTTTTCTACTTGGCCACCGAGCTGTGCCGCCATGGTTTGCATACCGTAGCAAATGCCGAGAACCGGAACGCCTGCATCAAACACTGCAAGCGGCGCACGAGGCGTATCACCCTCAGTCACACTGCTTGGACCACCGGACAAAATAATACCCGCAGCGCCGTAATTGCGAATGAATTCATCGCTGACATCGTAAGGATA
>CAYWNE010000243.1:0-4205 GCA_964459555.1 uncultured Burkholderiaceae bacterium | reverse complement strand
CAAGCAAAATCCCAGCCACTCCCGTCGCACAATTTTCCACCTGATGTACCAAGCTAGTATCGATGCCATCATCTCTCAATGCGGCGACACTACTGCGTCCGAAATCATCATCGCCAACACAAGCCAGTAGCGTTGTGTGAGCCCCAAGACGCGCCGCGGCCACCGCCTGATTGGCGCCTTTACCACCGTGAATTTGGTGAAAACTTTGTCCCATCAAGGTTTCGCCGGGAGCAGGCATGCGTGGAATCTTGAACACCAAGTCCATATTGACACTTCCAACGACGACAACACGTGCTGGTTGATGATCGTTTTGCATGAAACTCCCCCCAAAGCCTAGGCTATTGATGCGATGTCATTGAGATCTGATTGCGACAGGTCAGTAACTGAACTACGTCAATCGATGCTATCCAATTCCGGCTGACCAATCAATCGACTATGCGCCACTACGCTCTTGCGCCTTCCATTGTAAGAAATGCGCGAGCATTTCCAAGCCTTTTTCGAAATGGTGATTGTTCGGAATCACCACATCGGCTTTACTTCGATGCGGCAGAATGTATTCTTGAAATGCGGGTTGATGATGACGGCTCAAGCGGTACATCACGTCTTCTTGATCGTAACCCCGTTCGACTGCATCACGTTGAATACGACGCTGCAAGCGATGCTGATCATCAGCGTCAATAAAGACCTTCAAATCGACAATGGCGTTTAATTCCTGATGATGTAACGCGTAAATACCTTCCAATAGAACGACTGGAGCCGCAGGAATGTGAATAGTTTTGGGGACGATGTCTGAACGATTGAAGGTATATTCCTTAATCGCCAAATCATGACCATCACGCAAACGCAGTACGTCGTGATAAAACTTATCGAGATCAAGTGAGCTGGGGATATCAAAATTCTCGACACTATTTTCGTCGCGTGTTTGCTGGTCGATCGTCTTGTAGTAATTATCTTGCGAGAGCAAAGAAACACTATTGGCCGGCATTAATTTCATCAAAGCATGGATGAAAGTCGTTTTGCCGCTGCCACTACCCCCAGTGATACCCACTAAATATGGTTTCATTATTCTCGCTCTTCATTGTGTGTTGAAGTCTAGCCTCGGTCGAATGCCAACATCGATCTGATGTTTCACTACCAGTCCCACATCGAATCGCTATCCTAACAGTTGTGACTGGGCGCGAAAACATCATGCAGGAAACCCGAGGCGAAAAAAAACGGCTCAATCTGTAATTGAGCCGTTTTTATCTGGCGTCCCCAGGGGGATTCGAACCCCCGTACCCACCGTGAAAGGGTGGTGTCCTAGGCCTCTAGACGATGGGGACAAAACTTGTCCGTACTGCTGACCTATTTACTTTTTTGGCGATTTATTTTTTGTTTCGCGATCAAGTAAGACCAAGATTATATACTTCATTTCTTTGTTTTGGCAAGCATTTTTTTGCAGATCTTGTTCAAAACTGAAATTTGTCTCGCTTGGTGGAGGTAAGCGGAATCGAACCGCTGACCTCTTGCATGCCATGCAAGCGCTCTACCAACTGAGCTATACCCCCGCACGAAACAGAAACGAGAGTATAGCAAGTTCTCGCGAAAGTTGTAAAGCTGATTGCTGGTCAAACTTGGGCTTCGCGACCGACTCGATTAATTATTAGCCAAACGCTGCATTACACATTCGCGACCAAACAATTCAATCACTGCATCGATTGAAGGTGTTTGCAATTGGCCCGTCAGCAGTAAACGCAATGGCATCGCCAGTTGCGGCATTTTCAAACCATGCTTGGCCAACACTGATTTCATCAAGGCTGAGATCGCTGCTTTGTTCCACTCGACTTCGGCGATTCCAGCGGTGAACTCTTGCAAGGCAGGTTGAATCGCATCAGTAATGTGCTGCGTCACTAAAGCTGGATCCGCTTGCGGTTCGCGATAAAACAAAGTTGCGGCCTGGGCCAGTTCAACCGTTGTATTCGCACGTTCTTTCAAGAGACCAATGACCAAAGCCAGGTCGGGACCGCCCTCTGTACTGACTCCCAATTTTTGCAAATCGACACTGACCAATTGTGCCAAACGCTGATTGTCTGCCGCTTTAATGTAATGGTTATTCAACCAAGCCAATTTCTCTGGATTGAACTGGGCCGCTGAACTCGACAAGTGCGTGAGATCAAACCAGCTAATCATTTGCTCCATGCTGAAAACCTCATCATCGCCGTGCGACCAGCCCAAACGCGCAAGGTAATTCAACAAAGCTTCAGGCAAATAACCTTTGTCCAAATAGTCCATCACGCTGACCGCATCGCGACGCTTCGATAATTTCTGACCATCAGTACCTAGAATCATCGGCACATGACCATAAAACGGCAGCGGCGCACCGAGTGCATTCAAAATATTGATTTGACGCGGCGTGTTATTGACATGATCGTCGCCACGAATGACGTGGGTGATCTTCATATCACTGTCATCGACCGCCACGCAGAAGTTGTAGGTCGGTGTGCCATCAGGACGCGCAATCACCAAATCGTCAAGCTCGCGATTCGAAATCGTGATCGTGCCTTTAACCACATCATGCCAAGTGACATCACCATCCAAAGGATTCTTAAAGCGAATCACAGGCTTACGATCGCTCGGCACCGGTGGCAAGGTCTTGCCTTCTTCTGGGCGCCACGTGCCGTCGTATCGCGGTTTCTCACCGGCGGCACGTTGACGTTCGCGCATTGCTTCCACTTCTTCCGGCGAGCAATAGCAGTGGTAAGCCGTACCATCCGCCAACATCTTCGCCAAAACCTCACGATAACGATCCATGCGCTTCATTTGATAATACGGGCCTTCATCGTGCTGCAAATTCAGCCAGTTCATACCATCAATAATTGCTTGTACCGCTTCCGGCGTTGAACGTTCCAAATCGGTGTCTTCAATGCGAAGCACGAAGGTGCCGCCGAAGTGGCGGGCGAAAGCCCAGCTAAATAAGGCAGTACGAGCGCCGCCAACGTGCAAATAACCGGTTGGACTTGGTGCAAAACGAGTACGCACTGGAGCGCTAGGAGTTGGAATATGTGATGTGGTCATTGCTGCGAGAGGTCTGTTACTAGATGATTGATTGGGGCTTCACCAAAGAAATTTGGCACATCATTGATGCAGAAAAAAATGCACAAAAAGCTAAAAGATAAGCAAATCAATCAACCAATAAACATGCAACCTGAAAAGTCAAAACACGTATTTTACCTTGTTGCGTGCAGCAAAGACAAAACATCGCGGACTCATACCCCAGTTGAACCATGAATAAGAAATAAAGATCTTGCCGTAAAATAGTCAAAACCTAGGCACAGCGACATCCCGTCGTCAAAGCCATCGTATTCCCCACAAACCTGTTCGATTACAAACATCCACGTGCAAGCACCTCTACCCATCCGCGACGGCATTAGCCCCAGCTATATTTGGATACCCGAAGGACAATGGGAGAACGCTCTCGCTTTTCTGTGCAAACGCTTTCAGGATGTGCCAGAAGCCACTTGGCGGGCACGCTTTGAAAATAGGGAGATCGTCGACCAAACCGGTCAGGTCTTACAGACCAACAGCGAAGTGCGGCGCGGCATGTGCCTTTACTATTACCGTGAAGTTGAGAATGAGCCGATCATTCCATTTCAAGAACAGATCTTGTTTCAAGACGAACATCTCTTGGTGGTCGACAAACCGCACTTTTTACCTGTGACGCCGGGCGGCCAGTATTTACGAGAAACCCTGCTCAGTCGCTTGAAACACAAAACGGGCAACCAGCAACTGAGCCCTTTACATCGACTGGATCGCGAAACCGCCGGCGTCATGCTGTTTTCATGCCAAGCCGAAAGCCGAGGTATCTATCAAAGGTTATTTCAAGAACGGACGATCGAGAAAACTTATCATGCCGTCGCACCTCGTTTAAGTACGATCAACTTTCCTTTCCTCAAACGCAGTCGCATGATCGAAAGCGAACGTTTCTTTATGATGCAGGAAGTCGATGGCGAGCCTAACAGTGAAACCATGATCGACATCATCGAGAATCGGGGTGAGCTCACGCTGTATCGTCTGCAGCCTAAAACGGGTAAAAAACATCAACTTCGATTACATCTTGCCAGCCTCGGTGCGCCGATCTTGAATGATGGGTTCTACCCCGCTCCACGCCCGGCTGGCACCGACGATTTTGAGCAACCATTACAACTTTTGGCGTATAGCATCGCGTT
>CAYWNE010000242.1:0-4423 GCA_964459555.1 uncultured Burkholderiaceae bacterium | reverse complement strand
ATACTCGCGGAACTTGTCCCGGTGGTAGGTTTCCATGAAAAAGCCGCGATTGTCGCGCCGGTACTGGAAGCGCTTGGTTATGAAATCAAAGAAACCCGCTTTCTGGATACGGACAGCCTCGGCACCTTCACCGGCGATGTGAAGCGCTTTGATACCCAGGTAAATACCGCCATTGAGAAAGCGCGGCTGGCGGCGCAGCATCATGGCGCACGTTTTGGTCTGGGCAGTGAAGGCAGTTTCGGGCCGGACCCGTATATGGGCGTCAGTCCTTGGAATACCGAAGTGCTGGCATTGTGGGACGCAGAAAAAAATTATGCAGTCCATCCAGCCGCGCAGGGCCCGCTGACGAATTACGCTCAGCTGGAAGCCGATGCTTCCGAACAGGCATGGCAGTTTGTACAGCGTGCCGGTTTTCCGGAACACGGCATCATCGTCGGCCGCGCTGAAGAACCGTGGTTTGACAAAGAAATCCGCGATCCCGCCGTATTAAAAGCCACCATCGACGCCATCATCGCGGAAACCGGCGCTGTCTGGCTGGAAACCGATATGCGGGCGCATCGCAATCCTTCCCGCCACGCGATGATACGGCAAGCGGCTGAAGCGCTGGCGCAGCGGCTGGCGTCCGCTTGCCCAGCCTGTCAGGCAGCGGGCTTTGGCGCGGTCGCACTGGTTCCCGGTGCATTGTGCGAAGCGTGCGGAACCGCAACACAGGCTGCACGTGCCCGCCGTATGGCTTGCCCTCTGTGCGGTCACAGCGAAGAGCAGGTCATTCGCAGCCACGTACCGGCATCACAATGCGAGGATTGCAATCCTTGAAACAAAAAACAGCTTATCCGGTGCGCTGAAGGTTTTTTCAGGAGAAGGCTTGACACTCGCGGCTCAAATCGTCATAATCTTGGTCTCTCGGTGATATAGCTCAGTTGGTTAGAGCACAGCACTCATAATGCTGGGGTCGGTGGTTCAAGTCCACCTATCACCACCAGAACATCGTTCTAGGACATCCGAAAACGTACACGAAACCCGCTTCTAGCCTAGTGCGCAAGCGGGTTTTTTGTTTTCTAAGCGTTTTTAAGGTTTGTAGACATCCAATTTCTTTGTTGGTACATTTGCTGGTAGTTTCTGATACCAACAATAAAGGTACCAACAAAACATGCCCAAACTCGCCAAACCGCTCACAGAAACACAGGTCAAGAACGCCAAAACCACTGGCAAACCGATCAAATTATCAGACGGAGGCGGCTTATTCTTGCTGGTCAATCCAGACGGAACAAAGTATTGGCGCATGGCGTACCGCTTCGGCGGCAAGCAAAAACTCTTAGCCTTTGGGAAGTATGGAAAAAATGACGTCTCACTTGTCGACGCAAGAAAAAAACGAGATGAAGCCAGAAAATTACTCACCCAAGATATTGACCCCGCCCAAGCCAAACGAATAAACAAGATCACCAAAGCCACTAACAATGCCAACACGTTTGAGGCTATCGCACGAGCGTGGCACGCAAACAAAGCCGAGACTTGGCAAGAACGAACCGCTGCTAATGTTTTGCACCGCCTAGAAAAAGATATTTTTCCCTTGATCGGGAAAATGCCAATCAAAGAAATCAAAGCCCCGCTGATGCTAGACGTTTTACGCGAGATCGAGAAGCGCGGTGCGGTTGATATGGCGAAACGCCAAGGGCAAGTTTGCGGTCAAATATTTCGCTTTGCGATTGCTGAAGGTAAAGCGGAATTTGATCCATTACCAAGCTTGCGCGGCGCACTCAAAGCAGCACCGAAAGGACACCACGCAGCTATCACACCAGACGACCTACCCGAGTTTATGCGAGCCTTCGAAAAGATCGAAGGGCGCATGTATGTACCAACTCGCGTGATGTTTCGCTTGATGCTTCTTACCTTTGTACGCACCAGCGAACTGACCACGACCGAATGGAAAGAGATCGATTTAGAAAACGAACATTGGGTTATTCCGTGGCAGCGCATGAAAATGGGTAAGAAGAAGCTCAACCCAAGAAAACAGGATCATCATGTTTTTCTGCCGCGCCAAGGCTGGGAGCTATTACGCGAGCTACACGCCATTACAGGCAATAACCGCTACCTCTTCCCTAACCTGCGCGATCACGAGCAACCAGCAACGAACTGGGGCGTTTTGGCGGCAATAAAACGTATGGGCTACGCAGGGCGCATGACCGGACATGGTTTCCGATCTCTGGCGATGGGCGTGATCAAAGAGCGCCTCGGCTATCGGCATGAAGTCGTAGACCGCCAACTGTCGCACGCCTCTGGCGATGTCTACGGCGAAGCCTACGACCGCGCACAATTCTTAGATGAACGGAAAGTGATGATGCAGCACTATGCAGACTATCTTGATAACGTCGCGACTGGTAAAGTCATTGCTGGACGCTTTGGAAAATCTTTAGCTTAGAAATTCAAGTCTAACCATGCCTACCGCGACGGCGGGAAAACAAGCATTGCCCCTTTTGCTTGCTGGCATGGTTTCAGTTTTAAATGGGCTCAAGGGGACAAGATGTCGGATATTTCCACATTAAATGATGCAAATTTTCGCTTAGCAAAATCGAAGGTGGTAAACATAAAATTGCCGAGCGACTTCGCAGATACGATTGATAACCTTAACCTCGGCAAAAAAGCCCAAATTCTCGCCGATATGCTACTCAAGGAGCTCGAGCTGCCAAACAAAATTGGCATTATTGAAGCGACTTATAGAACCTTTTGGTGCATGTGTTGGAAAACTTATTTCGATATCGAAGAGTCTTTAGACTCAAAAATAGAGTTGATGTTTGACACATCCATATTTGAAGACCACTTCGATCTCTTCAATAAATCCACACTTTTTGGAATGTGCATCACTGGCGACGATGCGGAAACATGGTTTGACTACATTCGAGACCAAATGAGTGAAGCCGAACCATCCTTCCAAACTGGCGACGAATATATGTGTACTTTCGCTTTCGAAGTTAGTTTGGGTCTAGTCTGGCTATATTTAGCGCACAAAAAATTTGAGCAGAATGATGCTGCACAGGCAATAGACTTTATTTTTGAGAGCCATCAAGTGATAGAAAACTATCGAAGTCTAAAATCATTTATTGGAGGTATTGATAGCAGCGAAGAAAAAGAAAAATATGAAAAGTCTCTGAAGGCAAAAGAATTAGCCATATTGAAGGCACAGAAGTCCCCTGCGGGCAGGGTAAAGCATAAAGTTAAAGAGCTCTGGGACGAATGGCAAAACCTCGCACCTAATCGCTATAAAAACAGGACTCAATTTTCTATCGATATGATCTACAAATTTGATGGGGTAAAGAACCCCCGCACCATTGAAAATTGGTGCAAATTTGAATGGGAGCCAGCCAAAAAGAAATAGATCACCCGGACTTTGCACGGCACACTATGCAGTTTGCGCGGCAGACTACACAGTCAACAGCGCAGAGTCGTATTAACTTACATCGAGACTTTTTACACTCTCCCCAACTTGCAAAACACCTCGCAAGCCTTTGTTAAACCAATCAGGGGAAGTAAAATGAATCAGCAACACATCATCCGTCTACCGCAATTAAAGCAACGCCTTTCATTGTCCCGCAGCTCAATCTATCAGCTCGTCAAATCAGGCAACCTCAAACCGCCGATCAGCCTAGGCGCACGGGCGGTCGGTTGGCTCGATAGCGATGTTTCGGAATTTATCGAAAATCGCGTTAAAGCATCACGCAAAGCTTAAGGGGAAAAAGCATGGACAAAAAAAATACCCCTTGCTGCTGCGAAGAGGCATTAAAGAAAATCAATGAACAGCATAAAGGTAATGACGCGACAGTTCAAGAAGAACGCGCATTACTGGGTTTGCAAAGCTGCGGAAGTTTAACCACGCAAGATTTACGCGAGCGCCTAGACATAATGCACCCAGCCGGAAGGGTTTTATCACTGCGGCGGCGAGGCTTTCACATCGTCACGTTCTGGGGGAACTACCCAACCAACTGCGGCAAGAGCCACCGCATGGCTCGATATGTCTACTTCGGCACAACAGCGGAGGCGGCATAATGAACTCAAGTTTCTTACATGAGCTTTGCACGCTGTTAGAGCGCTTTTCTGACCTTGGCATAGGCGCAGACATCAACGGACTAACAATCAGCGAACTATGGGGCGTTTATCGCCACCTAAAGCGCCTTGATGAAAGTTAGATGATGAGCCAAGCAAAACGAATATCGGCAAAAAAAGGAAAAGACTCGCGGGGCGGCGGAAATTTTATACCATTCAATTTACACGTCCTGCGAAGCCAAGTACTTGCAAACCTTTCGCCTTACGGCTGCAAGCTCTTACTAGATCTTGCTAGCCAGTTGAAATGGGGGCAAAACGGTGATGCCAGTGCAGCCTTCGAAAAAGTGTTGAAAGATCGCGGCTGGAGATCCAAAGCAACATTGCA
>CAYWNE010000241.1:0-4512 GCA_964459555.1 uncultured Burkholderiaceae bacterium | reverse complement strand
TTCCTCGCGCCAGAAATATTGATTAATTTCTTGTGCTTTGGGGGGAGTCCATATACGGTCTGTTAGATGCCCATCGCCAGCACTCATTTCTTGCGCATACAAGCGTCCGTCGCCATCACACTTCACATTTTCATCTTTAAAAATTAATTCGCCCTCGACGCCCAAAACTGCATCACCACTCTCAGTGACCAATCTACCGCGGGGATCCAGGTGAAAATTTCCTTTTCGTGTATAGGCGATGCCATTCTTTGTCGAGATTTCAAAGAATCCAGGGCCACTGATTGCAAAATCAAATTTAGTCCCAGTCGCTTTCAAAGTTGCCGCCGACTGATCAGATACACTCTCTACAAAATTTGGAATAGACCTATTTTGAACAGCATCATGCACTTGATTCGTCATTACATCCCCAAACGAATGTTCGATGACGATTTCACGCTTATAGCCCGGCGTAGAAACATTTGCCGTGTTATTAGCGATTTTTTCAAGCCGCTTCATATCGTTCTGCATGCTCTGCAACGTGATACCTAAAACACCATTCATAACCAATCCCAAAAAGAAACCCTACTTAAACACCCACTACACCGAAAGATTTCAGCTCAATTGACTGTGGAATTTCATTCATCGACAAGACCCGCAAATGCGGCACAACTCGTTCACTCAACATGCGAATATGCCGACGTAGTTCCGGCGAACATAACAACACTGGCAATAGATTACTTTTCATCATGCGCTCCGCGTGTCCAACCAAACGAGATACAAACTGTTCAGTAATTTTGGGATCTAACACAAATGGTTTCTGCCCCCCATCTGTGCTGCGCATCGCAGCAACACTTGACATGAACTGACTTTCAACCAGTGGATCAAGTGTGAGAACATGAAGTGCATTAGCCTCACCGATAAGTCCTTGACAAATCGCACTACCTAAACGTTGCCGCGCCATTTCCGTCAAAAATGCAGGGTCCTTACTCATACGTCCAGCGTCTGATAGCGTCTCGAGAATGGCTTCAATATTTCGAATCGAAACCTTCTCTCGCAAAAGACTTTGTAGGACACGCTGCACATCGCTAACGGTCAAGACTGTGGGAATCAACTCCTCAACCAAACTTGCTTGCTTGTCGCGGACGCGGTTTAGCAACTTCTCTGTTTCTGAACGTGTTAGCAAAGTGGCTGATTCGCGACGTAACACCTCAGTAAGGTGAGTCAAAAACACCGTCGCGCCATCCACTAATGTGTACTTCGCGGCGACAGCCTGATCACGTTGATTTGCTTCTATCCACACTGCCGGTAAACCATAGGTAGGGTCTTTTGTAACTTCACCTTTTATTGAACTTACATCTCCGCTCGGATGGATCGCTAGAAATCGATCAATACGTGATTCACCTTTACCTACCACTACACCATCGATCTGAATTTCGTAGCGATTAGGCGCGAGTTTCTTTCCATCTTTGAACTTCACCATAGGCAAAACGAAACCCAATTCCATTGCATGCTGCTTACGAAATAATGCGATACGTTCCATGAACAAACTACTAGTCTTCGCGATAGAAGGAGCCCAACTCGAACCCACGTGAACTTCAATTGGCTCAATCGGCAGTAACGCATAAGGATCATCGCTCGCCGTACTCTCATCGCCGGTCTCCGCGACATCATCTTGTTCCGCCTCAGTAACATCTGAACCATGATGGCGATAAGAAAAGTAGGCGATAATCGAAACGATGAATAAGAGTACAAAAGTCGGAAGTGCGGGAATACCAGGCAACAACATCAAACCAAATAACGCGAATGCGACCAGCACCATCGTCTTGGGAAACGACATGATTTGCTGAAAAACCTCTTTACTTAAATTCCCATCAGATGCGGAGCGCGTCACAATGATGCCGGTTCCGAGAGCAATAACAAGCGCAGGAACCTGCGTCACAATACCATCACCAATCGTCAGTAAAGTATATGTCTGCAAAGCCTGCGACCATGGGATACCAAGCTGCATGATGCCGATCAATAAACCGCCAATAATATTAATCAGCATAATGATGATGCCGGCGATCGCATCGCCTTTTACAAACTTGCTTGCGCCGTCCATCGCTCCATAAAACCCAGCCTCCTTTTCCAAATTCTTACGGCGGCGCTGCGCTTCCTCTTGATCGATAAAGCCCATATTCAAATCTGCATCAATACTCATTTGTTGTCCGGGCATACTATCTAGAGTAAACCTTGCAGCCACCTCAGACACACGCTGTGCTCCACTCGTAATGACAACATATTGGACAACGATCAAAATTAAGAAAACGATCAAGCCGATCACATAATTTCCGCCAACGACATAAGAACCGATCGCGCCGATTACTCGCCCTGCATCGCCATGAGACAAAATCAGACGTGTTGCAGCGACATTCAGCGAGAGTCGGAACAAAGTGGCGATCAACAACAAAGACGGAAAAGTCGAAAATTCAACCGGTCTTTGCATATAAAAGGTCAAAAGCAGAAGAAGAAAAGCGAAACTAAAGTTCGCCAAAATAAAGAAATCTAATAACGCACTTGGGATAGGCGCAAACAAGACCACCAAAACACAGAGCACAAACGCTACTAGCGCCAGATCGCTATTTTTTCCAAAAAATTTACCGATGGCGTTCATCAATGCAGCTCCCTTCTAGCTACCTCGGCTCGCTCCCGCATTGCCAAAACCCAAATCATGATTCGCGCCACATCGGCATAGAGATGCGGGGGAATATATTGATCAAAATCGACTTCTTTAAATAGTTTGCGAGCTAGTCCCTTACTTGGCACTACTGGGACTCCATGCTTGGCCGCTACTTTCCGCATTGAAGCCGCAAGGCTTCCAGCGCCTTTGGCGATCAACTGTGGGGAATCCATTGCGCCATGCTTGTAGCGCAAAGCGATCGCGATGTGAGTGGGATTGGTAATCAGAACATCCGCATCTTTAGTTTTTGCGGCGGCTAAGCTGCGCTTTAACATTTCACGACGTAGCTCCCGCAAGCGAGAGCGGATTCTCGGATCGCCGTCCCGATTTTTCATCTCATCCTTGATATCACGTTTGCTCATTCGCATTTTTTTTGCGAACTCATAACGCGAATAAACCAAATCAATTGAAGCGATCAAAAACAGAATGAGTACCATTTTGAAGCCAATCGATACGGCATCATCAAATAGCACGGCCAACGCCTGCACCGACGAATAGGATGCGACTCGGAAGAATTGTGACGTGAGAGACTTAAGCGCCCAGTACACAACGAGAGATAGCAAGATCAACTTCAGACAAGTGCGGGCCGCATCAAACAGACTTCGCATTGAGAAAAATTTCTTAATTCCGGACGCAGGATTTAGGCGGGAAAAATCAAATTTCAATGGTTCGAATGAAAGTACGGGGCCAGTCTGTAAAACATTCGCGACGATAGCCGACACCATCAGCGCTAGCATGAACGGCAACAACATATACAAAAAAGCCAGCAACACGCTACTCAGCAACTGCCATATACCAGTCGAGCCTAGCTGTGCATGACCGAGGCGATTCAACAACAAAAAATCGACTTGAAACAAATGACGAATACCATCCAAACCACGCCAGTAAAGAAACACCATCGCTACGGAGAAGACGACCAAAGAAACCATATCCGCACTCTTCGCAACTTGCCCCTTCTCTCTCGCCTTTTGCAATTTGTACGGAGTTGCATCTTCGTTGCGATCCAGATCTTGTTCAGACATTGGCGCCTCCTCTTTGATGAGGAAGAACGGCCACAGGAGATGCAGTTGAAAACATCCAATCCCATGTCTGAAAAATCGAAGCATGTATCCGCGTCAGTGATGCACCTGCGACGGCAACCCACACCGACAACGTAGCCAAGCCAACGATAACCTTTATCGGTACGCCCAGCACAAACATATTCATTTGTGGCAAATTTCGTGAAACTACTCCCAGTGAGAGCTCCACCAACAACAAACAGAACACCACCGGTGACGCGAGCGCGAAGCCGAGACTAAACAAGCTTCCCACATGTTTCAACATCGGAAGTGCGAACCCCTCAACACTCCAAGCTTGACCTAAGGGGAATTTCTCGACGCTGAACGCCACCGCGCGTAGTAAGGTATGGTGTGCGTCGATTAAGAAAAAGAAGATAACCCCAAGTTGATTGAATAACGCGGTCACAATGGGTAATTGGGAGCGTGTCAAGGGATCAAACACTTGAGCCATACCAAAGCCAATCTGCACATCTAGCAATCTACCTGCCATCGAAATCATGGCAAAGCCAATCAAAATGCCGACGGCTAGACTAGCCCCAAATGCGAGCTCACGCAAACTAGCGACGATAAGCGCCCCGCCTCCGGATGCGATAAGATGCGAAGAGTTATGTTCAGGACCGATTCCCGCAGCGATTGCGACACTCAGAGCCAAAATCAACAAGACCCGTATGGACAAGGGAATTGAAGCCGCAAACAAGACTGGCGTCATGAACAGCATTGCAGCCACTCTTATTGACAAGAAGAATATATTTAGAA
>CAYWNE010000240.1:0-4544 GCA_964459555.1 uncultured Burkholderiaceae bacterium | reverse complement strand
GCTATTTCAAAGCACAAAAAATGTTCGGCATCCCGAAAAAAGGCGAAATCGATTACACCACTGAATTGACTTTGGATTTGTCGACTGTTGCACCATCTTTGGCTGGTCCTAAGCGTCCACAAGATCGTATCGAAATCGGTAATGTGAAATCGACTTTCACTGAATTGTTCGGCAAACCAGTTGCAGAAAATGGCTTCAACAAGAAAGCTGAAGACTTAGAGGCAACTTACACCAATGCTGATGGCGTGAAAGTGAAGAACGGCGATGTCTTGATCGCGGCCATCACATCATGCACCAACACATCCAATCCAAGTGTGTTGTTGGCTGCTGGTTTGTTGGCGAAGAAAGCGGTCGAAGCTGGCTTGAAAGTGCCTGCACATATCAAGACTTCTTTGGCTCCAGGATCCCGTGTTGTGACCAAATACTTGGAAGCAGCTGGTCTCTTGCCTTACTTGGAAAAATTGGGTTTCGGCGTCACCGCTTACGGTTGCACCACTTGTATCGGTAACGCTGGCGATTTGACACCGGCGATGAACGAAGCCATCGTTGCGAACGATATCGTTGCTGCGGCAGTTTTGTCTGGTAACCGTAACTTCGAAGCGCGTATTCATCCGAACATCCGCTCTAACTTCTTGGCATCTCCTCCATTGGTGGTTGCTTACGCGATCGCTGGTAACGTCACTAAAGATTTGATGACTGAACCTGTTGGCCGTGTCAAAGGCAAAGACATCTACTTGGGTGACATCTGGCCAACTAGCGCAGAAATCAATAAGTTGATGAAGTTCGCGATGAACTCCAAAACTTTCAAAGATAACTACGCTGATGTGAAAGGCGCACCTGGTAAATTGTGGGAAGACATCAAAGGTGTAGCAGAAGGCGAAGTTTACAACTGGCCAAGTTCTACCTACATTGCTGAACCGCCATTCTTCGCGGACTTCACGATGGAACCAAAAGCGGCGGCAACTGGCATCAGCGGTGCTCGCGCTTTGGGCGTGTTTGGTGACTCCATCACCACCGACCATATTTCCCCTGCTGGCTCGATCAAAGAATCCAGTCCAGCTGGTAAATGGTTGAAAGAAAATGGCGTATTGAAAGCTGACTTCAACTCCTACGGTTCACGCCGTGGCAACCACGAGATCATGATGCGCGGCACATTCGCCAACGTGCGTATCAAGAACTTGATGATCCCCGCAAAAGCTGATGGTTCACGCGTAGAAGGCGGCGAAACTTTGTTCCAACCAAGTGGCGAACAAATGTCGATTTACGACGCAGCGATGAAATACATTGCTGAAGGCACACCAACCATGATCTTCGGTGGCGAAGAATACGGTACAGGTTCTTCTCGTGACTGGGCGGCAAAAGGTACACAATTGTTGGGCGTAAAAGCGGTGATCGCTAAGTCCTTCGAACGTATCCACCGCTCTAACTTGGTTGGTATGGGTGTCTTGCCTTTGCAATTCTTGGCCGGTGATAGCGTTGACTCCTTGGGCATCACAGGTAACGAATCTTTCGATCTGAAAGGCATCGAAAACGACATCAAACCACAACAACAAGTGACTTTGGTGATCAATCGTGCGGATGGCAGCAAACAAGAAGTGAAAGTTCTGTTGCGCATCGATACACCGATCGAGGTTGACTACTACAAACACGGCGGCATCTTGCCATTCGTGTTGCGTCAGTTGTTAGCTGCGTAATCAGCAAAGCGTTTATGCACTGAGCTAGATCAAGGGATGATATCGAAAGGTATCATCCCTTTTTTACTAGCGGCGATAATACCAACACGAAGATTTCGACAGATCACGGACATCACGAAAATAAAAAGCCACGCGATGTCATAACAAATTTTTCAAACCTAAAAGAGGAGTCAATTATGTGGAAGGCACTAATAGCATTCTTAGTTTTCGCAGCAGTCGCTTTGTTCTTCATTTTCAAATCTGGCGACAAGATGGACATGGCCGGTGAAGCCGGCGCAAGCCATGGCGTTGCTGAATCAGCTTCCGCGACAGCAGCGCCAGCGTCTGCAGCGTCTGTACCTGCCCCCGAGGCAGCCGCAAGTGCTGCATCTGCACCAGCTAGCGAGGCAGCGGCATCCGCAGCAAGTAAGTGATCAAAGCTGCTTAAAGCAAATCGTAGTCACAAAGAAAAACGGCAAGCTCCTTGAAGGGCTTGCCGTTTTTTCCTTATGGATGCTTCAAGATTTCGCCAACAATCTCTACGTTTGTCGAGAGGTTTGCTTCTTTGAGTAAATTAGGAGTTCGCGAAATTTGTCAGGTCGTCACCGGCTAAGCGATACTTAACCCATTCGGATTGCGCTTTGGCGCCAACGGCATGATAGAAATCAATGGCTGGCTGATTCCAATCCAAGACACTCCATTCAAAACGACCACAGCCCTCAGCGACAGCAATCTTCGCTAAATGCTGCAACAAGAGTTTGCCCGCACCTATTCCACGGTGCTTGGGCGAGATATACAAATCTTCGAGATACATGCCTTTGCGGCCCTGCCACGTCGAATAATTGTAGAAGTACACGGCAAAGCCTATTGGTTCTTCATCTTTCAAACAGATAAAAGCCTTCACCGGCGAATCGGGTCCAAAAATACTGCGTTCAATATCCTCTACGGACGCTTTCACCTCATGCTCAGCTTTTTCATAGATGGCTAACTCGAGCACAAAGTTACGAATAATCGCAGCATCTGCTGGCACTGCATTTCGAATCACAACACTCACAAGACTCTCCCAAACCAAATAAAACCTATTACAAATTCATTCGCGTATACGACGAACCGACACGATCAAGCAATTCGACTACGACTTAGCTTCGACCATTTTCTCCAATGCTTGTTCAATATCCGCGATCAAATCTTCAGGATCTTCCAAGCCGATATTGAAGCGCACGAGAATACCTTGGTCTTTCCAGCTTGCTCGCATTTTTTCGATGCGATAAGGAACGCATAAACTATGCGTGCCGCCCCAACTGAAACCAATCTTGAAAAGCTGGAGGCTGTTCACGAAATGATCGGTCTGCGCCTCAGGAATACTGGCGTCAAACAAAACTGAAAATAGCCCGCCGGCCCCGGTAAAGTCTCGTTTCCAGAATTCATGCCCAGGGCAGTCCTCCCATGCTGGGTGCAAGACCTTCGCAATCTCAGGGCGTTGTTTCAACCAAGCCGCTACCTTACGCGCTGCTTGATCATGGGCATCGAAGCGCAACTTCATCGTCTGCAAACCGCGAAGCACGAGATAGACATCGTCCATGCCGACGCCGAGGCCAAGGCGCATGTGCGTCGTCAGAATACGTTTATTGAGTTCGACATCGCGTGTAATTACCGCCCCCATCAAAACATCAGATCCGCCACTCTGATACTTGGTCAGCGCTTGCATCGAGATATCAACGCCGAGCTTGAACGGTTTCAAAGCTAATCCAGCAGTCCAGGTATTGTCGAGCGCAACAATGATGCCTCTATCGCGAGCGGCGGCACAGAGCGTTGGCAAATCTGGCACTTCCATTGATACGGAGCCCGGTGATTCAGTCCACAGCAGCTTGGTATTATCCTGAAATAATTCGGCGATACCAGCACCTATCATAGGATCGTAATATCGCACGCTGATACCGAAGCTATGCTTGAGCCACTCTCCAAACTCTTTGTTGGGACCGTAGGCATTATCTGGAATCAAGACATCATCGCCAGTATTCAAAAAGGTGAGACTGACCAAACTAATCGCTGACAGGCCGCTCGGGGCCAACACGCAATGATCGCCGCCTTCGATTGCCGCCAACTGCCCTTCTAGCGTAAAGCTGGTCGGTGTGCCGTGTAAGCCATAGGTGTACGCCGATTTATTGTGCCAGCTGCGAGAACGCATGCTCTCGACGTCTTTGAACAAAACTGTCGAAGCGTGATGAATCGCCTGTGGAAATGCAGAAAATCCCGAGGGGGCTTGGTAGCTAGGATGCACCAGGGCCGTACTAACGCCTTTGCTTGGTTTGCTCATCTGATTAGACATTATGGTTAAGTTTCAAGGAAAAATGAGAAAAGACAATCTGATTCTCACTAGAAAAAAGGGGCCCAAGGCCCCTGCTTTCTTTGTACTTCAATTGATCTAAACTGCTTCGCCCCACAAGTCGTGAGAGTCAGCGGCTGTGATCACAACGTCGACAAATTCTCCGACTTTGAGTTTGCGATGTGGCTCATAAGGTGGTTTCACATAGACTACGCCATCGATCTCTGGTGCATCAGCGGCACTACGGCCAACGCCGCCGCTGCGATCGATGCTATCAATCAAAACCCGTACTGTCTTACCGACTTTGGCTTGCAAACGCTGACGCGAGATCTGCTCTTGCAATTCCATCACACGACGACGGCGATCTTCGCGCACTTCATCCGGTAATTGGCCTTCAATCTCATTGGCCGTTGCACCTTCAACAGGCGAGTATGCGAAGCAACCAAGGCGATCAATTTGCGCCTCTTTGAGGAACTCCAGCAGATATTCAAATTCTTCTTCTGTCTCACCAGGGAAGCCGGCGATAAAGGTCGAACGAATCGTAA
>CAYWNE010000239.1:0-4558 GCA_964459555.1 uncultured Burkholderiaceae bacterium | reverse complement strand
TGATACATTTCAATATATTCATTTTTTCTCCCTCAATCTAATACGAGTGTTAGAAACTCTTTGTAGGCTAAGCTTGCCTCAACCTGATGCATAGCGCTCATATGGTCAGCACCAGCGATCACCTTCATATACTTTCTTGAGTTATCGAACGACATAAAAATCTGCCTTGCATGAGATGGAGCAGTCATAACATCCTTCTCACCGACGAGTATCAGGAAGGGATTAGAAAATTTCTTGAGAAAAGTTCGGTTATCGTATTCCTTCAGAGCATCCTCAATCTCATATCGTACGAAAGGTTTCGCATACCACGGCGTCATATCTCTAAGCAATTCCTCAGCGCTGGTCGCTGCGCCTTCCAGCACGAGTCCATCTAATTGACGTTGTGTTGAAAGCCAAGACGCCACGAAGCTACCAAACGAATGTCCATGGACAATTATCGGACCAGTAAATTGCGTCTTAACCTGGTCAAAAACCTCAATGGCGTCTGACTTCATCAAACTAGCGCTCGGTTCGCCTCCACTATTTCCATAGCCACGGTAATCAAACTGTATGATGTTCACGGGATAATCTTTAAGTGCCCGAATCAGGACATGTCCCTGCTGCGCCACTCGGAAAGCATTGTTTCCAAAGAGAAGTACCGTACCACGAGCATTGGGATGTCTGTATACAATTCCAGAGAGCCTGGTGCCGTCGATCATATCGAAGCCAAGAGATTCAAACGCTAGGCTAGGCAACTTTTCGATGAGCTTCGTGTAGGACTTCTCCGGCACTTTTTGCTGGCGTTTCAATAGATCCGCATCTGAGACAATGAAATCTCTTGTACCAACACTGACAGTTTGGCATGCTGATAGCAGCGGGATCAGGAACACGCATAGAAGCAACAGTCCTGCCGTTTTCAGAAAGCTATTAATTGATAAATTCGAATGCATCATCGAGCCCTACTTCTTTAGATAGTGAGAAATGTGAGTCACAATCAAACTGTACTCGCTAACTCTTTCGCAAACTTGACCGTTTGTGCGAAATTTTGCCAACCTAAAAAGTGGGCCCAAAACGAACTTATAAAAATACAAACTCAAGCTGTATCAATACGATCACCTAATTTTCTTTGCCTCGCGACTAACACCATTCTGCGTCAAGATCAGGTGGGTAATTTGTTCGTTGGCGTCTTTCACAAAGCGCAGAGTCGCATTCACGCTATCGGACTTCAAGGTATCCAACGCGATTGGCATCAATACCGTATCACCCTGTCCGGTGGCCTTCGCTAGAAACCGATCGCCCTCACGCCGAATCGTCAACACAAAGTTCGGCATTAACTCATACTCGCCAACAAAGCGATCAAATTGCGCCGCACTCATTGGAAAGGCTTTCTCGACCGGTGGCAATGCCTCATCCAGACGAGAGTGCGCAGTGATATTGCCGCGTTGGTGAACAAGCAGCTCGCTGACTTGCCCTCTTTCGTTCTTGTTAAACTCGACGCGTAGAAGAGAATCTTGGCTTTGGAAGAATCCGTTTTCCGAATACGCTTGAAACACCGTCCTTGGACCATTGCTACGCGTCATGACGAGTTGATTGCCTTCACGTGTCACAAAACGCCGATTCTTTTCATCAATCTTATATACACCGACATATTGATCCAGAATTTTAGTATCGAGTTGAATTGCTTTAAATTCAGGGATCGTTTTGCCCATCGCTGCTGCCGCAAGCCGTGATGCCAAGACCTCAGGATCTGCTACACCTGAATCCGCATTTACCAAGACGACTGCGTATATTTTCTCAGTCGGCAAACTTAACGCATGTGTTCGAAAACCATTAATGCCGCCACTGTGCGCGTACATCTTCTTCCCTTCGAGCGCGCCGATTTCCCAGCCATATCCGTAGTTCGTCGTTTGCCCGGAACTCAATCGATAGTCCGTAAATACTCGCTTCCAAGATTCTGCTTTCAAGAGTTTTCCACTAGCGATCGCACTATCCCACTTTGCCATATCATCGACATTCGATGTCAATGCCCCCGCCGCGTACGGAATGGTCATGCTAATGGTTGGCGTGAGTTGAAAATTTTTATCTTTTGCCGTGTAACCCGACACCGATGTTTGTTTGCTTCGGGCATAGCCTTCATAAGCACTATCTCGCATCCCCAATGGTTCAAAGATATGCTTTGCCACATAGTCCGCGTAGGTCTCACCCGAAACGTTTTCGATAATCGCGCCGAGTATGAAGTAGCCTGAATTATTGTATTTCCAGGCACTTCCTGGTTCAAACTCTAGGCGATCGCGACGCATCATTTCCAGCATCTGTTGAACGGTTCTGTCCTGCCCCATCATGGCAATGAAACCGGGCTTACTCGTATAACTTGGTATCCCAGATGTGTGGGTCAATAGATGCTCGACCGTGACTTTCTTTGCAGTCTCAGTAAATTCTGGAAAGAACTTCGTCAATGGATCGTCCAAAGACAGTTTCCCCTGATCGACTAACTGCATAATGGCGACAGCGGTGAATTGTTTGGTGATGGAGCCCAAACGAAAAACATACTCGGGACGAATCACCTGTTTGTCTTCGACTTTGGCCAAGCCATAGCCTTTGCGCAGCAAAACTTTTCCCTCCTTCATCACTAGAACACTTGCGCCTGGCTGATCAGCGGGGTAATACTTACTCGCAATTGCATCGAGTTGTTTGATTAATGGTGAGCTCACTTGCTCTGAAGATTGCGCTGAAGATTGCGTCGATGTCTGTGCCTTGCCTTGCTCTGCAAAGACCAAACCTGTCGTACTCAGCATTCCAACGCTGACCAAAGCACTCGCCATCAAACGCATTTTCCAAACTGTTTTCATTTTTTCTCCATCATGTTTTTGATTCGAACAAGCATAATACACTAAATGCGTGCTCTCAGCGGCACGGAAAAACTTTGACTGGACGAAATCCTAAACAATTACATGTCCCTTTGTGGGAGCGATACGACCAAACTGCGAATTCATGGGTTAAAGGGTGCGTTTTTCGAGTTAATCGGGAAGGCTTTTGTGCTCCATTAGCTCAAAAAAAACCACCTCGCTTTCCGGCGAGGTGGCCTCTAGTTTCAAACGTCTCTCGTCTTTGAGACTTAATACTCAAGTCGCATAGGTTTCATAGATCCCGCGCGAACTGCCGGTTTAGATTTGGCTTGCTGCCCTGTGCTCGAAACTGAAAACGCCGACATCGCATTTTTCAATACTCTCACTTGTTCTTCCAGTGCTCCTGCCGCCGCCGCTGCTTCTTCAACCAAAGCTGCATTCTGCTGGGTGGCTTCATCCATGTGTTCTAGCGCATGATTAACTTGTTGGATACCGTCACTTTGCTCCGCCGACGCGACCGTGATTTCGCTAATCACAGCGGCAACCTGTTTAATCGCATCGACGATGCCCGTCATTGAGGCACCAGCACGATCGACCAAGACAGAGCCTTCATTGACTTTGCCAACGGAGTCGTTAATCAGTGCTTTAATTTCTTGCGCCGCGGCCGCACTGCGTTGCGCCAGAATCCGAACTTCGCTAGCCACAACTGCAAAGCCTCGACCTTGTTCGCCAGCGCGTGCAGCTTCAACCGCCGCATTCAAAGCCAAGATGTTGGTTTGGAAAGCGATGCCCTCGATCACGCTGATGATATCCACAATCTTCTTCGAACTATCGGTGATGCCCTGCATTGTGACCACAACTTGATCGACTACCTTGCCGCCTTCGAATGCCAAATCAGAGGCATTCTCCGCCATCTTGTTCGCTTCCTTAGCGTTTTCCGCATTATGCGCAACGGCGCTGGTCAACTCTTCCATGCTAGCCGAAGTTTCTTCCAAGGTCGATGCCTGTTGCTCGGTTCGCGAGGACAAATCCATATTGCCGTTGGCAATTTCCGATGCTCCGACTTCAATCGATTCGGTCGCTGCACGCACATCGACAACCATAGACTGAATTTGATCGATGAACTGATTAAACGCATGGGCTGTTTGCGCCACCTCATCTTCACCATCGACGTGAATGCGTCGGCTCAAATCGCCACCGCCGCCCTCGGCGATTTCTGTCATCGCATCGCGGACATGTTGCAAGCCCTGCAGCAAACGCCCCACCAACAAAGTCGTCAAGGGTAACAACACGGCTAATACCAACAACAAGACGCCGGCAGAGGTCAGCACCAAATGATCGAGAGCTTCAAGCGCCTTTGATTTATCAATGACTAAGCCGAGATAAATATCGGAGCCTGAAATTTTTTGTAGCAGCAGGAAATTCGCTTTACCATCAATCTCAGTTAGCCATGGATCCCCTCGTTTAGCTGCTTCTGCCAACTTATCTGTGGCAAGATCAGCGGTCATGTCCTTGGCAAATTTCATGACCTTGCCTTGATCTGGATGGGCCAAAATTTGGCCGCTTTTATCAAGCAAGAAGGCATAGCCGCCGCCTGCCAATTTAATCGTCATAATTTGTTCGACGATCTTGGTTAAGAACACATCAGAACCAACCACGCCACCAGCTCCACCATTCACCGGTGCTGCAAATGAAATCATCAAGCCCGGTGGCGCCACTCCCATGTACGGTGC
>CAYWNE010000238.1:0-4628 GCA_964459555.1 uncultured Burkholderiaceae bacterium | reverse complement strand
CCGCTATGGTGGCGAAGAATTTTTGATCGTGATGCCAGAAACTAGCCTAGAAGAAGCCGCGAAAGCCATGACCCGAGTGCAGCGCGAATTGACGACACACTTCTTCACCGCCAACGATCAACGCTTATTCATTACATTCAGCGCCGGCGTTGCTCTACGTGCCCCACACGAGCCGCAAGACTCGGTATTAAAACGCGCGGATAAGGCGATGTATGAAGCGAAGACAACCGGGAAAAATCGCGTGGTGGTGGCAAAGTAATGCCCCCCCTGTTAGTTTGGGATCAGTTGTTGGACTTGAATACGATCAATCTTACCATTCGCATTTTTTGGCAACTCCGCCAAATGAAATACTCGTTTAGGTAGCATATAGTTCGGTAGGAGTTTGCCGAGCTCTACCAGAATTGTCGAATCGCCCTCTCCCTCGCGTTCTCCAGCCCACACTGCGATAATCTGACCAAATCCATGACTATCCTTTCGATATACCACTGCACACTCATCGACTTGCGGCAAAGTCGACAGTGCTGCTTCGATTTCTTCTAGTTCTATCCGATATCCCATATGCTTGATTTGGAAATCGACACGCCCCTTAAAGTGTAAGAATCCACGAGCGTCTAACTGCACCAAATCGCCGGTGCGATAACCAAGTTCCAAGAACTTCGCTTGCTTTGGATTCTGAATGAAGGCGCGCTGAGTGCGCTCAACATCATTGTAGTATCCGAGGCCTACTTGTGGCCCCCGCAGAAAGAGCTCTCCCATTCCTGTATCGCTTGTATCTTCGAGGTTCAAAATTTCAAAGTCGAAATTTTGCGCAAGAATTCCGAGAGGAGCCAAATTCTGCATATCATCAAAATCCGCCGCAGAAATTGTGTACGCTGAACAAATGCAGGTGCATTCCGTGGGGCCATACACGTTTTCAAGCTGAACTCGATCACCAAATAGATCATAGAGTTGCTTGAGTTTGGCCTTAGGGAATCCCTCGCCACCAAATATGATCTTGCGTACGCTTGTGAAGTTTGTTCGCGTCAATGAACGCGTCGTGAGCAAGTATACCAAGAGCGATGGAACAGAAAACCAAATCGTGCACTTTGCCTTTTCAACGAAGCTTACAAGCTTACGAACATCCTGCACTTGCTCTTGTGTGAAGGGAACCAAACAGGCTCCCGAAAACAAAGCGGAAAAGAAATCGAAAACAGAATTGTCAAAGTAAATCGGATTGACATTTGTAAGAATATCATTCGGCCCGATCTCAAATCGATCTTGTGACCATTGAATAAACCAAAGCAAGTTCGCGTGGGACATGACAGCCCCTTTTGGCATTCCAGTCGAACCTGATGTGTACATGATGTATGCAGGAGCGTTTCCTGCCAATCGCGATATATCCGGAAGACTCTTCTCGAACTGTGTAGCTTCTGCATCACGTGCTGACAAAAAAGGCGTTCGGCACTCAGGCCATAAAGCTTTTAAATCGAAGTTACTTGGATAACTGCACAGCAAGAACTTAGGCGCGCAGTTTCCGATGATTTTGGAAACGCGCTCCCATGGGCTGTTAATATCGAGATTCGCATAAATGACGCCTAAACGTAAGCACGCTAGCATGCAAGCGTAACCGTACTCTGACTTATCATTTAACATCACCACCACATCTCCCTGTTGCAACCCTTGCGATTGAAGATAGCGGGTAATTTGCGTGCTTATACTCCCAAGTTCTTGGTATGTAACTGCACGATCATCTTCGGGAAAGTAGAGTGCGTTTCGATCAGAGAATCGATCAACAAGCTTGCTCCAAGCGAGGTTTAAATTAGAACTGTAGGGCATTTTGACGCCTCTTAGAAAACGAGACCACCATCGACCTCAAGATTCGTACCAGTGACAAAGTCATTCTCGATGGCATAACACAATGCTTGATAAACGCTTTCTTCTGTTCCCAGCTTACGCAATGATGTTTGCTGTTGGAGTTTAGCGATACTGGCGTCATTCAATGCGGCACGCGTTGATGGTACATCGATAAATCCAGGCGACACCGTCACAAATCTCAAACCAAGTGCACCGAGTTCTTTCGACCATGTGTTACTCATGGCGATGACTGCAGCCTTTGCTGCCGAATAAGCCGTTTGACCGGCATTGCCCTGTGCTGCGATTGAACTGATGGACAATACAATGCCTTTTTTTCGATTGGCCAGCATCTGATCGACTGCGCAGCTTGTCACATAGAATACCGAATCAAGATCAACCGACATCACCCGCCGCCACGTTTCTCGCGAATGAACTCGCTGTGACCTAGAAGCCAAGTTCACCAAGAGCTCGTTATGAATGATGCCAGCGTTGTTCACTAAGACATCGATTTTGATTCCCAACTCTTTGATTTTCTCAAATACCCGTTCGACCTGATCAGGATCTGATACATCACAGTTGAAAGCTTGTAGTGAATCTCGGAACGCGGTTCTCAGCTCCATGCATAATTCTTCATTACTCTCCAAAACGACTAGTTTTGCACCAGCAACAAGAAAATGCTCAACAAAATAGCGGCCGAGGCCGCGCCCTCCACCTGTAACCAATATTGTCGAGCCACCGATTTTCATACAACAGCCCCGACGGCGTTGAGTGCTGTTTTGATATCGCCGACTGTTCGAATATCTGCAATTTGATCGCCCGTAACTTGAATTTGAAATTCATCTTCAATTCGCGTAATCAAAATCATGTGAGCTAATGAGTCCCAACTATCTAATTCTTTGAGCACCTGAGAATCAACCAAGCGATCTATCGGCACACCAAGAACTTCCGCACATATTTTTTCCACTCGCATCATTTCACCCTATATATTCTTCTTGACCTCTAGCTCTCGAACTGAACAAATAGAGCCTTCCCACAAACAAAGGCGCGACGAATTCGATGCCATTCAGTTTCGAGTAATGCATTCCCTATGCGATAAGGGCCATCTCCGTGCGCCCAAAGATAATCATCAAGAATCAACCACGTCCCTGCTTGCACTCTTGTGAGCCATAATTCGCAATCAAGTTTAACGCTTTCGTAGTCATGATTTCCATCGATATGAATTGCCGCAATCTTTCGAACATAAGAAACCTTGTTTCCACGCACATCTTGTAGTTCAGCTTCACTCATGTAATCATCGAATGCATTCCTTGAAGGCTTTCTTAGATGCACATGCTGAGCGTGGCAAGTTTGCAGCGTATGGATGAAAAACCCTTCTCTTAGCACTTCAAGATCCCAAACATGCGCCATTTCCTTAAGGCTCTCGGGTGAATCTTGTTGAACTGCTTCACCAAAATTCCAAGGATCAACGCTCAAGAATGAACCAAGCTCATACAGTTGTGAGGCATACGACATAACAAACGCCGATTTACCCATTAAACAGCCTATCTCGATAACGTCTCCTTTTGGCGCGCTGCTCATTACCGAGAACATCGCAGTGAGTTTCTCATCATTCGACTCACCGTAAATCAAACTTGAATTTCTAAGCATTGACGCAAAATCGAGCTCTTGAACAGCTTCAGTTCGAACATCGCATGAACGAAAAAAAGGATAAAGTGAGCGCACTTTTGACATCAACCTAGCGTGCCTCTTCATTTGCAACGCAATTGGCGAATCTCCAATTAACTCCAGTCGAATTTTCCCCTCAATGATCAAGCGCTTAATATGATCATGCACCATTAACACTGGGCAGAAGACTCTAGCGACACAATCACGTTCAACCAAACGATTTAGTTCGTCCAAAAAATTTTCGTCGTATATTGATGGTAGCGCTTGCACTTGGAGCCCGAACTCGCCGATTGTTAGTCCATGCCCTGAGGCAGCGCAACAGACAGACTCGCCCCTTTCCAATGCACCTTCAACATAATCCCAAGCGCCCTGATTTGTTGCCGGGAAAACTAGCGTCGTAGGCCTCGATGACATCACGTCCTCGCGCACTTCATTCTCCTCCAAGTTCCTTATTGGCAGCTGCGCGCACCACATCATCAAGCCATTGATGCATACTCTTTCCTGACTTCAAACGCGCTGCCATTGCCATTCTTTTTGTCTCAAGTTTTACTCCTTCGAGCTGCCCATAATAACGGCTCCGGTGTGTTCCACCACGCGCACCAGGTATCTCAAAATCAAAATCAGCGCTCGGCTCACCGACTCCGACTTCAAAATCAATGACATAAAACACCCCGCCAATGATCCATTCAATTCTCGTCTTTCGTGCTTCGACAGGGAGTTTGTCTAGCTGTAACTCATATCGAAACTCCGGATTGGAATTCATTAAGATCGCTGCGAACTCAGTCTCCCTTAGCCAAGGCGGCATACTTTCGTCACCGACTACTATTTTCCCACCTGGCTTTGTAACTCTTGCCATTTCCTTATAGGCGCGCTTGATATCGCCGAACGCATTAATGCCACCGAAGTGAAAACATGCATCAAAACTGTTGTCGGCGAATGGAAGGTAGTAGCCATTTGCGAGTGCGGGCTCCACCTTGGATGGGAATCCTGCAGACTTCTCCAAGTTCTTTGCAAGAAAACCCGGCGAAAGATCTTGGATATATAATTTTCCGTCCGGCCCCAGCCTCTTGGCAATCAACTCTGAATCTCGCCCCGTGCCAGCACCAGTCTCCAACACAATACTGTCAGGG
>CAYWNE010000237.1:0-4675 GCA_964459555.1 uncultured Burkholderiaceae bacterium | reverse complement strand
CGCGTCAAATGGAATGGGATAGCCCATGGGGTCGCGGTTTCCCAGGTTGGCATATCGAATGCTCGGCGATGTCGGCCAAATATTTGGAACCATGGTTTGATATCCACTGCGGTGGCGAAGACCATATAGCGATTCACCACAGCAATGAGATCGCGCAAAACCAAGCCTGCCACGGCACCCGCTTGGCGAACTTCTGGATGCACGGCTACTTCCTGCAAATCGATGCCGGCAAGATGTCCAAATCCAGCGGCGACTTCTTACGCTTGCAAACACTGATCGACGACAACATCGATCCCCTCGCCTATCGTTGGTTGTGTTTGTCAGCTCACTATCGCAGCCAACTCAACTTCAGCTGGGAATCCTTAAAAGCCTCACAAACCGGTTTGAATCGCCTGCGCGAAACTTACTTCAACTTACCTGCAGGCGGCAGCATCAACCAAGACTACGCCGACCGCTTCAAAGCTGAAGTCGATCAAGATTTGAATCTACCCAAAGCGATCGCCGTGATGTGGGAGATGTTGAAGTCGAATGTCAGCGACGCCGATAAAAAAGCCACGCTCGATTATTTCGATCAAATGCTAGGTCTGAACCTGAAAGCCTGGGAACCGAAGAAAACCGAAATCCCCGAGCACATTCTAGAACTGGTCGAGCAACGCAAGCTCGCGCGTCAAAACAAAGTCTGGGCTGAATCCGATCGCTTGCGTGATGCGATTAAGGCTGCAGGATTTGAAGTTGAGGATACGCCTGCTGGGATGGTGGTGAAGGCGGCGGGGTAAGACCTTTATCAATAATTAATCAAATCAGCAGGCTAAAGAAAACATTCCAATTTGTGTTAGTCGACTTCAAGAGATGCAAAGACAAACTTTTTATGTGTACTGTGGAGTGTTTTCTATCCTGCTAGTTTTAGCTTTTCTGGCTTTTGTGACGGAACCATCGACAGATCAAAGAGATTCGGGAACATCGATCATCGCTTCGGATAGACCTCCCTCTCAAGCTCAGGAAATCACCTCGCTAGGCGCTGTAGGCGGATCGCCCAACTCTAGCACAATTGATCGAGGTTTTGATTTAGACAAGGCAAGCGACGATGAAGTTTGTAAAGTAATTGCCGACCAACTAACCAACACGGAATCCAACACGCAATCATCTGCAAGCAACGAAAACCTCAAAAGGCTTCTCGACACAAAGAAGAGTGATCAAAACCCCATCGCAAGAGGATCTGCACTTTTCATCTTGGCACAACAAACGTATTACAGCGTCAGTGATCAATCACATGACCAGTGCGGTAACGATGCTCAATGTCACGAGCAAGCCGAATCACTAGCAGACAAGGCAGCGGCCAATTACTTCAATGAGCTGGCAAAGATAGCGCTCCGATCTAACGACCCACGATTGTATGAAATGGCATTTCGAGGGTGTCAACGCGTAGAGAACAATGGTGACGCGACATGCGCACAAATCACCGCTGAACAGTGGGCTCTAAGAGATCCTACCAACGGAACGACTTGGCTATACGTATTAGAGGAATACAAAAGCAAGGACTACGCTGTTTCGATCGATAGAGTCAATAACGCTTTATTCCATCTCTCGCAAGCAAAAAAATTCAACAGCGGCTTATCAAGTATCAATGAATTCAGTCGCTCAATTGGAGTTCAGTCTGAGGACTTGCTTACTCAGTACCGTCTACTCGAACTTACGAACGCCGCGCTCGCAAGAAGTAAAAAACCTTCCTTCAATACAGCCTCCGATCTTTGTAATGCAGATCTTTTGGACAGCTATGATCGAAAGGCAATATGCAATTCCATCGCTGAAGCTCTTATAAATCGTTCAAATTCCGAGGGTGGTCTACGCGTTGCAGAGAAACTCGGGCAACAACTTGCTTGGTCTGGCGAACGATTGAAAGAAATCCACAATCAGACCCTTACCCTCCAAAAACTAAGGCAAGATTGCGCTAACATCGAAGCGAATATTGGCTCCAGTATTCAGAACAAGCATCAATCGTGCATACAAAGAATCAAAAAAGCTCGTGCGACCAATCAACGCTTGGTATTCAGTTAAGCGACACTTCTCAGTGAAAGCCATGTAGGGCGTGTGCAACCCGCGCTGTGATGTCTCATGACGATGTAAAGTTGAAATCGATTTTCTTCGATTGCCTCATCGTAGCATTTTGAAAGTCCTGACCGCGCGGGTTGCCCCCGCCTTAAGAGGCTGGGCCGAATCAGATCGTTTGCGTGATGCGATTAAGGCTGCAGGATTTGAAGTTGAGGATACGCCTGCTGGGATGGTGGTGAAGACTTCGGGATAAATCTTATCGTGTTTTTTGGGTGGCGCGTCTTGCTATGTAAATTGATATCCAGCATGACGCCCTGCTCGCCAATTGTCGTAACTATATTTTTCTCTTCCACTCAAAAGGTCTGAAATGTGTAGGCGCCATGCTTTGATGGCTCCATGGTCTATTGCAGCTCCTCTTTCAGCATAATATCTAATGCGCTCCAACTTATCAGTTTTGCTCGGCTCGCTAAAAGTCGTCCCGATAATGTAATAGAGCATGTGTAGAAAGAAGCTCTTTTTCGGGCAATGATGATCAATAGCAAGTTCAATAAAAAGATCAACTTCTCTTGTCCACGAAAGAAATAGATCCCATTCATCGTGAGGTAAGTCTTCATTTGAATACGCCCATGAACGTATCTCTTCAACTGTTGGATTGGTTACTTTCATAAATCAACTATACGCACTCTAATAAAACATCGATTGTGTTGGGCGAGTTAGCCTCTTTGGGTGGGTGCAACCTGCGCTGTGATATCGATTAACAATGTAATGTTCAAATCGTTTTTCTCTGATTGCATCATCGTATCATTTTGAAAGTCCTAGCGGCGCGGGTTGCACCCGCCCTACAAAGCAGCCTAACAAAGTCACGAGGTCATTCAGAGTTGTTCCGTTTAACGAGGGGATTCGATCTGATCAGCAGTAACGGCGTTAGTATCTCCGTTGGGCACCTTCGGCTTGGTGATGCTTGCAAACAATGCCCCAAGCATCGCAGCAAGCACACCCGGAATGATGGACATAATCAGAATCAATAACCCCACTCCCCCAAAACCACCACCTGTGAAAAGAATGAAAATCCCGAAATAAACAGGTGCAACCAAGGAGGCGACGATACACGCAAAAAACGCATTTCTCCAAGCGTTGGTCAGAGCGAAGCCAACAATAAATGCCAAAAAGAAGGGAAAAAGCGCGAGAAGCATAAGTCTACCCTCCTATCACTTCGGACAAAACGCGTCAAAGGCCCCCGATGGGCGGTTGAACCCTACACTTTAAATTCTCAACAGTCGAACGTCCAAACTCAACTCAATCATCGCAAAAAAATCAAACCTGCACAAAGGAAAGTCATAGCGAAACGTGATGCCTATTTTGAAGTGTACGCGAATAGTTGGATCTGTGTATCTCTGTTTTATCAGAACATCGATCCTCCAGTTGAATAATGGTTGCGATAAATTCGCTTAGCATCCCGTAGCCCAACTGCTTACGATTTCACTGTACTTTTTCACTATTCTTGCATCACTCATTCGCTCACGCTTAGTTGCAAGTGTGTGCAACGCCAGTTCCTCTTTATTCCTGATTGTGGTCAAAACATTTGCCGATCGTCCTATTAGGCTCGGCGTGAGAGGAACGGATTGCCAAATGTTGTTCCGCAATCTAAATTCGGCATAAGGCAAACTCGGGCGTCCTAACTGATACCACGCCTGGCATGAGTAAAACGTGGTGACGAGATACCACTCTTTAGTGTTGCGATCTCGATCAAATAATATTGGAATTAGACCTGCGTCAGACGTCCAGATTGGTGGAGTATCAAGCTCGTTTGATTCAATGACCTCGATACTATTGAATTTAGCATCCCACCCGCCCGGCCCACCAATCTCACCAAACGACTCTGTTTTAAACAATCTATCAACCAGTATCACTTCACCACTAGATAACTGAATTTGCTCTCGAAATCTTACGCTGCTATCGATAAAATAAAAATAGATTCCCGCGCTAGCAAGCAAAGCTAATATAAATCTCCAATTTCCAACTCGCTCCGACAATGATCTACGATTCTCGTTCGACATGCTATCGACTCCCTTCGCAAAAACATCCAACCCAAGCCCCGTAGGACGTGTGCAACCCGCGCTGTGACAACTCTTCACGATTTATCATTCAAATAAATCTTCTCTGCCTAACTCATCATCGCATTATTCTAAAAGTTCGTTCGGCGTGGGTTACACCCGCCCAACAAAAAATCACAGCTTCGCAACACAACACTGTTACTACAGCAAAACCATTTCCAATCTCAAGCATTCCGCCGCACAGCCAACAAAACAAAATACCCCAACACCGGCCCAGCCCCAAATCCCAATAAAGGCATAGGCGTCAGGCCTCGGAAAGCGCAGATCATGATGACGATGTAGTACAGAGAGATCGGTATCAATTCAGGCATGCTGCGTTTGATGCCGATGAGGAATAATCCAAGGGGCAGAAGCGCGATGCTGATGATAGCGGCGATCATTGCAAAATCGCCTGCGCTCGCTGCAAGTTGAATCACGCCTTCAACATAAGGTACTGGCTGGAGTGGGTCGGCTTGTTGCCAACACCAAGAACACAACACAGCCCAAACGGCACTGCCGCCCACTTTCAAGAG
>CAYWNE010000236.1:0-4710 GCA_964459555.1 uncultured Burkholderiaceae bacterium | reverse complement strand
GCAGGCGGTGGCGCAATTCCTTGCTGCTTTTCCAGTGAATTTGATGTTCCCCATCGTCGTCTTTGCGATGGTCAGTTGGGATTTGAATGCGAATATTTGGCTGAGCCCCTTGATGGTGTTTGGCACGCAGTGGTACATCCTATTCAATGTGGTTTCAGGCGCTGCGGCGATACCAAATGAGTTGCGCTTGGCTGCAGATAACTTGGGTCTAAAGGGCTGGTTGAAGTGGAAGCGCGTTTATCTGCCTGCGATTTTTCCGAGTTATATCACCGGTGCCATTACCGCTAGTGGTGGCTCTTGGAATGCCAGTATCGTGGCGGAATATGTGACGTGGGGTAAGACGACTTTAGTCGCCGATGGCCTCGGTAGCTATATCAAACAAATGACACAAGCTGGCGATTTTCATCGTATCGCGCTCGGCATTGGCGTGATGTGTATCTTCGTGATGTTGTTGAATCGATTCTTCTGGCGACGCCTATATTTGCTTGCTGAAAATCGTAGTCGCTAAAGTTTGAAATCCCGTATCGATGTTTTTCTTTGTACTACAGAAGCATCGTCACCGAATTTTTTTGTTCGATCTGGCTTATGAAGAGCACAGTCGAATATGGTAGGAGAAAACCATGACACGTATGAATCTGATCGACCTCAAGCAAGTGTCGAAATCATTTAAAGCTGCAGATGGCAGCGCGCGATTAGTGCTCGATCAAGTTGATTTCCAATTGAAAGAAGGTGAGATCGTCGCCTTGTTGGGCAAGTCGGGCTCAGGGAAGTCGACATTGTTGCGCATCATGGCAGGCTTGATCCCGGCTGATCAAGGGCAAATGAGTTATCGTGAACAAGCGATCTATGGCCCTGTCGCTGGCATCGCCATGGTGTTTCAATCGTTCGCTTTATTCCCATGGCTGACAGTACAGCAAAATGTGGAACTGGGTTTAGAGGCGCAAGGCGTACCCGCGGCGGAACGCGAAGAACGTGCCGATGCCGTTCTTGAACTCATTGGTCTTGCTGGTTTCGGCGGTGCGTTACCGCGTGAATTGTCGGGTGGTATGAAACAACGCGTCGGTATTGCTCGCGCTTTGGTTACCAATCCTGATGTCTTACTGATGGACGAGGCTTTCTCAGCGCTCGACGTTTTGACTGGCGAAACCCTGCGTAACGATATGCTGGAATTATGGGAAGAGAGCAAGATCCCCACGAAAGGTATTCTAGTCGTATCGCATAATATCGAAGAAGCGGTCATGATGGCCGATCGCATTATCATTTTGGGTAGCGATCCGGGTCGTGTACGTTGTGAAGTAAAGATCGACTTGCCACGTCCACGCGATGTCGAGTCAGTTGAAGTGCGGGCGTTGATCGATGAGGTCTACGGTTTGATGACCATGCGTCATCCGCAAGAAGTCACAGCGGGTGATATCGCTGCGCATCATCTCGGCTATCGTCTGCCAGATACCGATATCAGTCGTATCGAAGGTGTTCTGGATTTGTTGGCCGATACCCCATTCAACGGCCGCGCTGACTTGCCGCAGCTGGCCGAAGAAGCCGAATTGTCGGATGAAGAATTGTTCCCGACCTATGAAGCACTCGGCTTGTTAGGTCTGGCGGTGATTGAAAAAGGCGATATCAGTTTGACGCCACTCGGCGCGCGTTATGTCGAGGCAGATCAGGCAGTGAAGCAGGAATTGTTTGGGCAGCAGCTATTGATGTACGTGCCACTCGCAGCCCATATCCGACGCAAGCTGGAGAGTGAAGCCAGCGCCAGTCTGCCAAAAGCACGCTTGATTGAATTGCTCGAAGAATTCATGAAGGAAGAAGAAGCTAATCGCGTCTTGGAAATCGCGGTCGAATGGGGACGTTATGGCGAAGTGTACGAGTATGACTATCATACTGGCCGCTTGACTTTGCCTGAGCCGGAAGAGCTTTAATCACGGTGTTTTTTCGCGGAGCGCAAGGCCATGCAGCCTTCGCTCCATTGATTAGTTGATTAGCTTAATTGTGGCTTCGTCACCATCAGTAAGTAGGTGATCAGCATTGCGATAAACGCTGGGTAGCCTAGCCATTCCCAATATTTCGCGAGCTGCCAATATCCTGACGGCAATTGAGCGCCTCGATCGACGCAGTCGTGGGCAATGCGGTTTAGTCGGATTTGTATCCACACCACCGGCAACCAGCATGCACCGGCAATTGTATACAAAATGAGTGCAGCGAGTATCCAATCCTGCGTAACACTCCAGCCGCCCATTTGCATCAAGACCAGGCCGCTCAGCGGTTGAATTATGACGGCGGGCGTTGTAAACCACCAATCTGCTCGCACTACCAAACGACTGACCTCGGCGATCGCTTGTAAGTTCTTACTGCGATGGATGAAAAATAAGTAGAAAGCGGAACCAAAACCCGTTCCCACCAAGAGGACGGAACTGAGAATATGTAGGGTCTTGATCAGCAGATAGGTGTTCATGAGGGTTTCCTTTGGTGCTGTGCCAATAACAGCAAGCTGGCGAGGATGGGAAGGTTTTTGGTAATCGGGCCAAACGGTTGCAGTAGATAGTCAGGCAGTGCTGCGGCAATGATGGCGCTATACACAATGATCAGTGCAATTTGAAACAGCCAGAGACGACGCGAAGCGTGTGTCAGACTCAATACGCCTAAGACAATATCGAGCAAAGCCGCGCTATTTAGTACGGTTGGCGCAAATTCAGCACCAATACCCGCCGCCTGTAGTAAGGCATAGCTCTGTTCACGCGGAAACAATCCAAGTGAGACAATGCCACTGATTATCCACAACATGGCGAGACTCCAGCGTAAAGCGAGATGAGTCCACATGGCGTTGGCATTTTGCGCTAAGTATTCAGCGGGAATGCTTTTGAACCATGACCCTGGCGCAATCACTGGACGCTTTATGAAACGTTCGAAGGCTTCGGGCGCGGCGACATTATGTTGGCAAAGCATATTCAAAGTCTCAGGCGCAAACACCCGTTGCGGTAAGTATTGTGCGAGTCTTGCCGAAGTCCGCATGACCCACATAGGAATGGGGACGAAATGCGGAGCACGCATGCCCATCGCCTGACGATAATGCAGCAACATTTGGCGATAGGACATCGCTTCGGGACCGACTGCGTTGAGGCTCAGTTGTAGATGCTCTCCAGCGGCGATCACTTGCGTAAAGCGTGTCACGGCATGGCAAAGATCGTCGATATGGACCGGTTGAATTTGTTGCTCACCATCTCCCGGCAATCCGATCACGGGCAAGCTCGCAAGACAGCGGAATAAACGACTGCTTGCACCATCCTCGCCAACCACTAAAGAGGGCTTGAGAATTAAGTAAGGTATGGAAAGTTGTTTGAGCTCGGCGTCGGCTTCGCGTTTCGTTTTGAGGTAGTCGGATAATGACAGGCCTTGCTCTACATATGCCGCTTCTTGTGCTGGTCCCAATGCCGAGATTTGCACGATGCCCTTCACGTCTAATTTGGCACAAGCGCGGAATAGAGCGCTTGGTGATTTGGCGTGGATTTGCGAGAAAGTTTGCCCCGAGGTCTGGCGCAAAATACCGACTGCATTGATCACGAGATCTAAAGATCCATGCATGGCGATAATGGTTTGTAGACGTTTGCGCCATTGTTCATCACTGACATCTTGGGCAAAGTCGATCACGACGTCGTCGTCAGGGTTGCCGCTCGTTGGCTTGATATCTTGCGCTCGAGTTGAGGAAGGATGACGACGTTGCGCTTGTATGATCTTATGTCCAGCAGCTTGTAAATGTTGGCAAAGATGACGACCGATAAAGCCTTGAGCGCCGCAGATGAGGATATTCATGATGTTTCACTCCATGGGAGTTGGCTCGCCTCTCTTGGGTCAATATCGAAGAAATGCGAGCATGAGCGTTTTCAACGTGAGCATTGTTGATCGTGGCATTTGCGGCTATTTTTCGCAGCGCGCGCCGCGGCACGATCACGGGCAATCTTGAACAAGACCCCAGAGAAACGATTCGAGAGACGATAGCGATTGCGGGCAATATGTGGATAAATCCAATCGCAAATTTGTTTGACCACTGGGAGTTTGGTCGGCGCTGTCACCCATGCTAATCCGACCGCGCCATAGGCCAGTTGAAACACCTCAACACCACTGACAATGTCGCCGTTCGCAGTGCGAGCATGAATGATGTCCATCATTTCTTGCTTGCTGACGGGCATTTGATCATCGCAGAAGTTTTCGGCAGAAACGTCGATGAACTGCAGAAGACCTTCGGTGTTGCGGTATTTGAGATTATCCATCTCGAGCTTACACAAGGGGCAAGATTCATCGTAGTAGATGGTGAGTGGGTAAGGGCTCAAGTTGCGATCTTCGGTTTTCATTGGATACTCCGTTTCAGGATTTCTATTCTTCTACTTAAGGTTGATCTATCTATTCTGTAATTTCTGTCAGAACAGAAATTTCGGTTCAAAAAATGAGCCTAAGTCTGCTGTCACAGATTCGATCTTAGGCTTTTGCTTTCGTTTTTGATCAGTCTACTAATGCTTCACTACTTCTTTGCGGTTTCATCACCACGGACAAATTGCTGTACTTTGGCGCCCATCTTCAAGAGTTTCATCAGCGTACTCGGTTCGAGTCTGAGCATTTCATCGGTCCAGCTAGTCAGGGTTTTCATCAAGGCCAGGGTTTCACTGATGCGCATCTTGGTCGCGCGGTCTTCTTGATCAATCTCTTCGCTATCTA
>CAYWNE010000235.1:0-4718 GCA_964459555.1 uncultured Burkholderiaceae bacterium | reverse complement strand
TCGTGATTGCGCTTATTCCCGTTCCAAAATTTGAGTGGACAGGTTAAAGCACAGAACCTCATAATTTGCAAGCCAACAATTGATCGACCTCAATCAACACCTATCCATATAAGATTTCAAAGACACTCTTTTTGACCCAAATAAGAACTTTACCATCATGCGTACTCTCCGCTTTTTTATCTTTCTACTCATTTCCGTCGCTGCCCCACTCCGAGCCCAAGATAGCATCGTAATTGGGCGCGCGCTCAGTCAGAATTTTGTTGAAGAAGTAAAAATCGATTGCCCTGCCAATGCCATCTGTCTTGATGTGTGGTGGCGATGGGAAATCGAGGTCACGCATAATTTGATTAACCGTCCAAATAGCACACCGATTAAAGGACGCATTAGGGCTGTGAATTTACAGCATGGGCAACTCACACCTGAGGCGCTGGCACGTCTGAAAGCATTTATTATTCGTCCGATTGATGACCCTAAGAAACGTGAGCTATTCCAGGCAGATTATCAGCTTGTTGCGAGATCTACAGGACAAGAAATGTTTTGCTTTCACACAAAACCAAGTGATAACTTAATCAGTAAAGCTTACATCAGTAAAGAAACCGAAGGCACTGCATTCTGCGTTGAGAGCAAATAATTAGTAATCGTCCACGCTCGCTTTGCACTGTGACTTT
Source organism: uncultured Burkholderiaceae bacterium (assembly GCA_964459555.1). Lineage (GTDB taxonomy): Bacteria > Pseudomonadota > Gammaproteobacteria > Burkholderiales > Burkholderiaceae_D > Undibacterium. The sequence continues at coordinate 4,050 of CAYWNE010000235.1, read as the reverse complement.
TCTGAGGCGATAGATCATACCCAGATGGCACAACGAAAACGAATGGCACCACTTGCACGATACATAATTGCCTCAAAGGGGAAAGCAGTCAGTCTAACAAGTGAGCGACTATGAAGCGATGCGTGAAAAGTTTAGTGTGACATTTACTGTTTGGCCACGAAGTTCGAACCAATCGCCAAAACTGTTACGCCATCAACATCACAAAATAGATCACGTCAAAATCCTGAAAGATAGTTTCGGAGCAGAAGATGAATAAGACGAATTATCTCGCCGTCTTCACGAGCCTTGCACAGCGGATGGAAGCACAAAACTTGGCGAAATCGATACTCGATCAAAGACTCGCAGCCTGCGTTCAGATTTCGGAAATTGAGAGTCTTTATCGCTGGCAGGGAGAAGTCCAAAACGATACGGAATATCGTGTGATGTTCAAAACAGATGTGAATCATTATGCGCAATTGGAGCAAGCAATTCGTGAATTACATCCTTACGAATTACCAGCGATTTATGCTCTGCCGATGGAGGCGGTTGATCCCGCATTTGCGGCGTGGGTCGATGAAAACCTTGGAGAAATTTGACATATCATCGGCATGCCGAAAATCGTTGTCGTCTGAAATCTTACTTCTACAAAAAGTTCAATTCAAAAACAATGGACATCTTCTTTTTCTGGGCAAAACCTCTCATCGGCCATCCTTGGGCCATCGCCTTTGTGACGATGATACTGTGTGTGCAAAGCTGGGAGCCCAACTTTACCAAGCAGCAGCGTGGCACATTGTTGGCCTTACAAATCCCTATGCTGATATTTTTCTTGACGGAATTGACGACCCCAAGCTCTACCAATATTCGAGTAGACTTGGTGATGATATTGCCTTGTTGTTTGATCGCGGAAATCGCTTGGATCAGTCTTTATCGTAAATATAAAAACGAAGCTTCGGAGTAGAGACCAGAACTCTGTAATCGTAGTCCTAGACTTCCTCACAGAAGGAGACAAAAAGACTAGCCAGCCTCACTAACGGGCATGACTTCTTTAATGAAATCAGGCCACATAGATAGTCATGGGTATTACTCAAATGGCAGCCAGCGTGGTATCTCCACGCATCACATACTTAATCTTTGCTTCGATCACGCATTCGACAAGCTCAACATTTGAGAAAGCCCCGTGGTCACTTTCTCCCATCCTGCACGATGTGCGCGCTGCTCTTCCTCGTTAAGCAGACCATCATGTATCAGCTCCAACTTACTATTCCTACTGTCGGTAGCATTGAAATTGAGCGTCACCTTACTGTCTTGCAGAGGCCCCGTGACACCAGAAAGCCAGGTCATCACGATGCTTTGATTAGGAGCAATTTCCAAGAATCTGCCACTTACCTCACCGCATTCCGTTGGCAAGGAGAAGCCACCTCCTACTTGAAATGTGAGTTGGCCCTGCGTCGCATTCCCGATCAATCCAAATAAACCCGCGAGCGATTGGCACTTCGCAAAAAGCTCGTCGACTGGTGCGTTAAAGCTTCGAAGAAGTCGCAATTTCCCGTCTTGCAGTTCGCTCGTCATATCGTTCAAGCCAGCAGTCCATCCCATTTCATGTTGATCACAGACCGCTCTATCTTTAAATCCGCTGTGCTGTAAAACCAATCTAGTCGCAGCATTCAGCTCAAATAGTTCTATAGTGACACGCGTGTCTGGCTCCTGATTGGGGCCAAACTCTTGACACCAACTAAAGACGATCTTTTGATTCGGAATAATCTCGAGAAATTCGCCAAAGTTTTCTAAGGTCTTATTCTTAAATTGAATCAAGTACTTTCCACCCACACGAAAATCGAGTTTGATGCTATCAGATGCCGCCCCGCAATTCATAAACAACTTACCAAGCGAAAGTGCACGAAAAACCTCACTCGTGGGGCGATTGATAATTTTTTCAAGTTTGAGTTGGTGGGTCATTTCAGCTTCTCCTTGATTTCAATTTGCTTGGCTTGCTCATTTTCTCGGGCATTTTCGCGGTTGCGATCGTACTTACTTTTTTCTTCAAACTAAGCCTCACATCGGCACTCTTAACTCTCGAGCGTCGAGTTGTTTGCACGGGCTTTTCTTTCTTCTTCAAGAGTGAAGCGGGCGTATTCTCTTCATTACATTCCAACTCCTCCGCAAAGGCATCAAGCTGCTGCGTCCAGAATTGTGTGTAGAACCGCACATATTCTTCGACCGACTTCATCGCCTCAGGATTGATTGAACACTCATGAATTCGTCCAGATTTTCTTCGTATCAGTAGCTGCGCATCTTCAAGTATCTTGACGTGCTTAGAAATCGCCGCCAAGGACATTTGAAACGGCTCTGCAAGTTCGCCAATCGTACAACTGCCCTTGTTGAGCATATCCACGATGCCACGACGCGTTGCGTTCGACAGCGCGTAAAACAAGAGATCCAGATCTGAAGAGAGATAGTTAACCATATGGTTGAATATTATATCCATCACTTTCGATTGTCAACCATTTGGTTAAATATTCTAGTTGGAACAAAGAACACCACGATTTTCGTGGTCGATCAAGAAAAGCCCACCTAACTCAAGGTGCTTTTCGCGAAGAGAATTTTTGGCTGAAGAAAAAGCAATTCACACTCGCCGGATTGATACGCGGCACGAATAGAGAACACCATCAATTGGCGTGAACCTAAAACATAGCTTTTGAAAAAACGCTCACGACAATAAACAATGACTTCGAGAAAGTGATGTTTAAGATACTGTGATGTTTGATGTTTATCATGTAGACCTTGAAGGCCTTTTTGAGTTTGTCGTAGTTGCGATTTGTTAAGCGTGATTGACCTCTGACTAAAGAGTTTTCCTCGTGAAACCAACAAAAAAGCCCGAATTGCTTCGGGCTTTTTGAGAACAATTATCGATCCATTTGCTAATTCAAGATCGACTCTTGAGTGCTGTTATCAGAACTGATCAACCGACAAAGCCATCACCCCTGCACTACCTTCAACGATAGAGCTGCGCAAACCAAACGCCGTGGTGAGGATGTGATCCGCGAAGAAGCGCGCAGTGGCGATTTTCGCTTGATTGAAATTCGCATCGCCTTGACCAGCGGCGTTTTGTTGATGAGCGATCAAAGCGGCACGGCCGAGTTGCCATGCGCCGAGCACCACACCAGCCAATTTCAAATACGGCACACTGCCTGAGAACACTGCTTTGATGTCAGACTTGAAGTTGGCGACAACATAGTTGACGACCTCTTCCATGGCATCGGCACCCAATGCCAATTGTTTCGCGATCGCTTGCAAATCAGCATTGCTAGACGCCGCTAATTCAGCTTGCGTAGCGCGTACTTGCGCCACGAAGTGCTTCGCCACTGCGCCAGCATCACGTGCTGTCTTACGACCGACTAAGTCATTCGCTTGGATCGCTGTAGTGCCTTCGTAAATCGTCAAAATTTGCGCATCACGATAATATTGTGCTGCGCCAGTTTCTTCGATAAAGCCCATGCCACCGTGTACTTGCACGCCAGTCGATGTCACGTTCAAAGACATCTCTGTCGACCAACCTTTGATGATAGGCACCAAGTATTCATAAGCCGCTTGGTTTTGTTTGCGTACTCCTTCGTCAGTTGCGTGATGCGCTTTGTCGCTCATGGCCGCACCAACGTAAGCCAAGGCACGCGCGCCTTCGATTTGTGCACGCATGGACATCAACATACGACGCACATCAGGATGATTGATAATCGCTACCGGGCCAGCGGAACCAGCCAAATCACGTGATTGCACGCGATCTTTGGCATATTGCACAGCCTTTTGATAAGCGCGTTCAGCCACTGCAACGCCTTGCATACCAACGCCAAAACGCGCTGCATTCATCATGATGAACATGTATTCCAAACCGCGGTTTTCTTCGCCGACCAAAGTACCGATCGCGCCGCCATTGTCACCAAATTGCAAGACGCAAGTTGGGCTGGCTTTGATACCGAGTTTATGTTCGATCGAGACGCAGTGCGCATCATTACGTGCGCCTAAGCTACCATCGGCATTGACCAAGAATTTTGGCACGATGAATAAGGAAATCCA
>CAYWNE010000234.1:0-4810 GCA_964459555.1 uncultured Burkholderiaceae bacterium | reverse complement strand
CCTATGTGGTTTCCTGTGGCGGCGCTCATGTTTTGTCGGAACAGACTGGCCTTTGCTCTTGCCGGTGCCGAAAGTGACCGTCATCGCGGCGGCTTTCGCAGCTTTGGTGTATGTGGCACTGGCCGGATTTGGTGTGCCCGCCCAGCGTACTTTATTAATGCTGATGGTGATGGCGATTGCTGTTTGGACGGGGCGAAGTACGCAAGCTAGCCAAGTCTTATGCTTGGCATTGCTCATCGTGTTATTGAGCGATCCTTGGGCGGTTTTATCGGCTGGGTTTTGGCTTTCGTTTGCGGCGGTAGCGATGTTATTGTTTGCGGCAAATGCGAACGCTGATCACAGCACGGATTCTGCATTGGACGCATCGAAGCCGTTTACTACGGTTGAAGGCGAAGGCGACGAGGATCTGACGGTATCATCGAAACAATCGATTTGGCGATTATGGCAAACGCGCCTGTGGCCCGCGCTTGCTAACGCTGCTCAAGCACAATATGCCGTCACCATCGGTTTGGTGCCCTTGAGCCTATTATTGTTCTCACAGTTTTCTTTGGTCAGCCCGATTGCCAACGCAATCGCTATTCCACTCGTGAGTTTTGTGGTGACGCCTTTGGCTCTAGCGAGTTGTGTGTTGCCGTCGTCCTTAGCTGAAGGCGTACTGAATGTTGCCCATTGGTGTTTTTCTGTATTGGTGCAATTCTTGGAATATTTGGCGAGCAGCTCTTGGTCAATTTGGAGTTTGCCGCAACCGTCTTGGTGGATTTTTGTGTTAGCCAGTCTCGGCATCGTTTGCTTGCTCGCGCCACGTGGCTGGCCCTTGCGCGCCTTGGGCTTGATTTACTGCTTACCGCTGTTGACGCAAACGGCCAGTCATCCTGTAGCAGGTCAATTTCAAGTCACGGCTTTTGATGTGGGACAGGGGACATCCTTGTTGATCGAGACGTCGCAACATCGCCTTCTTTACGATACAGGTCCAGGCTCGAATGATGAAAGTAATAGTGGTTTGCGCGTGATCTTGCCGTACTTGAATGGAAGAGGGATTCGTAGCCTTGATGACGTGATCATCTCTCATGCCGATGCTGATCATTCAGGCGGTGCTGCGAGCGTATTGAAAGGCCTGCAAGTGCATCGCATACGCAGTTCCTTAGACTTACAACATGAACTGCTTAATCCTTCTCAAGATACTAAGTCGAGGGCTGAGCATATTCGCTGTGAAGCAGGGCAAAGTTGGGATTGGGATGGCGTGCATTTTGAATTTTTGCATCCTGTTCCGGTGATCTATACCAGCGATAAATGGAAAACCAATGCGCGTAGTTGTACGCTGAAGGTGGGTAATGCTCAGCACAGTATGTTGTTGACGGGCGACATCGAAGCGGTGCAGGAAGACGAGCTGGTGAATAGCATTCCAAAACGTTTGAAGGCTGATGTTCTTGTGGTGCCGCATCATGGCAGTGCAACATCGTCCACGCCGGCCTTTATTCAAGCCGTTAAGCCGCAGTTTGCCTTGTACCAGTTTGGATATCTGAATCGCTACCATCATCCGAAACCGGCGGTATGGCAGCGCTATCTCGATTTTGGAGTGATCCCTCTAAGGACGGACACAAGTGGCGCAATCACATTACAATTTGGCGATGAAATTAAGGTCGAGCATTTTCGACAACAGCATCGTCGCTATTGGTATCCATCGTCCTCGTCAGATATTTTGGTGCCGATCAGTCCTTAGGTGTCTTACCGCAGAGTGAGTACCGCGCTTGCTGCAATAGCTACTAGGTTCCGCCACACTATTTATGCACAAACCGATTGTCCATTTTTGCCACGGCAATAGCTTTCCTGCGGGTTCTTATCAGCAGATGTTTGCCGCGCTTGAGCCCCATTATGATATTCGTTACTTGGACATGCACGGCCATAATCCGGCCTATCCGGTGACCGCAAATTGGCCACATCTGGTGCAAGAATTGATCGACACTTTGGAGAAAAGCTACTCCGAACCAGTGATTTTATTGGGGCATTCTTTGGGTGGAATTTTGTCTTTGATGGCAGCCAGTCGTCGTCCTGATTTAGTACGTTGCGTGTTGATGATTGATTCACCAGTCGTCACCGGATGGCGTGCGATGTTCGTCAAAGTGTTTCGTGCACTGGGCTTGCTTGATCACTATTCGCCCGCGCAGTTTTCACTCAAACGACGCATGATCTGGAAAGACAAACAAGAAGCCTTTGAGCATTTTTCATCCAAAGACAAATTTGCGATTTGGCCACCACAAGTCTTACGTGATTACATCGACGCTGGTATGGTGCCGCACGCTGAAGGAATTTGCCTCAAATTCACACGTGAAATCGAGAGTCAAATCTACATGACCTTGCCCAGTAACTTAGGACGTATTGCCAGCAAAGGTTTGAGAGTCCCGCTAGGCTTTGTTGGCGGCACAGAGTCTATTGAATGCCGTCAAGGTGGGCTCGCAGCCACGCGCCGACTATGTGGTGAGTTCTTTGTGCAGCTTCCAGCGGGGCATTTGCTGCCCATGGAAATTCCTGAGAAAACCGCGGAAGCTTGCCATCAAATGTTGCAGCGTATGCTCAAAACAGCTTGAAACTCGCTTGAAATAATGAGCTGCGCCTTCTAGCCGTGGGGTGGCTGAGATAGAATGCCTTTGGATCGTGGACGACAAAGAGCCACGAAAATTCTTATCTCACCATGAAGCCATGACATCACATCCTTCTTTTCAACGCACTTCCTCTCGTTCTGTTTTGCTGTCTCTTGCAGCCAGTGTTTTTCTTACGACACCAGCCTCGGCTCAAAGTCTCGATGGATTTCAATGGCCCAGCGTGTCTGAATACGAACGCATCAGCACGCAAGGCAAGACCAATTGGGTGGTGGACGTAGAAAACGATAGTTTGCTCTTAAAGCGTGACGATGGCTTTTACACCAGTGGTAACCACCTATGGCGTCAATCGAATTTGCGCGAGGCGAATCGATTGACGAGTTACCGTTGGACTCTTGGGCAGGATCTCTATACGGCGTCCGATATCAAAATCAAACCAAATCAACTCTCGCGTTTCGACCATCCTTATGCCGGCTGGTTGTATTTTGGCTTGAGTCGCGAACAGCAAGCCAGTGATGGCCGTAGCTATGCGGTCGGCTTTGATCTTGGTTGTTTAGGACCCTGTGCGGGCGGTGAATGGACGCAGACTCACTTGCACCAACTGCTCAATCAACCTCTACCGCAAGCGTGGAATACGCAACTGAAACAAGAGTGGGGCGTGGTTGCAAAACTGTCGTATGCGGCAACACGCATGGCAATTTCAAACGATGCGGATTTACAAGTGCGTGGGGCAGCGCGAGTCGGAAATATATTCACCGACGTGAGTTCTGATGTGTTGCTGCGCTGGGGAACGCTGAACGTATTAAGCACCAACGCAGCGAGCTTTTGGCAGGCACGGGTCGGCTTGAGAGCGGTCGCTTATAACGCCACGATTCAAGGTGGTTATTTCCGCCGACAGAACCTTGCAGTAAGCCCAAAACGTCTGGTGCCTGAGGCCGAATTGGGCTATGTGTACCAAGGTTCTCAATGGCAGTTTTTGGCTGCTGTCATTCGACGCGGGAATGAGATTGCTGAGCTGAAGAATGCCGAAGGCAGTCAGAATTTTGCCAAGATTAGCCTTGGATATTCGTTCTAATTTGCTTGTCGAAGTGCTCGCCACCACGCGCCACTCAAGACGAAGCGCGGGAAGTTAATCCATTGCTCGAGTAGTAGACGTGAAATGGCATTCCATGGACTTGAGAAGGGAATGGATGGTGTTTCTTCTATTTTGTGTCCACGTCCTTGAACTGCAATTGAAAGCACCATTACCACGAAAGAATAAAGAGCGTGTGCCCATGCCTGCTGTGCCAATGCAAAGACCAAATACGTGTTGCTAACGAGGAAGCACGGAACGGCAATAATGTGAATCAGTAAATTTGTCTTTGATCGATGAAATTGCAGATAGTCTTTCCACTGCCATTGTATGAGTTTCAGCATAGTCTTCCTTTTGTATGAGTTGCTAAGCTTAGCTTAGGCTAGTTTGGATTGGTATGGTAATGATGCTTATATCGCTCACTCAGCGATGCTGCTGAATAGAAAATAGTCTGGGTAGCGCCCACGCACCTGCCGGTAGCTGCGCATGATACCTTCAAAATGATAGCCTGATTTTTCGAGTACTCGTTTTGAGCTCGTATTACTTACCATTACTGTGGCACTGATGCGTTTCATATTGAGGCATTTGTGGGCCCAATCACTGAGCGTTTTGCATAACTCCGTTGCATAGGACTTGCCCCAATATTCCGGTGAGATATCGTATGCAACTTCGCAACTATTGTGGTCGAGATTGATGCTGTGTAAACCACCAGTACCGATCAAGCGATTTTGTTCATCAACTAAGGCCCATTTCCTTTGTGTACCGTGCTCGTAGTCGAGGAAGTTCAATAGCTCACGTTCATGTTTGACGTCCCAGCTGATGGATTCGCGTACCAATTCATTGCGGAGATAGTTGAACCATATTGGCAAGTCTTCTGCTTGTAATTGGCGTAGAGATAACCCATCGAGATTGATTTCGGGCAGAGCCTGATTGAAGCGCTGAGCGATCGCGATCTCTTCCAGATTCGCGCTTGGTCGCAAGTTAAAGTTAGATTGCTTGAACATTGTCTTAAGTTCGACCTTGATCAGTAGTTGTCAGTAAGTTGTCCGTATTTTGATCTTAGCAAAGTTTCTCTATCAATCATTTCTTTACCAGTGTAAATTTCGGCAAAGTCATAAATTATGCCCATTGCCCGGGCATA
>CAYWNE010000233.1:0-4831 GCA_964459555.1 uncultured Burkholderiaceae bacterium | reverse complement strand
CACCAGCAATCGCACGTGCCAACAATGTCTTACCTGTGCCTGGTGGACCCACCATCAAAACGCCACGCGGAATACGACCGCCTAACTTTTGGAATTTGCTTGGATCGCGCAAGAAATCAACGATTTCGCTGACTTCCTCTTTCGCTTCATCGCAGCCGGCAACATCTGCGAAAGTGACATGGTTATTCGTTTCGTCAAGCATGCGCGCTTTTGATTTACCAAATGAAAACGCACCACCTTTGCCGCCACCCTGCATCTGGCGCATGAAGAAAATCCAAACACCAATCAACAATAAGAGCGGACCGTAGCTCCACAAAATCTTTTCAAAGAAAGATGGTTCATCAGGAGCTTTGGAATCAAATTTCACATTGTTGACGATCAAATCATTGACCAACCCGCGCTCCTGCCGTGGCACCTGCGCCTTCACTTTTTTGCCGTCCTGAGTGACGCCAATAATCGACAGCGAGGAATCATCAAAGACCGCTTCCTTGATACGTTTTGACTTAACGTCATCGAGAAAATCTGAGTAGACTACCGTGGTCGCACCCGATGCCAGATTCTTGCTGGTGAAATTGTTGATCACCATGAAGAGCACTAACAACACGACTCCCCACAAGGCCAGTTTGGTTAAATTTGAATTATTCACAAAAACTCCTAGGGTGCATATTTTGCACAATTGACCATATTTCTAGTCTTACTCTTTCGGCTGTATTTCCAAGAAAACGAGATCAAGTGCCCATGTAGTTCGTATTCTACTCGTATTACGAGAAATACGCTGCAAGGCATATGTGGTCTTGCTTGAGAATTATCAAGTCAAAAAACTCACTTTTCGACTCAGCTTGGATTTTTTAAGCCGCGTCCTAACAAAAATACTTCAGCAGATTTATCCCGGCTTGCTTTTGGCTTTTTATTACTGACTGTCTTGAACTCAGCTTTAAATAAGTCCACTAAGGTATTATAACTCGGTCCATGGAAGCATTTTACTAACAAAGCACCGTTTGGCTTCAAGTGCGCTTTGGCAAAATCGACGGCAAGCTCAATGATGTATTCGACACGAGCCGCATCAGTTGTCGAATTACCAGATAAATTTGGCGCCATATCCGACAAAACCAAGTCTAATTTTTTTCCTTCGAGATGGCTTTCGAGCTGGGACAAGACCACATCTTCACGAAAATCGCCTTGAATAAACGTGACATCTGCGATCGGCTCCATAGGCAGGAGATCAAGCGCATAAATCTCACCATGGATGCCGCCGCCTTCTTTGCCGGCGAGTTTCTGCCGCACATACTGCGACCACCCGCCTGGTGTTGCACCTAGGTCGACAATCAATTGACCGCTTTTGATCAATTTTTCATTTTCATCAATTTCTTTGAGCTTGTACACAGCACGTGATCGGAAGCCCTCTTTCTGTGCTAATTTCACATAAGGATCATTAATATGATCATGAACCCAATTTTGATTGAATTTATTCTTGGCCATTGGCGTAAAATACTGCTTTTAAAGGAATTTATATGTCAAACGTCGCAACGTCGAAAAACAAATCTAAGTTGAGCCCTGCTGAACGCAGCGAACTTCGTGCCGAGGCTCATGGCTTAAAGCCCATCGTTATCATCGGCGAAGCAGGCTTAACTGCTTCAGTAAAAAAAGAAATCGACGCTAGTCTCAATGCCCATGGTCTCATCAAAGTGCGTGTTTTCGGGGATGACCGCGAAGCACGCATCGCCATGTACGAAACTATCTGCGCCGATCTCGATGCTGAACCTATTCAGCACATCGGTAAGCTTTTGGTACTTTATCGCCCAAAACTCGACGGCGTCAAAGAAACGAAATTCGTCAAACGTGGCAAAGGTCTGCGTGAGGTCACTATCGTTAAGCCTAGCGCAAGTGGCACGAAAAAACCATCAGTTTCCAAAGTTCTGGTCAAAGGTAACGAACGCGTTACCCAAGGCGGCAACATCAAGCGCGCCAAACCGCGTCAAAAGAGCGTCAAGAAAACTGTCGCTTAAGCAGTTCCATGCCAAGGATAAGTCAAAGGGCACCAGACGGTGCCCTTTTCTTTTCACGCTGAACGCCGAACTTACGACCTTAGATGTACAAAACCTCGAGGATTTCGTATTCACGAACACCCGCTGGCGCTTGTACGCCAACCACATCACCGGCATATTTGCCGATCAAAGCACGTGCAATCGGAGAGGTAATCGAGACTTTGCTCAATTTCAAATCCGCTTCGTCTTCACCAACGATTTGGTAAGTCACTTTCTGACCATTTTCCAAATCTTCCAAATTAACTGTCGCCGCGAACACGACACGACCCTCGGCGTCCAATTCGGTTGGGTCAATAATCTGGGCAGCGCTCAACTTGCTTTCGAGTTCAGCAATACGACCTTCGATAAAAGCTTGACGCTCTTTCGCTGCATCGTATTCAGCGTTTTCTGACAAATCGCCTTGAGCACGTGCTTCAGCAATCGCATTAATGACTTCTGGACGGTCTTTGGTTTTCAATTTATGCAATTCTTGTTTGAGCAATTCTGCGCCAAACTTCGTCAATGGGATTGTACTCATTATCTACAACTCAACAAAAAGGTTAAAAATACAAGACTTTCAATGCGACCCAAGCTAGCAAACTCGCTTTTTAGGGTGACTAAAAATACAGAGGTCACAGAGATAACGCATCACGTTATCTGTTGTGACCTCAGTGTTTGTTACGCTAAAACCAAGAATACTGGGATTCAAGGTTTCAAGTTTTGCTTAGTGTAAAGACTTATGCAGTCCTTGTAAATCGTAGACATGCAATTCGTTCAAATGACGCATGCCTTCAACCGCAGCTTCCGCACCGGCAATCGTCGTGATGGTGGTCGCACCTGAACCCAAGGCTGCCACACGAATCGAACGGGAATCCGCAATCGCATTACGTTTCTCTTCGACTGTGTTGATGACTAATGCCACTTCGCGATTCTTGAGCATATCGACCACGTGTGGACGCCCCTCCGCGACTTTGTTCACTGCGGTACATGGCACACCTGCAGCGGAAATCGCTGCAGCCGTGCCCTTCGTTGCTGCCAATTCGAAGCCCATCGCATGCAATTGCTTCGCCACATTGATTGCACGTGGTTTATCTGCATTCTTGATGGTCAGGAAGACCTTTCCGGAACGCGGCAGCTTAATGCTTGCGCCCATTTGGGATTTCACAAAAGCTTCACCAAAAGTACGGCCAACGCCCATCACTTCACCAGTCGATTTCATTTCAGGTCCGAGAATCGTATCGACACCTGGGAACTTCACGAATGGGAATACCGCTTCCTTCACGCTGTAGTATGAAGGAACGACTTCTTTGTAAATGCCTTGCGAATCCAAAGACTGACCGACCATGCATCGCGCCGCAATTTTCGCCAACTGCAAGCCTGTGACTTTCGACACATAAGGAACGGTACGTGATGCGCGTGGATTAACTTCCAAGACATACACCACGTCTTCACCATCTTTTTGTTGAATCGCGAACTGGACATTCATCAAGCCAACCACATTCAAACCTTTGGCCATCAGACTGGTTTGACGCTTGAGTTCCTCAATCGTGGCTTGTTTCAAAGAGTATGGTGGCAAAGAACAGGCAGAGTCACCAGAGTGCACGCCAGCTTGCTCAATGTGTTCCATCACACCACCGATGAAAGTACGGGTGCCGTCTGACAAGCAATCAACGTCCACTTCGATTGCATCATTCAAGAAGCGATCGAGCAAAACTGGCGAATCGTGAGACACCTTGACCGCTTCACGCATGTAACGTTCAAGATCACGTTGTTCATGGACGATTTCCATCGCGCGACCACCCAACACATAGGATGGACGAACCACCAATGGATAGCCAATCTCTTGTGCCAAGGTCAACGCTTCTTCTTCGGTACGCGCAGTACGATTTGGTGGTTGACGCAAACCGAGTTCGTGCAACATTTTTTGGAAGCGCTCACGATCTTCCGCCGCATCAATCATATCCGGCGAAGTACCAATGATAGGTACGCCATTAGCTTCTAATTCGAGCGCCAATTTCAATGGCGTTTGGCCACCGTACTGAACGATCACGCCGACCGGTTTTTCCAATTCAACGATTTCCAACACATCTTCCAAAGTCAATGGTTCGAAATACAAACGATCGGAAGTATCGTAGTCGGTCGAAACGGTTTCAGGGTTACAGTTAACCATGATCGTTTCGTAACCATCATCACGCATTGCGAAAGCCGCATGTACGCAGCAATAGTCGAATTCGATACCTTGACCGATACGGTTAGGGCCACCGCCCAAGACCATGATTTTCTTTTTGTCGGTCGGCGCTGATTCACATTCCTCTTCGTACGTCGAGTACATGTAGGCAGTATTCGTAGCGAATTCACCCGCACAAGTATCGACGCGCTTGTAGACTGGACGCACGTTCAGAGCTTTACGTTTTTCACGCACTGCCGCTGCTGTTGTCTTCAACAGTTTTGCCAAACGACGATCAGCGAAACCTTTTTTCTTCAGCTTCAACAACACATCTTTATTGATCGCATCGAGGGACTGTCCTTCGAGCCACAATTCGATATCAACGATATCTTTAATCTGCACTAAGAACCATGGATCAATGCGGGTTAATTGATGGACTTCTTCAACTGTGAAGCCTTGAGCAAAAGCATCGCCAACGTACCAAATACGATCAGGAACTGGCGCACCTAATTCTTTTTCCAGCACTTCACGGTCGGTGGTTTTTTCATTCATACCATCGACGCCCACTTCCAAACCACGTAAGGCTTTTTGGAAGGATTCTTGGAAGGTACGACCAATTGCCATCACTTCACCGACCGAC
>CAYWNE010000232.1:0-4938 GCA_964459555.1 uncultured Burkholderiaceae bacterium | reverse complement strand
ATGCCGTACCCGTTCAAAGTAGATTTATCTTTATACCATTGGACCGGCAGATGGGAGCTACTCAACTCATAAGCGATCGCCGCCGCGACTGGTGCGATCATACCCACTGCCAGCACTTGCACTGCCCAACGGGGCAACCAACGATCAAACATATCTGGCCACAACTCAGCCAAACCATAAACACTTAATTGGAGAATCCCCACCAAAACAAGTCGTTGCCAGAGGATGTAACTCGGGCTCTGAAAATTAGGGAGCCACAATAAGGCAATCGGAATGATCACCAATAAAAGCACCAACAAGCGACGCCAATGAAAAGTGCGTACAAGTCCCTGCATCAATACTCGGGATAGACGAATCATCATGGCAGACATTGAAGACATCAACATAAAGTGAAGTAAGCTGAGCGAATACGATACCGCAATTCGATAAAAAGAGGCAAACGAAGTCTACCCAACTATGTACTCGTGGCTAGGCAAATTGGTACTAGAAACGGAATTTCGTATACCAAGTGCATTTTACGAGGATAAGGCGCGTCTCGATACGAGCTAGCATTACCGACATCGCAATTCTATGACTTATCGTATTTAAGCTATCACATGACGCTTTTGATCGACCTATAGCGTCGATCATGCACACAAAACCTCTGCTCATACCATACCTTCTATGAGTAGCCCAATACCTCCGCCAGACTATCCACAGGCAAGCACCGGATGAATCGCATACGAAATATTGCCTATTTTCCCAGGCTGTTCACATCAAACCACCAACGATACTTTTGGAGGAACCATGCAAAACCCCAGCATGACATCACGATCTCAAAATTCTCTTGCCGGCCTAGGGTCACCACATCTCAAACGAGGGAACCATCAATCAAAAGTCGATCTCGTATTGAAACACGCAATGGCCAGTTGGTTTGTAATCGCTTTGATTGGCCAACTCGTTTTCATTTTGTATATTAGCTCCTTCTATGGACGTGCTGCGCTCGCAGGAGACTTGAGTCAATGGAACCGTGTACTTCCGGTTGGTTACATCCCCGGCGACACCATGCACAACCTCGCTTTGAGCATACATCTCGCATTGGCCGTGCTAATTACGATTAGCGGGGCACTGCAGTTGGCTCCTCAGATCCGAAACAACTATCGTAGTTTTCATCGTATCAACGGCAAATTCTATTTTCTGATGGCCGTGGTCACCAGCTGCGCCGGCACATATATGATATGGACGCGCGATAAGCCAGGCGATCTCAGCCAGGACCTTGGTGTCACCTTTAATGCAATTTTGATTGTGCTATGTACTTTGATGGCTTACCGAAATGCGGCTAAACGCAATTTCCGAGCACATCAAGAGTGGGCGTTGCGTCTCTTTCTGACCGTGAGTGGCACTTGGTTTTTTCGAATAGGATTATTTTTCTGGTTGACGATTCACCAAGGCCCGGTCGGCTTCGATCCTAAAAGCTTTTCGGGGCCGTTCTTAAGCATACTCAGTTTTGCTCAGAGTCTGCTGCCTTTGATCATTGTAGAATTATGCTTTGCGGCGAAACGGAGTAAGCAAAAACTGATGACATTCTGCGCCAGCATCGCAGTCATCATTTCTTGCGTCGTGATCGGTATTGGAATTACCAGTGCGAGCCTAGGTTTGTGGCTACCACGTATCGGCAATTAGAAAATAGGTCAAAAAAAGCCGACTAGAGGTCGGCTTTATGTTTTAGATCTTGAGAATTTCCAGCAATTTGAGCAATTCTGTGCGAACCTGTGAGGTGCCAATCGCTTTTTGCTCTTGTTTCTGCGGTTTAACATCCTCATGGCTTGCTTGATTGTTGAGCTTATTGCGGGCTCCATTGATCGTAAAACCTTGATCGTAAAGAAGCTCACGAATACGACGAATCAATAACACTTCATGATGCTGGTAGTAGCGACGATTACCACGACGCTTAACCGGTTTCAGCTGCGCAAATTCTTGTTCCCAATAACGCAAAACATGGGGCTTAACGCCACATAAATCACTCACCTCGCCAATCGTAAAATACCGTTTGGCGGGAATCGGGGGCAATACGAAATTCTCTATAGCGGCGTCACTCATATCAGCTCACTCAGTATCGTTTTTAAGCGGCAGATGCAACGCTCATGGTGCTTGGACTATGCAAATCATCCACCATGCCTTTTAGCTTTTGACTCGCATGGAAGGTGACGACGCGACGCGCTGTGATAGGAATTTCTTCGCCAGTCTTAGGATTACGACCGGGACGCTGTGGTTTATCGCGTAATTGGAAATTGCCGAAACCAGATAGCTTTACCTCTGCGCCACGCTCTAGTGCATCGCGAATCTCACCGAAAAAAGTTTCGACCATATCTTTTGCTTCACGCTTATTCAAGCCTACTTGTTCAAATAAGAGTTCAGCTAGTTCTGCTTTGGTCAGCGTTGGCAATTCTTTTTCTGCTTTGCTGCGTGCTTGGGACTCACGCACCGCACGTTTCAAATCTTCATCCAACATGGTTTGAAGATCTGGCGCATTCACATCGTTCATCATTGTTACCCTATCGCCGTGATCTATTCTTATTTTTGTCCGAGGCGTTTCGACACTCTTCGGTATCGACTTATAGCATCAAGCCGTTCCAAAAAAATACCAATTCACCCGGTTTTTCCATCTACAAAGTGCCGTATGCCTTTTTTCGAAGAGTCAAACGCCCATCCATGCCTTTGAATTCGGAATGGTGAGCGTCGTGTTCTATCCAGAAATTAGCGCAATCGTGCAGAAACTGAAGCGCCGGCTGCAGCAATCAAGGCAGTCATTGCTTGCTCTACAGTTTCATCTTGTAAGGTATTCTGAGTATCTTGCAAGCTAAACCGGAATGCAAGACTTTTCTCATCATTTTCCAATCCTTTGCCACGATATTCATCAAATAAAACAATGTCTTGCACGATTTTGCAAGAATCCGCCTTGAGAATTTCCGCATGGAAAACATCGAGCAAACTTTGCGCGCTGACTGTTTGTTTTACAACGAATGCCAAATCACGTGTCACCGCTTGGAATTTCGAAATTTCACGATGGCTTGGTAAGTCACGTGCTTCCAAAGCTTCAGCCGCAACTTCAAATACGATAGGCGCCAAAGGCAAATCGTATTTTTGTTGTAAGCGCGGATGCAATTCGCCAATCACACCAATAACTTTACCGTCGCATTCAATCTCAGCAGCGCGACCCGGGTGCAAAGCAGTATGCTCACATTTATTGAAACGCAGAGTTTTTGGCGCAAACAGATTTTCCAAATCGGCTTTCACATCGAAGAAATCGACGTTGCGATTGGCAGTGCCCCACTGCTCTTCAACAACGGGGCCATAAGCCAGCGCAGCAAGACGTTTTGGTTGCGCATAGCCTGCTAAGCTCAATGGACCATCTTGAACCGCAGCATCGCGCAAATACACCGCTGCCAATTCGAAAATGCGCACACGATTGATCTTACGATTCAAGTTATAGCGCGCATTCGCCACCAAACTTGCTATCAAGCTAGTCCGCATTACACTCATCTGACTGGCGATAGGGTTTTGCAGGCGAACCGGATTCGCATTTGCGAAAAAATCAGCTTCCCACGCTTCTTCAACGAAGCTGTAGTTGACCACTTCTTGGTAGTCCATGTCAGCAACTTGACGGCGCAAAGTAAATGCAGAGCGTGTATTTTCTGGAGCAATCAACATCGCATTCGGTGCCACAGGTGGCAAAGATGGGATATTTTCAAAACCGTATACACGCACTACTTCTTCGATCAAGTCTTCTTCGATCTCGATGTCAAAGCGATAGGACGGTGGTGTCACAGAGAATAAGCCAGGTTCTTGCGTGAATTGCAAACCAAGACGTGTGAAGATGTCGGCAATCTGTGCATCGGTGAAATCAACACCGATCACCTTGTTGGCGCGCGCAGTACGCATTTTCACAGGCAGACGCTTCGGTACATTGACCACATGATCATCGACTGGGCCCACTTTAACTTGTTCTGGGCCACCGCAAATTTCAACGATCAAAGCGGTAATGCGTTCGACATGTTCAACGATGGATTCGAAGTCCACACCGCGCTCATAGCGATGCGCCGCATCAGTAGAGAAATTATATTTACGTGCACGACCTTGAATCGCATTTGGCCACCAGAAGGCGGATTCCAAATAGATGTTTTCTGTCTCCAAAGTCACGGCTGTTGAATCACCGCCCATGATACCGGCAAGCGACTCGATCTCTTTGTGATCAGCGATCACGCCAACCCATTCATCGACCTCAACGGTGTTGCCGTTTAAGAGTTTGAGGCTTTCACCTTTTTTACCCCAGCGTACATCGAGACCACCATGAATTTTGTCGAGATCAAAAACGTGACTTGGACGGCCCATTTCCAGCATCACATAATTGGAAATATCAACCAACGCGGAAATCGAACGTTGACCGCTGCGTTCCAAGCGCTGCTTCATCCAATCAGGTGTCGCCGCTTTCGCATTGACGCCGCGAATCACACGGCCAACAAAGCGACCGCATAAATCTGGTGCACTAATTTTGACTGGCAGTTTTTCTGCGAGCAAAACAGGCACTACATGCGCCTCAGGCAGATGCAATGGCGTTCCTGTTAATGCCGAAACCTCACGCGCCACACCCAGCACAGACAAGCAATCTGCCTTATTCGGTGTCAATTTGATGGTGAATTTCAAATCATTGAGCTGATAGTAATCGCGGAAGTTCTGTCCAACCGGTGCGTCGGTTGGCAAGTCCATGAGACCACCGTGATCTTCCGAGAGTTTGAGTTCGCGCGCCGAGCACAACATACCTTGCGATTCCACCCCACGCAATTTACCAACTTTGATCAGGAATGGCTTGCCATCGGGGCCTGGTGGCAAGACTGCACCAGCCATCGCGCAAGGCACTTTCATACCGACACGAACATTCGGCGCGCCACAAACGATATT
>CAYWNE010000231.1:3579-4941 GCA_964459555.1 uncultured Burkholderiaceae bacterium | reverse complement strand
CTTGTTCGAGCGTTTGATGAAAATGGCTAGAAACCATCGTTGACTTTTTAGGCCGCGAGTTGCCAGACCGACTCGCCGTCAACTTCCAGAACCTCGCGAAGGGTCGCGCGAAGCGAGCTCAACAACTCTTCACGCTGCCGATACATTTTGCGCTTGTTGGCGGGACGATCCTCAATTGCAATCTGCGTTCTCTGCAATGGCAAATGGAAGTTTCCACATGCAGCTCTTTGCGCTCCAGCCGCGAGCCACAAGTCATCATAATCCAGCATGCGTTTTTTGCGATGTTGATAGCGAGCAGCGCGATGGATGTGATGAGCACTTGCAACGCATTCAATCTCATCCACTTCAAAGATCACAGCGACCTCACGCAACATTTCCAACAAAAATAATCGCGGTTGCATGCCATACAGCCCCGCCGTTGCTTGCTTGATTTCCTCACGCGAGATCTGTGAGTTGGCTTGAATACCGCCGACCAAGATACTCGCAGAATCAAAGCTACGCGCTATCGAAAAACTAGTCGTCAGCAAACGCCGCTGGTTCATCCACAATGACAAAGACAAGATGCCCTCTCGCTTGAAACGATCTTCTGAAGTGAGGCAAAGCTGAAAAGTTTGATCGCTCTTCCCTAACCACGCAGCCAAATTGATCGTTTCCCCAGCAAGGAGCGCATGATGCATATCGCCAGGTAAAGAACGCGCTTGTTCAAGGAAATGTGAGACTAGAAGCGCGCAGCGCTGCTCAGGCGTCAGGCGATGATCGAAGAAAGGCCGATGCACCGACTCGAACAAATACCTTTGGTGAGTCACATGTGAAAATTTCAATTTATCACGCATAAATTCGAACCACTGCGCACTAGCCCTAAAGCTGAAAAGACTTCGGACTAACAAACGTAACTTACGAACCGAGGCCAAAGTCTCGTCCACAAACGCATGATCTGCCGCCCACACAAAGATCGACGCAAATGATCGTGCCGAAGCGGCGCGCTCGGACTCTCGCGACGAAGCGAGGTGCGATGCTTGAATTGCGCTTAGTGATAAATGAGCCTTCATGCGAATTGTTTCAAATATTTACAATTATTTCAGATTGTAACCCAAAGTATCAATCGATGCACATTGAGCTGTATTTAACGACCGCTTAAGGCCTTGATTTAAAAGGGAATAATTTCCACACAGGAACTTTGGAAACACAATGTAACAAATCACGCCTGCGTTGATATTATGCAAGCACCTCTGTTTCTAGCAATCCATGTGCACAGAAGAGCGTAAAAAAGCCACCCCTGCGGTTGGTTTTTAGCTCCGATGCTGCGTGCGCATACTTGAGCTCGCTGGATGATGTCTTGAACAAAAATTGATCAGTTTTTCG
>CAYWNE010000231.1:0-3479 GCA_964459555.1 uncultured Burkholderiaceae bacterium | reverse complement strand
ATTGATCGACCATTTTGTTTTTAGCAATCCATGTGCACAGAGGAGCGTAAAAAAACCACCCCTGCGGGTGGTTTTTAGCTCCGATGCTGCGTGCGCGTACTTGCGCACGCTGGATGATGCCTTGAACAAAAAAATTGATCAGTTCTTCGATTGATCAACCATTTTATTCTTCGCAATCCATGTGCACAGAGGAGCGTAAAAAAAACCACCCCTGCGGGTGGTTTTTAGCTCCGATGCTGCGTGCGCATGCTTGCGCACGCTGGATGATGCCTTGAACAAAAATTGATCAGTTTTTGGATTGATCGACCATTTTGTTTTTAGCAATCCATGTGCACAGAGGAGCGTAAAAAAAAACCACCCCTGCGGGTGGTTTTTAGCTCCGATGCTGCGTGCGCGTACATGCGCACGCTGGATGATGCCTTGAACAGAAATTGATCAGTTTTTGGATTGATCGACCATTTTGTTTCTAGCAATCCATGGCATCATCGCGCGCAACTTAGCACCAACCTGTTCGATTTGATGCTCAGAGTTCAAACGACGACGAGAGATCAAAGTCGGCGCGCCTGCTTTGTTTTCCAAGATGAAGCTCTTCGCATACTCGCCAGTTTGAATATCTTTCAAACATTGACGCATTGCCTCTTTCGTTTGCGCCGTAACCACGCGTGGGCCGGTTACATACTCGCCGTACTCGGCGTTATTCGAGATCGAATAATTCATGTTGGCGATACCGCCTTCGTAAATCAAATCAACGATCAACTTCAGTTCGTGCAAGCATTCAAAATAGGCCATTTCAGGCGCATAGCCAGCTTCTACCAAGGTTTCGAAACCAGCCTTAATCAATTCAACTGCGCCACCGCAGAGAACAGCTTGTTCGCCGAACAAATCTGTTTCAGTTTCTTCGCGGAAGTTCGTTTCGATGATGCCAGCACGGCCACCGCCATTCGCCATCGCATATGACAAAGCGATATCGCGTGCTGAACCCGATTTATCTTGATATACAGCGACCAGATGAGGAACGCCACCACCTTGTGTGTAGGTCGCGCGAACGGTGTGGCCAGGTGCTTTTGGAGCGACCATAATCACGTCCATGTCAGCACGAGGCACAACTTGACCGTAGTGGACATTGAAGCCGTGCGCAAACGCTAACACTGCACCTTGCTTCGCGTACGGTGCAACGTTCTCAGCGTAGACTTGAGCGATGTTTTCATCCGGCAGCAAAATCATGATGACGTCGGCCTCTTTCACTGCGTCATTCACTTCAGCGACATTCAGACCGGCATTTTTTGCCTTATCCCAAGACGCGCCACCTTTGCGCAAAGCCACTGTGATTTGGCAGCCAGACTCACTCAAATTCAAAGCATGTGCATGACCTTGTGAACCGTAACCGATGATGGCAACTTTTTTACCTTTGATCAAAGAGAGATCACAGTCTTTATCGTAGAAAACTTTCATGTTGATATCCTATTCCGTAAATTTAATGAGAAAACTATATTGCCTAAATTGCGTTAATGAAGAGTCGCTACGATGCGATGAGCAGATCAAAATGATCCACGACCACAACGCCCCTTCATGTTTGAAAATCAATGAGACTTGTTAGACTTTGAGAATACGTTCGCCACGACCAATGCCAGAACCACCAGTACGAACTGTTTCCAAAATCGCAGCGCGATCAATCGAGTCGATAAAGGCATCAAGCTTGCCTTTATTGCCTGTCAGTTCGATGGTGTAACTCTTTTCGGTGACGTCGATAATGCGACCACGGAAGATGTCCGCAGTGCGCTTCATCTCTTCGCGTTCCTTACCCACTGCACGCACCTTAATGAGCATTAGTTCACGCTCAATATGTGCGCCCTCGGTAAGGTCGACGACTTTGACGACCTCGATCAAACGGTTCAAATGCTTGGTGATTTGTTCGATCACGTCATCTGAACCCGTCGTCACGATGGTCATACGAGACAGTGTTGCATCCTCGGTTGGGGCAACGGTCAAAGTTTCAATGTTATAGCCGCGCGCAGAGAATAAACCAACCACACGCGACAAAGCGCCCGCTTCATTTTCGAGCAATACAGAAATAATGTGTCGCATTACAAGTCCTCCGAACCAAGCAACATTTCAGTCAAGCCCTTGCCGGCCTTCACCATCGGCCAAACTTTTTCGTCTTGATCTGTAATGAAGTTCATGAAAACCAGTTTATCTTTCATAGCGAACGCTTCTTGCAAAGCACCGTCTACATCAGCGGGGTTTTCAATTTTCATCCCTACGTGACCGTACGCTTCGACTAATTTCGTAAAGTCTGGCAATGAGTCCATATAGGATTCGGAGTAACGTCCTGCATAATCAATTTGCTGCCATTGACGCACCATGCCGAGCGCACGATTGTTCAGCAAAATAATTTTCGGAGTGAGATGATACTGCTTGCAGGTAGCAAGCTCTTGGATACACATCTGGATCGATGCTTCTCCGGTAATACAGGCCACAGTCGCGTCAGAATTAGCCATCTGCACACCCATCGCATATGGCAAACCGACACCCATGGTGCCTAGGCCGCCGGAGTTGATCCAGCGACGCGGCTTATTAAATTTGTAGTACTGCGCTGCCCACATTTGATGTTGGCCAACGTCAGAGGTAATGAAAGCATCGCCTTTGGTCAGCTCACACACTTTTTGAATAATCGCTTGCGGCTTGATAATTGCGGACGACTTCTCATAACCGAGGCAATCTTTCGCACGCCATTGATTGATTTGCTTCCACCAATCAGCAAGCCCTTTGCTGTTGGGTTTAGCTTCACTTGCGGCCAACTGTGACAACATCTCGACCAAGACGTCTTTGACATTGCCAACGATAGGAATGTCAACTTTCACGCGCTTGGAAATCGAAGACGGATCAATATCAACGTGAATGATCTTGCGTGGATGTGTAGCAAAATGTTTAGGATTGCCGATCACGCGGTCATCAAAGCGCGCACCGATTGCGATCAACACATCACAGTGCTGCATCGCCATGTTGGCTTCATAGGTGCCATGCATCCCCGGCATACCGACAAATTTCTCATCAGTTGCACGATACCCGCCCAAACCCATCAAGGTATTGGTGCAAGGGAAGCCCAGTTGATCGACCAATTTGTTTAATTCAGGCGCCGCATTTGCCAAGATCACACCGCCACCGGTGTAGATCATCGGGCGCTCTGCTTGGAGCATTAATTGAACCGCTTTGCGAATTTGGCCAGCATGCCCCTTATCGACTGGGCGATAAGAGCGCATTTCGATTTCTTTCGGATAGTGATAAGTCGTTTTCTGGTTACTGATATCTTTTGGGATATCAATCAACACCGGACCAGGACGCCCTGTCGTCGCGATAAAGAAGGCTTTTTTTACCGTCTCCGCGAGCTGACGAACATCTTTCACCAAGAAATTATGCTTCACACAAGGACGTGTAATACCGACGGTATCGCACTCTTGGAAAGCATCTTCACCGATAGC
>CAYWNE010000230.1:0-4971 GCA_964459555.1 uncultured Burkholderiaceae bacterium | reverse complement strand
CGCGAAAAGTCCCTTTTTGTGAAACCGAAAAACGCCGCAGAAGTTCAGATTGACCCTCTGCGTTCGGCCCTTCGTGAATATGGTTTGCGGGTGGAGGCTAAAGATGGCCTCTTTAGAGTTTCGCGTGACGAAGGGAGCGCAAAATGATTTTCCAGGAACTTCAGGAACAATGGCGAAACTCATGGACCAAACGTCCGCCTAGTGAACGTCGAGTCATCGGTGTTGTGGCGGGGTTGGTGTTGTTGAGTATCGTTTACTTGTTGGGTATAGAACCAGCAATGCGCAATCGAGCGCAGTTGGAGAAGGGCATTCCGCAACTCAAGCAAAACGCGGCGCGTATGAATGATCTCGTCGCACAGTACACTGCCTTGTCGAAGAATATTGCGGAAGGCGTTGCTCCGATTACTCGTGAGTTACTGGAACAGACCTTACAACGTCGTAACATCAAGACGCAGTCTTTGTCTGCCACAAACGAATATGTCAGAGTGCAGGCGAATGTAGCGAATTATGCGAGTGTGATGGAGTGGCTGTTGGAAATGCAAAAGGCGGCGCGTTTAACAGTGGAAGAAATAAAGATTACAGCTCTGACTGAGCCAGGTCAGGTTAGCGTGGTGATTACTTTAAAGCAGCAAAGAACTTCGTCTTGACATGCGTGGTTTGAATCGCAAAAACAGTTTTTTATATGCCTTGCTGGGCTTCGCCAGTGTGCTGCTGACAGTGATGGTGTTTCTGCCTGCAAGTTGGCTGGGAGCTGCGCTGGAAAAGCAAACCGCAGGGCGGATAAGCCTAGGCGATGTACAAGGAAGTTTCTGGAGAGGGTCGGCGTTTCTTGGTGTGGCAGCTGATCAGAAGGGCTCGGTAACGGCTTTATTTCCGGGACGTTTTTCTTGGCGTATATCACCCAAAGTGTTGTTGGGGCAGATTGATGCGGAGGTGTACAACGAAGATGCCTTATTGTCTCCGGTGAAGATAAATGGCAATTTCACGCAATGGCAGTTGAGTCCATCGAGCATACGTTTGCCCTCTGAACGCTTAGAGGGACTTGGTGCGCCGCTCAATACTATCGGACCAACTGGAAAAATATTGTTGCGCTGGGATCATCTGGAAGTGAGCCGAGAAGGGCAGATTCTTAAAACGAGGGGTCATGCGCAATTGGAAATGAATGATATGGCGTCGCGCGCTTCGTCGATTAAGCCGCTCGGGAGTTATAGTCTGGCCTTCAACTTGTTGGGCGATAAGGTGGAGCTGAGTCTGACTACAACGCGGGGCCCTATGAATCTTGAGGGTAGCGGTAGCCTTCAACAAGGGCACTTTCAGTTTTCAGGAAAAGCCTATGCGCAAGTAGGGCAAGAAGAAAGATTAGCGAATCTATTGAATTTGCTGGGGAGACGTCGCCAAGAAGGCGATAAACAAATAATAGCTTTAGAATACAGATGAGATATGAGCATGAAGATTGATCGCAACCAAGTAGAAAGTGTAGATGCAATGAATTCCAAGACTCCATGGCGTAAATTTGTGGCGAGTACAGCCATCGCAAGTTCTTTGGTGTTGGCAGGCCTAAGCTCATTTCCAGTATTAGGCCAGGATGCGAGTCAAAATGCGGCGACTTTGAATTTTGTGAACGCTGATATTGAATCAGTTGTGAAGGCGATTGGGCACTATACTGGAACGACTTTTGTGATCGATCCACGTGTTAAAGGTCAATTGACTTTGGTCTCAGAGAAGCCGTTGACGAAGGAACAAGCGTTTAAATTGTTGACCTCGAATCTGCGTATGCAAGGTTTTGCCGTAGTGACTTCCGACGGCTTCTCGAAAGTTGTACCTGAGTCGGATGCAAAATTTCAAGGCGGACCAACGCAGCCGAAGTCGGTCAAGGGGGATCAAATCGTCACGCAGGTGTTTCGTATCAATTACGAGGCCGCGAACAATATTGTGACAGCTTTGAGACCGTTGATTTCTCCGAATAATACGATTAACGTCACACCGGGAAATAACTCGATTGTCATTACAGATTATGCGGACAATATGCGCCGTATGGCCGAGATCATCGCATTACTCGATGTTCCACCAAATCCGGAACTTGAAATTATTCCGATCAAACACGCGATTGCCGCAGACATTGCGACGATGGCTACGCGCTTAACAGAAGGTGGTCAAGTCGCGGGCGATTCAGGTCGTACCATTATCATGGCGGACTCTCGCACCAATTCGGTGTTAGTGAAAGCCCCTTCGCTAGCGCGAAGTAACTTGGTGAAAGCCTTGGTTGCAAAATTGGATCAACCAACCGAGTTGCCTGGTAATGTACATGTGGTCTATCTGAAGAATGCTGAAGCCGTGAAATTGGCCGCGACCTTGCGCGCGATCGTCACTGGCGAAAGCTCAGGACTCAATGGTAACGGCGCATCCAATTCTGGGTTGTCGACGCCGGGCATGGGGTCGAACAATTTGTCGACGCCACAGCAGGGAAATAATACGGCTTTGACTAGCACGGGCACTAACTTGAGTTTGCCAGTAAGCACTTCGTCAAATACACAGGGTAGTGGCGGTGCTTCAGGTTTTATTCAAGCCGATCAAGCCACCAACACTTTGATTATTACTGCGAGCGATTCGGTGTATCGCAATCTCCGCGCTGTTATCGATCAACTCGATGCACGTCGTGCTCAGGTTTATATCGAAACGCTGATTGTTGAAGTCTCAAACGAGAAAGCTAGTGAGCTCGGCGTTGAGTGGTTGGGCGCGACTGGCGATGCCAATAGTAAGTATCGTTTAGGCGGTATTACTTCGTATCCAAGCGATCCAGGTTTAGTGGCGCTCGGTGGTAATGCAGCGTCACAGATTGGCGCTGTGACTGGCAAGGGTTTGACGGTAGGTTTATTCCGACAGGTTGGTGGTCAGTTGGGCTTGGGCGCTTTAGCACATGCTTTGGCCACGGACGGTAATACCAATGTTTTGTCGGTGCCGAACTTGGTAACGCTCGACAATGAGGAAGCGAGCATCGTCGATGGTAAAACGGTTGGCGTGGTGACGGGCCAATATACCTCCAATACTGGTACTGTAGGGCAGAATCCTTTCCAAACGATTGAGCGCAAGGAAATTGGTATTAAGCTCAAAGTGAAACCTCAGATTTCGGAAGGCGGCACGGTGCGTTTAGCCATCGCTCAAGAGGTGTCGAGCATTGGTCAACCCGTAGCAGGCGGTGTCGGCATTACGACGATCGTGCGCTCGATTTCTACGAATGTGTTGGCGGAAGATGGTCAGATTATTGCCCTTGGCGGTTTGATCCGTGATACGAATGATGATGCGGTCGAAAAAGTGAGTTTTCTCGGTGACATCCCTATCATCGGAAATTTGTTTAAGTACAAAAAACGTACAAACGGTAAAGCCAATTTGATGGTGTTCTTGCGTCCTACGGTGATCCGCAATGCCGAGCAGAGCAGTAGCGTTTCCTTGGATCGTTATGATTATTTGCGTACGCAATACTTGCAGTCGCTCGACAAAGACGCCAGTGGCGATATGTTGAAACTGGAAAAAGGAAAACTGATTACGCCTGCTGGCGCCGAAACAGTTAAGTCAAAAACTGACAACAAAGAAGGTAAGTAAGCGTATGTCAGATAATCGACTTCTACCGTTCGCTTTTGCCCGCGACTTCTCGATTCTCGCTTATCGCCGCGAAGATCTGGAGGGAATGCCGGTGGAGCTGAAGGTTTCAGATCAAACTAAGCCAACTGCGATCAATGAGGTTGGGCGTCGTTTTGGACGCGTGCAACTTGATATTGTGCCGCATGAACAGCTTTTGCAAGACATTGCCAGAGCTTATGCGGGCTCCGGTGGCGATGCTGCAGACGTGGTCGGCGAAGTTGAGTCCGATATGGATTTAGCTAAACTGATGCAGGATATGCCAGCGATCGAAGATTTGCTGGAATCCGCTGACGACGCGCCTGTGATTCGCATGATTAATGCCTTGTTGACACAAGCCTTGCGCGAAGGCGCTTCTGATATTCACATTGAACCGTTTGAGCAAATTTCGATTGTGCGCTTTCGCGTCGATGGCGCATTGCGTGATGTGATCCGACCTAAGAAAGCAATTCATGCGTCTTTGGTTTCACGGATTAAGATCATGGCGCAACTCGATATCGCTGAAAAGCGCTTGCCACAAGATGGTCGCATCACTTTGCGCATTGGTGGTAAGCCGGTTGACGTCCGTGTTTCAACCTTGCCGACCGGCCACGGCGAACGAGCTGTATTGCGTTTGCTTGATAAAGAAGCCGGTAAGCTTGATCTTAGTCATCTCGGTATGAGCGCTGAAGTGTTGAAACAATTTGATCATCTGATCGCACAGCCACATGGAATCGTCTTGGTGACCGGCCCAACCGGTTCGGGTAAGACCACAACATTGTATGCGGCTTTGTCGCGGGTCAATTCTGGCAGTACCAATATTCTCACGGTTGAAGATCCGATTGAATATGAATTGCCAGGGATAGGTCAGACACAGGTCAATGCTAAGATCGACATGAGCTTTGCCAAAGCTTTACGGGCCATTTTGCGTCAAGACCCTGATGTCATCATGATTGGTGAAATTCGTGATCTAGAAACTGCGCAAATTGCAGTCCAAGCATCGTTGACAGGGCACTTGGTGTTGGCGACTTTGCATACCAATGATTCCGCTGCCGCAGTGACGCGTTTGCTGGATATGGGTATCGAGCCGTTCTTGCTTTCCTCCTCTTTGCTTGGCGTCGTCGCGCAACGTTTGGTCCGAAAATTGTGTAGTCATTGCAAGCAGCATGAGGCTGGCGTCTGGAAGGCTGTCGGTTGCGAACATTGTGGGCATACCGGCTATCAAGGTCGGGTTGGTGTCTACGAACTATTATTGACGACTGAGGCGATCTCGGCGCAGATTCATCATCAATCTTCAGAAGCGGAGATCCGATTAGCTGCGCAGAAGGATGGCATGAAGACCATGCGCGAAGATGG
>CAYWNE010000229.1:0-4975 GCA_964459555.1 uncultured Burkholderiaceae bacterium | reverse complement strand
ACGCAAGAGATCGTGCAGACCGCTCGCCAACACGCCCAACTCATCGGGGCTGCGCAAATCACTGACATCCAATTGATCTAGTTCACCAGCGCCCTTCATGGTCCGCGACAATTCCGCCGCGCGCTTCGTCAACAAACTGATGCGACGAATAATGCTAATCTCAATCAAGAGCCATGCGAGCAGCAAAGCCAATAACATCGCTCCAACAAACCACGACACGCGCGTCGCCACGACGCTCAGAGATTTACTGACACTGCGCACATCGCCCTTCATTTGCAACTCATAATTATCCAAAGGCGTGCTAATCAGCTCAGTGGTTTCTAGTGGTGAAGTAAATTCATCGACAGGTAATTTTCGAATTAAGCGCGTCAATACATTCCACGATTCTTCCTCTTGCTCGACCTTGCCGACTAAGCGAATCACCTCACGCTTATCGGAAGACTTACGCAAAATCAGGCTCTCGCCAGGCAGGAGCAAGGCATTCAAATCATTCAAAGAAAATGGCGTGGCGCTCGGGACTGATTTGCTATCGAGCAGTGGCGTTTCACTATCTGGACCAAGCACCTTCAGTTCGACTTGAATTTGCTCTAAATCTTGCGGCGGCCATACCGGACGTTTTTTCTCAAACAAGGCTTCCTGCAAAACGGCGATCGGCAAGCGCAAAGAGAAGAAAGTATTGCGATCACAGTTTAAATCTTTACCGTCAAGATCAGCATCGTTGCACACCGCTTTTTGCCATGCCCAACCTCGAAAGTCTCTGACAGGTCGCACATTAGTTTTGCCGATATCGCTTTCCCAATAGCCTAACCAACGTCCTTTGATGCCGCGTAGACCTGTCGTACTCTTTGGGTTAGGTTCCTCTTCAAACGGTGCAATCCATTGATAGTGTTGACCACGCAAAGCAACGCTCACCTTAATTCTATGCGCTTGATCATCGATCACTTGTCCACGCGTATGTGAGGCCAATGCAGGGCTATTAAAACTACCAGCCACGTAAATGAAACCGCCCGCCCATGGATTATTGCCGATACCAACACAGAGCGAGCCATCATTACCGTACTGCACCAAACAACCGGACATGGCAATCGCTTGCTGCACTTTACTTTGGTCGTCGAAATCTAAAGCCGAGAACGGTAATAGCAAGGGATGCAAGCTCGCGGTATCTTGATTTAGTGGTGGATTGAGCAAAGCAAGCTGACCTGCAGGATGCCGCAAGGTCGCGCTGATCTGACTAACCGTCTTACTAAAGTTGGCTTGATAATTATTGTAGGAAAGCTGCTTCTCCTGCTGCAGTAATGAGAGCGCCAAACCCAAAGTCGCCAGCGCTAACAATAGAAAGACGCCACGAAAAATAATCCGTAGACGATAGCTGGCAACTAACCAGCGCTTCATGCTTGTCCTACCCAACGAAAGCCGCGCATAGGAACATTCTCGATGCCATCGAATTGCGGATCGATCTCACGAAAGGCATCACGAATGGTACTGACATGCTTACGAATGTTGTCGCGGTTGCGGCCGCTCTTGACCACTTCGTAAAGGTCATCGTAAGAAATCACTTCTCCCGATTTTTCTAACATCACCGCCAAAATACGTTGCGCTGTCAGAGGTAAATTAATCCGTTGACCGCGCCACATCGGTGTTCTTTGGCGCAAAGGATCAATACTCACGAGATCAGCGCCTCCCTCTTTTGTTATCTCGCGTCTATCCCCTTGTTTCACATCCTGCTTAGGCAGCTCGGCACGTGCTTGCCGACGTTCGCGCACTGCGCGCAACATATCCAGCAATGTCTCAATAAAATCTGCCTCTTCGAAAGTCGCCTTCTGCAAATAATCCCAGGCATCCAGAGCCTTCATGATGCTGCGGTAAATCGTTGCCGGCATGGCTGAAACCACCAACACTGGTGTGGCATGGCCATCGCGACTAATGTTCTTGTTGATGGCGTTGATGATCGCTACACCAGCGTGGCGTTCACGACCAAGTTCAATGTCGAGCACTACCAAGTCATAGTTCTCACGACTAATCGCTGCTTCCGCATCATCGCGATTAAACCATTGATCGATCTGAATACCAGGCTTAGCCGCCTCTATCCATGCCTTGAATTGATTACTGGTTGGTTCATCATCTTCAATGACTGCAACACGTATGGTTTGCGACACTTCACACCTCTTCTCGAATTTTCAAGCCTTGCCTCCGCCTGAATTCAAACGTCAAATCCTCAAGTTCCAGATCCACTAAGAGTTTCTGAGGGTTTCTAAGGGTTTGATTGAATATCAGACTACAGACTTCTGTAGTCGAAAGTATGGCGTGTTTCGCTCAAAAAGTCAGTTTTAGCTTGTGAGTTTTTCTTCACAAAATCTTCCGAAGCCTAATATTCCCCCGTTTTTCCTTCCCATTTCCTCCGCGCAAAGGAGTATTTCCGCCCTGCGGCGGCATTGAACGCTCCTGCCTAAGAAGCGCAAGATTCGTTTCAAGCAAATCGTACTCAAACAAACCTTTTCCCAGTACGCAATGCCCAAGCGACCGAGAGCTTAAGCGCAGAAAAGCAAATTTTAAGCAAACGTCGAAAACACAAATTCTTTCAAACTTAGGAGGCATCATGACAAACCGTTTAAAAACTCTGGTTAGTGCAATTCGCAACAGCTTCGCCACACTGTTTGGCAGCAAAAACCCTAGCTATGGCGCGCCAGGATCTGCGAACGGTGAAAATATCAACGGCAATCAAAATGGTGACGACTCAGAGTATCAGAGCGAATATCCTGCGGAGTATCAAGTCAAATCCCGTTCAATCTTGAGCACTCTAGTGACACCCAAAGTGATCAAAAGCGTTTTTGTGTTGAGTGTGATCGGCGTCGCGACTTACACCATTTATCAGCACCCACCTTTAAGCGCGGTGCAACGTGGTGAGATCGGCTTACGCTCCAATCAATTGACCGGCAATGTCAGCGCCTTCCGCGAAGGGAGTGTGATTGTGATTCCAGGATTGCACCAAATGCGCAAGTACTCATTGCAAGATCAGTTGTATCGCCCAAGCAAAAATCGCAGCTCGAGCGAGGCACCATTTCAGTCTGTCGAGGGTTTGTCCTTAGGCGTGGATTTAGCGGTACGTTATGCGATCGACTCTAGCAAATTGGTGAACAACCCAAAGGGTCTGCCCGACGACGTTGGTACTCAAATCGTTGAGCCTTTAGTGCAAGGCGTGATGTACAAAGCCTTTACCAAGTATACGGTTAAGGAAATTTTTTCCAGCAAACGCAGTGAGATTCAACAAATCATTGAAACCGAATTGACACCCAAATTAGCCGCTGAAGGCATCGTCTTACGCGCCGTGACCATCGGCAAGATCGACTTACCGGAAGACTACAAACGCGGCATGGAGCGCCTGCTACAAGAGGAATTGGAAACTGAAAAAATGCGCTACACCTTGGAACTCAAAGAGAAGCAAGTGAAACAGTCTGCGTTGGAGTCAGAAGCAGAAAAAGTACGTCGTGAAAAAGCTGCAGAAGCAGCGGCGAACGAGCAAGTGATTGCAGCGCGTGCTCAAGAAGAAGCCATGAAACACGTTTTGCCATTCAAACAGAAACAAATCGAACAACGTCAATTAGAAGCCGAAGCCGCGAAAATTTCTATGATCAAGACTTCAGAAGGCAATGCCCAAGCGCGCTTGATTGAAGCGGCTGGTGAAGCAGATTCACGTCGCAAATTAGCTGATGCTGAAGCCTATCGCCAAGAATTGGTGGGTAAAGTGTCGAGTGCACAGTTAGAACGTGACGGCGCCTTGTTATCGAAACACCCGCTCTTGATTCAAAAGACAATGGCCGACAAATTATCCGACAAGATCTCGGTGATTATCGCGCCACCTCCAGCTGACGGTGGTTTCATTGGCTCCGCTCTTCTGGGCACAGGCAAAAACACCAAAACTTCGACCACTAAAGAAACAGCACAAACTGAGAATGTAGAAGCGAATGAAGGTAGCAACTAAGTCAAAGAAGCTGTTTTGACACACGCAAGCCGCAACCACATTCACAATGAAATATCACAAAGGAATACATCATGTTTTCAAGCCTGACCGCAGCCGCCGCTTCCAGCATCATCGCCATCGTCGCCCAAGACCAAGCGGCACTGCGCGCCTCACCACGCGACAGCGCCCAACAACAAGTCGTATTGTGGCAAGGCGATGCTTTAGAAATTCGAGGTGAACGTATGGACTATTTGCAGGTCTACGACCATCGTCGTGAACGTGCTGGTTATATCAAAGCATCGCAAGTACGCTTGGTTCGCACCGATGCAGATGCTGCGCCTGAAAGCCTAGCAGTGATCCGTTTCTTGCGTGAAGCACCTGGTTCTGAAGCCTTGGGTATTAGTTATACTGCCGCCTATCTCAAGGCTGCTCCCGCGAATCAAATCACCCCAGAAGTATTCGACGCCTTGGGCAGCATGGCTGATCGATTAGCTCGTCGCTCTACCAATCTCAGTGCGCAGCTCGGCACTGCAAGCAATAGTAAAACCAGCAAACAAATGGAAATAAGCATTGCCGCCCATTTGGAAGTCGCTAGCTTTTATGGTGTGCAGTTCAAAAGTTTTGAACGCGAAGGCCGTATTCAGGTGTGCTATGACGGCGAAGCCTTCCGCCGTGTGCTGGCCATGTCTGCGACTGAAGAGCAAAAAGCGCGCGCCGCCCTCGCCCTTACACGTGCCGAATGTATCAATCCAACTACGCGCCCTCTGGAGAAGTCCGCAATTGATAACTGGCGCGCCGAAGTGCTCGACCGCGTGGATATCAATAAAATCAGTGAGCAACAAAAAAATCGCATCAAAATGCGTAAAGCCAGCGTCTGGTCTGCTATTGCCTACCAGCGTGCCCGCAAAAACGAAGACGTACAAGGTGCTGGCAATCGCGCTGTATTGGAACTGACTGCAGTCAATAAAGAGGAACTCAGCGATGACGATAAATTGAGTTATACAGAGGCAGGTATCC
>CAYWNE010000228.1:0-5017 GCA_964459555.1 uncultured Burkholderiaceae bacterium | reverse complement strand
CCTACGCAAGCTCGATCGTATCGATGAGGCGGCTCTGGCCTATCAACGCGCCGCTGAGTGTGGCCTCGCGCCAGATCAATTGACATTTCTGCTAGCGAGTCTAGGGTGGCAAGATAGTCCTGTATCGGCGCCCGCAGATTATGTACGTGAACTGTTTGATCACTATGCCGAACATTTTGATCAACATCTCAGCGAGCAACTCGACTATCAACTGCCAAACGTACTCAGTCAATTATTCGCACGATATCTGCCTCGGACTTGTCAGCGCATCCTCGATCTTGGTTGTGGCACAGGTCTTAGCGGGGCCCAATTACGTCCTTATACGCAATACTTAATCGGCGTCGATTTGTCGGAAAAGATGCTGGCGCTTGCTGCACAACGCGATATCTATGATGAATTGCATCGCTTAGATCTGACACTCTATTTGCGCAATCAAAGATCGAGCGACCATCGCACTGATGCCATCCTGCTCGCCGATGTGTTGGTGTATGTGGGCGAATTGAATCGCTTGTTCGAGGCCAGCCATGCGCAATTGAAGGCAGGCGGGCTACTCTTTTTTACGGTGGAACTCGATCAGCAGGAAGAGGGCGGCTCAATGGCCTATCGACTCCAAGCAAGTCAGCGCTACGCCCATAGCGAATCATATCTGCGCGAGCTCGCAGCCGCGCAAAACTGGGAAGTGCTGGAAATGAATCAGCATGCGCTAAGGCGCGAGGGTGAACATATGTTGGATAGTTTGGTATGCGTTTGGCGTAAGCAATAAGCAATTAGAAAAAATAAGCACGCACCGAGCTCTCGCTTTCGCTGCCCTGACTCAAACTAATTTGGCGACGATCTTGCGTGTCAGCGGCGCAAAGACAAATACCAAAGGAAAGGCACACAACCAAGCCAACAAAAAGGCGCGCAACCAACGCATAAGGAAATGCGCATCGATACCGGTATTGAGAGCCGTCAAAATACCAGACATACAAAAAGCCATGAACATCGACATGATCAGGGAAAACAATAGCTGCTGTTTCTTTTCTTTCGACATGAGTTTAATTCCTAGATTGGCTGATTATGCGCTGCTTTAGTGACAGCATTTATGGCCTCATTCGTGACCGCATTTGCAATTGCATTCACGGTCGCATCGTAGAAGGTGAATTGTACTTCACACTCAATGGCTCCGCTTTACGGGACTGAGATCGCATCAATCTGCTCCGCAAAGCTTGCAAAAATGTCTTTGCTGGTTACAATGGCGACCTGATCTCTTCCGTTTGCTTTGCGTGGGAAACGACGATGAATTTGCTAGCTCGCCACAATTTAGACCATCTCTCTAACAGTGCTTTCCGGCGCACAGCTGCCGCGATGCTCGCTCTCACACTCAGCGCCTGCGCGAGCAACACCATCTACACAACGGGTCATACTGCGATCAATGACAATACTGTGGCCTACGCCAAAGTCGGCAATGGCTCACCAACAGTCGTGTTCCAATCAGGTCTTGGCGATGGCAAAGATACTTGGGCACCAATCGCCAATAATATGGCACGCGGTAGCCAAGTCTTTGCCTACGATAGACCAGGTTATGGCGATAGCAAAGAAGTGGCGGGACCACGCGACCCCTGCACCATCGCCACAGAATTACGCACCGCTTTGCATCAGGCTGGTGTGCGTCCACCCTTTATTTTGGTGGGACATTCCTTAGGCGGGATTTATCAATATGCGTTCGCGAAAATGTATCCCGATGACGTCTTAGGCATGGTGCTCATCGACCCTACCCACCCGCGCCATTGGGAACAGATACAAGCGCAATCGCAGACTTTGACCGCGACGATGAAAACTTTGCGGCTTGTGAGTTTCTCTTCAACCGAGAAGCGCGAGTTCGATGACCAAACCAACTGCCTTGAGCGTTTCGACTTGAAGCAAGGCTTAAGCATCCCAGTCAAAGTCTTATTCCGTACCGAGTATCAAAAGCTAGAACAGGGGCAGCTTGAAAGGATAGTAAAGGATCTGCAAGGCGATTGGAAAACGATCACCGGCAGTGACCAACTCCTGTATATCCAAGGCGCTGGCCACTATGTACATCGTGATCAACCGCTGCAGGTGATTTCTATCATTTCCGATTTCCGCAAAGAAGTCTCACATCAGTCGAAATGACTGCTCGGTGTTGAGCGTTCACGAGATGCAAAAGAGAGCAATGCTGAGCGCCACACCACACATCCAGATCAATGAGCGCAGCGTCGCCTTATCTGCCAGATAGGCGGCAACATAGGCGCAGCGAACACCGATAAAACTGAGCGCGAGCAAATCGATGGTGTTTTGTGTCGCATGATTTGATTGCGCAATCAAGACGCCAGCGATGAACAAGGGCAATGCTTCGAAACCATTATTCTGGGCGGCAATCGCGCGTTGTTGCCAGCCACTGAGTTTCTGTTCCCACTCACGGGGATGGTGATTATCGTAACCACCATTACGACGTGACACACGTCCTAAACTGCCTTTCGCCAAACCCACTGTCACCACTGGCAACAAACAGGCAGTAAGTACACACCAATTAGCAATTGTCATCGTTTCTCCCTTTTTGTGGTGTTAATTTGTCGTTCAACCGAAGTTGCTTCTTATTCGAAGTGTTTCCTAACTCGCGAGCAATGCATCCAGAGTCAGCAAATTGGTTGGAGCTTTGCACTTTGCGATTTTGTGGTGTGCGTAGTCTACACCTTTCTGAAAAACCGGATGCAACGCCCACTGTATGCTGTCGGATGACAGCTTTTTCCAGATATTTCTAGAGAAACTCATCTAGGCGCCTTGGTCAACACAAAACAAGCGGCTGCCGTTTTTGGCTTACGTAGATCAACTACGCAACTTAACAAACCAGAGGAACCCATCATGAATAAGTTAATCGCTACAGTAATCGCTTCTACATTCGCAATGGGTGCAGCATTCGCCCAATCGACTGCGACAACATCAAACACAACGCCTGCCGCCGCACCAACTGCGACAGCAACGACTAGTACTACAGCAGCGCCTGCGAAAACAAGCGCGGTCACAACGCCAGCAGCAGCTGCAGCGCCTGTAGCAGCACCGGCTACCACTGCGACGCCAACGGCGACACCAGCTACGACAACATCGACTGCAGCGGTCGCACCAAAAGCGGAGATGAAACCAGCAACGCCTGCGGTGGCGCCTGCAAAATCAGAAACCAAGCCTGTAGTCACCAAAGACAGCGCGCATCATGAAACAGCGAAAAAAGTGGTAGGCAAACACGCGAAAAATTCTGAGAAAAAAGCAGATGCCAAAGCAAGTCCTGTGGTCAGCAAGGCAGAGCAAAAAGCAGAACCTCAAGTGATCGCTAAGACTGAAAACAAAGCTGAGCATAAAGTTGAACACAAGACCGTGGCCAAGGCAGAGGTGAAGCCAGAAGTGAAAGCCGCTGAAACCAAAATCGAAGCGAAACCTAGCGTCAAAGTTGCGACGACCAAGTAAGTAACGAAGTAAATGTCCTTAGTTCAGTAGTGCAGCAGGTCCATGTTCGATCAGGTTCCTTGGCGGCGCCTGATCGATACGGAACGCCGGTCCAGCGACCGGCGTTTTTTACTTGGCGCTGTGTTGGGGAAGTTTATCTAGGGCGCGCTTGGTCTGCGTGCTCTCAGTTTTCACTGCCTGAATTTGCATACGCTCTACATCTGCATCGAAAGGCTTGGGCTGATTCTCAATTGCTTTACCAGCATTTGCCTTATTCTCGACCACGAGCTGCTTAGCGCTGAGGTCTCGCTTTGGATGCTGTGCAACGAGTTCATAGAAATCGGCGAGCGGTCCATTTTTTAATTCCACCACCTGGATGCCATGCGCAGCGCTCTGCTTGATTTCGACCTGCTGATCAGCGCTACCCTCAATGGCAAATGAATGGTTGGCAATTAAGCTCAGCGCCAACAACGATACCACACCAATTAAATTGATTGTTTTCATTTCAGTTTTCCTCTTTATCAACGACAAGCTTGGAAAAGCCTATCGGGTTCTTAAATTTCGCATTCATCTTCCGAGGGAGACTTGGAAACATCAAAGACATATCAAGGTAAATAAAGGCGAAGCAAACTTTTCAAGAACAAAGGCCTGTGAATCGCTACCGAGCCTTTGTCTCCCCGATTAACTTGCAAAATGCAAGTAACTTGATGGCATCATAGTACATAGACTTTCAAAATGCAAGTGTGTACAATTAGCGCCATCAAATCGTGCTTAACGATGATTCTAGAAAGACAATATGAGCAAACATCAAAGCTTGCCGGCTCACAGCATCAGTTGCCCCTTAGCGCGCACCGCGCACCTGATCGGGGATGAGTGGATTTTGTTGATTTTGCGCGAGCTCTTTAAACGCCCCCACAAATTTGATGAACTGCAAAAAGCCAGCGGCGCGGCGACCAATATTTTGACGAATCGCCTGCAGCGCTTACTGGATATTGGCATCATCAAAAAACAGCCCTACCAAGAACGGCCAGTTCGCTACCAATATCAATTGGCTCGCGCTGGTTATGCGATGTTGCCGATGCTGCTCGAAATGATGCGCTACAGTGAAGAGTATTTTCCCGGCGATGATGAAGCACCGAACCGCTTACGCCATTTGGAATGTGGAGAAATAACACGCCCCGGTCAACATTGTTCACATTGTGGCGCGCCTTTGAACACAAGGAATCTGCGTTTGGAGCCTAATCTGAGTAGTGAGGCCGAAGCAACCGCGGCAAAAGAGTCCTGAACATATTTGGCCAAGGCAAACAAAGCGCCTTCTTTTGGTTACAGGTCAAACAGAGATTTATGCCAGATGTTTGAGTGCTTCGCGCTGCGTCAGATGAGAAAATCGGTGCCCATGTTCAGCGAAAAATTCGCGCACGAATACCGGATTCCATCGTCCATAGTCACGCATAGACCAGCCTATTGCTTTGCGGATGAAGAAGTCTTTTTCGTCAGCCAAGCGCAAGGCATAATCCGATAAACACTGGGTGTCCGTCTGCAGGCGCCATCCCAATTGATGTGTCATGGCGATACG
>CAYWNE010000227.1:0-5230 GCA_964459555.1 uncultured Burkholderiaceae bacterium | reverse complement strand
ACACGACGGCACGCTGCCTATCATCGGCGTCAACACCTTCCGCAATCCGAAAGGTGGAGAAACACCACAGAAGATAGAATTGGCGCGCTCCACCGAGGAAGAAAAACAATCGCAGCTCACGCGCTTGGCTGACTTCCACCAGCGCCATGCCAACGTCGCACCACAAGCCCTCGCAGCTTTGCAACAAGCGGCGATCAATAATGAAAACGTGTTCGCGAAGTTGATGGATGCGGCACGGGTTTGTTCTTTGGGGCAGATTACGACGGCCTTGTTTGAGGTGGGGGGGCAGTATCGTCGCAACATGTAAATAACAAGCTGTTAAATCCAATTGGCGGGCACATAGCGTTGTTGCTTGTCCTCGCAATACTCGTGTATTGCTGCGGGAAGCGCCTAGCTCTGTATCCCGCTAATTGAATTTTCCAGCATGTTATTGCGAGCGAGGAAAATCGACATATTGCTCCGTCGTGCGCCTTGTACTGCATCCCGCGAATTGAATTTTTTGGCA
Source organism: uncultured Burkholderiaceae bacterium (assembly GCA_964459555.1). Lineage (GTDB taxonomy): Bacteria > Pseudomonadota > Gammaproteobacteria > Burkholderiales > Burkholderiaceae_D > Undibacterium. The sequence goes on along the minus strand of CAYWNE010000227.1, from coordinate 4,725 downwards.
TGCCAAGCATTCAGTGACTATTCGTAACTTGGCGGGCACATAGCCTTGTTAGTTGCTTAAACTGCGTCCTCGCAATACTCGAGTATTGCTCCGGGAAGCGTTTTAGCTCTGTATCCCGCTTATTGAATTTTTCAGCATGTTATTGTTTTGGATGTCGATCTCGACATCGATCTTTTCTCATGGTGTGCGTCTTGTACTGCATCCCGCTAATTGAATTTCTTGGCGTGCCAAGATTCGGTGTTGCTATCTGAATTTAAAGGACGTGTACAACCCGCGCTGTAAATTTGGCGGCGCTGGTTGCATCCGTCATACGATACTTGTAAATTGAGAGCCTCAATTTTGTACAGTGCTTCCACTAATATTCAGAAAGTACACGCGATGACAAAGCAAAGTGTTTTTCTAGTGCTTGCCGTGCTGTTTTGTGCAGTTGCCAAAGCCGATGAGTGCGATCATATGGCACGGACTTTGGCAGCGATGCGCGAGAAGGATCAGGCGGTTAGGGAGCGCGCGATGAGCGACGAGGTCATCAAAGAGATGCGGGCTATTGACGAGGTGAACACACGGCAACTGGCGCATTTGTTGAAGGTGTGCGGCTGGCCTGTGGCGCGTAATGGAGATCTTCAAGCGAGCGATGACATTTGGTTGTTGGCACAACATGCAGATCATGACAAGGCATTTCAACATCATGTATTGGCATTGCTGGAGCAAGCTGTGCAACGCGGCGAGGCACGTGGCAAGAATCTGGCTTATCTAACAGATCGCTTGGCGATCGCGGAGGATAAACCGCAGTTGTATGGAACACAGTTAATGGTCGATGGCTGCAAAATCGAACTACACCCCATTGATAGCCGCGAAGCGGTGAACGAGCGACGCAAGAAAATTCAGGGAATGCAGAGCCTAGAGGAATATGAGCGCGCTGCAGTCGATGTGTTGTTGCCTGCTGAATGTAACCAATCCACGAAGTCGAAATAGTGAATCAAGTAGTGCCGGCTGCGTCCGCCCTACCTGACTTGTTCTTGACTACGACAAAAATTACGTTACGCTATCCGCCTGTCTGATAGGCCATATGGCGTATTGTTCTCGATCTTTAGCGCAAAAAACTTCGGAACTATTCTTGTTGTCCGAACGTCTATCATCTATTCACAAAGAGATGGACGCTATCATGAAGAAAATCCTCATTGCCTTTAGCCTTTTATCTGTGCTCGTTTGCGGACAGGTATTTTCTGCAGACCTGCCCGAAGTGACCAAAGAGAAGTTGGCGAAATTTCTTGACGAGTGGCACGACGATGCAGCGCATTCGAGGATGGCGTATTTCGACAAGATAGCAGCAGATGGCGTCTATATTGGTACCGATAAAAGCGAGCGCTGGCAGCGCGAGGAATTTAAGGCTTGGGCCCAAGCTTTTTTCAAACGCCCTGTGGCGTGGGCCTTCAAGGCCTTTAATCGTCATATTGCGATGACGCCGGATCAATCGATTTTATGGTTTGACGAACAGCTCCATACGCAAATGGGTATTTGCCAAGCCTCGGGCGTCGTGCGTAAAACTGAGACTGGATTTGAGATCTTGCACTATCAATTGTCGATCGCGGTACCAAATGATGCAATCAACGCTGTGGTCGCCGCTGTTAAGAAAGTAGATCAAGCGGAAGCGCGTAAAGTAAAGAAATGAGATTTTAAGTTTTAGCACTTTTTCTAATGGTGAGGGGCATCTGGCAAGGTACCTATCCGCCCGATGATAAAGCTCCATCTACCAATTAGCCCATTCTGGAGATTTAGTAATGCGTTTCAATATTTACGGCCGATTTCATATTATTGTCGAGCGCGAGGGCCAAGCTTGGCGTGCGTATCAAGTCGCGCAGGGTATCAAGACGCCGGTTGAGGATTTGATCATTCCTAGTGATATCTCTGAGGAAGAGATGTTGATTTATCTTGACGACGTGTATCACGAATACGCTGGATTTGGGCAAGTGATTGAGCGAGTCTCATAGCCCGATGACGGCTATCGTTGAGACTGGGCAACTGAACATTCGCCCCTTTGTGATTGATGACGCAGCGATGATGCTATCGCTTTTAAATGATCCAGGATGGCTGCGTTTTATTGGTGATCGTAGCGTGCGTACTATGGAGCAGGCGCGGACATATCTTGAAAACGGCGCTTTGGAAAATTATCGTCGACTTGGATATGGTTTTTACTGCGTCGAACTCAAAAGTGATCAGACCCCGATTGGCATGTGCGGCCTCACACAGCGCGATTACCTCGATGCGCCTGATCTTGGCTTTGCATTATTTGCTGATTACGCAGGGCATGGCTATGCGAAAGAAGCGGCTGCTGCGGTTCTGCATTATGCGAAACAGACTTTACGATTGAAACGGGTGTTGGCAACAACACGTTTGGATAATGCAGCATCGATTAAAGTTCTAGGTGCGATTGGTATGCAGCTTGAGCAGGTTATCTTACATCCAGATGGAGACCGAGAATTGAACTTGTTTGCGATTGATTTGACGCGTGAGCTTTAAGGCTTAAACCAGAGTTTAGGATTGCTCGGTAATGATCCCTCTTTGATCAAGGGATTTTTTAGTTCAAAGATATAGCGATGTTTGATATCGGCCGCTTTGATAAATTCAGCGAAATATTTATTGAAGGTGCGTTCAAAACTACCATCCTCGACGGCTTTTTCTAAACCGCGTGTGAGATCGTCTGCCAATTGTTTTTGCTTCGGCGCTACAAAGAAATAGAAGGCTGTGGGGTAATGCAGGACGAAGGTTTTGTCGATGACGAAATGGCGATATTCAGGATTCTTTTGTTCATTCCAAATCGCGATGATGGGACGAGGAAAGTAGTCGAAACGTTTCGCTACTAGCATATTCGCCAGAGACTCATCACTGCCGGTAACAACTGGTAGCCCATTGCGACGCAAGATATCGGTGTCGGGCCATTGTGTGCCTTGACCAGCGCGAAATTGTGCGAGGTCTTGAATCGATTTGACGTTTGCAAAGATGCGCGGGTTGTCAGCGTGGATGAATGGTATGCGCCAGCCGAAGAATCCTTTGTCGATAGGGATTTTGATCGCGCGTAACTGTGTCTCACGATCGTCGCTCGTCATGGTCCAGATGACGTCAAGATTGCCTTGATTTTGCGAGAGGTCAAAAATTTGACGAGCTTGCGGTACCGTGGGATCAGTCGATTTGACGATGGTGTAATTTGTGCCGCTCTTTTGTATTGCGAGACGCAAGATCTCGACAATGTAGGAGGCGATCGGGTCACCAGTTCGCTCAAGATCTTGAATGCGGATCTTTGATGGTGCAGCAGGGCTATTGGGGGAAAGCAAAATGATGCTCAAGCTCAGTGCAACTGTCCAGAATACGCTCTTGATGTTGGAAAGCTTCGTCATGTGAGGGAGACCGTTTAGTGATAATTCGAGTGTAATCAAATAGAGAACGCTTATCAATTCATTTCGGCGTGTACAATCTTTTCTGAAATTTGGTAGAAGACTTGAGCGGAATTTTAATCTTGGAAAGACGGCAGTGTGATGAAACAAAAAGAACTGTATTCGGCTAGGCTTTATTGTCGGCCCATCAGCCCCTTGGATCTTGAGCAGATTGCTATTCTGTATAACGATGAAAGAGTGAACCGGTTCACAGCGAACCCGCAGGGCTTGAGTGAGGCGGAAGTTGAATCTATGCTTGACGCATGGAAGAGACATTGGGAGCAGCACGAATTCGGACCTTGGCTGATCTGCGATGCATCCTCAAAAGAGATGATTGGAGTGGGAGGCATCAGTTTACGAAATTTTGATGACAATGTATTTCCGAATTTATGGTACCGACTGTCGCCGAAAGTTTGGGGACGAGCTTATGCAAGCGAATTTGTTGGAACTTGTTTGGCGTGGTTTGCCAAACATCATAGTCAGCTAGAGTTGCACGCCCTCGTCAAAGAGGAAAACATAGCATCGATCCGTATTCTCGAGAAAAATCGCATGGTTTGCGTTGGTAGCCTTCTTAGTGAAAAGAGTGGGGCGAGCCTGCACTATCGCTTGCCGTCGCAGGCCTGAGAACGACATACAGATGGTCAGTTGCCCTTTGCTACCGATTGTGGCGAGTACCTAAGCGAGAGAGATAAGTGATGAAAATGACAGTGAGGTCCATGCGCATTGAGGATTTAGCGGAAGTGGTTCGAGTGCAAGCCGCTTGTTACCCTTCGGATTTGCAGGAAACGGAACTGGCGTTTGCCTCTAAGCTGAACGCAGGCGGAGAAACTAGTCTGGTGATGGTCGATCGTCTCGGGCGTGTCGCCAGCTATCTTTGCTGTTTTCCATGGAACAGTTGCAAACTTATGCCTTTAGGTGAAGAAGAGTTTGTTCGGCCGCATCAAGTCGATAGTCTCTACATACATGATTTGGCGGTTGATATTTCTCATCGTGGCGCTAAATACGGCAGAGAAATGATAGAGGTTGCTGTCCAGGTCGCGCGGAATTTGGGTTTGGGAAAACTGGTGCTGGTTGCGGTACAGGGATCAAAGCCATTTTGGCAGAGTCAAGGCTTTATTCAGTCGCCATTATTTGCAGGGAGCAAGGATTTGAGTACTTATGGCGGCGATGCCTGTTACATGATTCGAGTTATATAGAGCTCAATGTGCGCACGTGTACACAACATTTGCTGCGGGCTCTTGTGATTCTTCTGGTACTATTTTAAGGTTTTTACTGGGGATGCTGAAATTTCTTCTTC
>CAYWNE010000226.1:0-5258 GCA_964459555.1 uncultured Burkholderiaceae bacterium | reverse complement strand
TGTCCAAATGCACAAGTAAGTTCAGATGACGTACGGCAATCAAACTACAATCGTCACCAAAAAAATACACTCGAAATTCACTTGGACGCTAGTCTGACGAAAATTAGAAGTATTTGATCAGAATTACTACGGACTTTAGTGATTCTCGCGGGCGTGATTAATCGTGTATTTCGGGATTTCGATGGTGATATCTTCGTCACCAAGTTGCACTTGGCAAGAAAGGCGAGAGGTCGCTTCTAAGCCCCAAGCGGCATCGAGCAAATCTTCTTCATCTTCGCTTGATTCATTCAAAGAATTGAAGCCTTGACGCACCACCACGTGGCAAGTCGTGCAAGCACAGGACATCTCACAAGCATGCTCGATTTCGACGTCATGCTCGACTAAAGCCTCGCACAGAGACTTGCCAGTTTCCACTTCTATCGTACGTCCTTCAGGGCAGAGTTGGGCATGCGGCATGATCGTAATTTTAGGCATGGTGAGGGCTTTCTTGAATTTTAAATCTCGTTAAGTTTTTTGCCAGACAGTGCGCTGCGTACACTTTGGTCCATGCGCCGCGCTGCGAATTCTTCAGTGGCATCTGCCAACGCGGTAATGGCGTCTTTGATTGCTTGATGATCAGTGCCGAGTTTGATTTGTTTGAGTTCTTCGATCTTACCCGCGATCGTGGCTTGCTCAGCATCGCTGAGGAGATGTTTGTCTGTGCTCAAGGCCGAATCAATCGCCAATAAGAGGCGATCTGCCTCAACTTGTTCTTCACGTAAGGCACGCGCTTGCATGTCAAGTTCCGAAGCAGAGAAGGAATCTTGCAACATCTTGGCGATTTCATCGTCTGCTAAACCATAAGAAGGTTTTACCACGATTGATGCTTCGACGCCCGAGCGCATTTCACGTGCGGCAACGGAGAGCAAACCATCGGCGTCCACTTGGAAAGTAATACGAATACGCGCCGCACCGGCTGCCATCGGTGGGATACCACGCAATTCAAAACGTGCCAGGGAACGGCAGTCGGCAACTAGTTCACGTTCGCCTTGTACGACGTGAATGGCCATCGCGGTTTGCCCATCTTTGAAAGTCGTAAATTCTTGAGCACGGGCGCAAGGAATGGTCGAATTACGTGGGATCACTTTCTCAGACAACCCACCCATGGTTTCAATGCCGAGCGATAGCGGAATCACGTCGAGTAACAACCAATCATCGCCGGGAGCACGATTGCCAGCGAGGAGATTAGCTTGTACTGCTGCGCCAAGTGCAACGACTTTGTCAGGATCAATATTCGATAATGGTGTGGTTTGGAAGAAATCACCAACCGCTTTACGTACATGTGGCATGCGCGTTGCGCCACCGACCAAGACGACACCATCGATATCTTCTACCGATAGTTTGGCGTCGCGCAAAACTTTGCGGCACGGTGTGATCGTCTTGATGACCAGATTCTCTGTGATTTGCGCGAAAACTGTTTTGGTAATTTCCAAGTGCACTACATCGCCGGTAGAGAGTTTGGCATCAATGAAGGTTGATGGTTTGTTGGAGAGGATTTCTTTCGCTTCGCTGGCCTTGACCATTAAAGTGCTAGTGTCGGCATCAGACAGCAAAGACAGGCCAGCCTCTTGCAAAATCCAACAGAATAGGCGATGGTCGAAATCGTCACCACCAAGCGCAGAGTCGCCGCCAGTCGATAAGACTTCAAACACACCTTTGCTCATTTTCAAAATCGAAATGTCAAAAGTGCCGCCGCCCAGATCGTACACGGCATAAATGCCCTCAGAGCCATTGTCGAGACCATAGGCGATCGCCGCTGCCGTCGGTTCATTCAATAAGCGCAAAACATTGAGACCAGCAAGTTTCGCGGCGTCTTTGGTCGCTTGGCGTTGGGCATCATCAAAGTAAGCAGGAACTGTAATCACCGCGCCGACCAAATCGTCGCCCAAGGCATCTTCGGCTTGTTGGCGCAAGGTTGCTAAAATTTCAGCAGAGACTTCGACGGGGCTCTTGATGCCTGCCACTGTCTTCAACTTCACCATGCCTGGCTCGTCATGAAAGTCGTAAGGCAGGTTTTCAGCGTGGGCGATGTCTTTCAAGCCACGGCCCATAAAGCGCTTGACCGAAACGATGGTGTTTTTGGGGTCACGGGTTTGTTCTTGCTGCGCTTTGTAGCCAATGTGGGCGTGACCGTTTGGCAGATAACGAACCACTGAAGGCAAGAGTGAACGGCCTTCTTCATCATTCAAAATTTCAGGAATACTATTGCGTACGGTGGCAACCAAAGAATTGGTCGTACCTAAATCGATCCCAACCGCCAAACGATGTTGGTGCGGCGCGGTGGACATTCCTGGTTCAGCAATTTGTAAGAGGGCCATAGGCTTTGTGTGGATTTGTTCTAATTTTGGTGAAAGCTGATTTTTGCTTTAGCTGAGTCAGACAAGTTCAATCGTCTAATGCGGTGATATCATTCAAAAATTTTTCAAGGAACAAGCTGGCGCGTATTTGCTGTGCCGCCTGTGAATACTCTTCATTTGCTAGCGCGGCTGCGGTTTTAGCGAGTTCATGCTTGAGTGCATTTTGCACTTCGCGTTCTAATGCAAATAGCGCGGCACTGTCATTGCTTTGGCGCGCCTCGTCGAATGCTTCCCGCCATTCCATTTGTTGCATCAGGAAAGCAGCAGGCATCGAAGTATTTGATTCTGTCTGTAGCTCCACACCGTTTAATTGGCACAGATAAGTAGCGCGTTTGAGTGGGTCTTTCAGGGTTTGATACGCTTCATTCGCTTGTGTTGCCCATTGCATCGCCACGCGTTTTTCTGCATCGCTCGCTTGCACGAATTTGTCGGGATGAACGCGTGACTGAATCTCACGGTATGCCGTATCCAGTGCATCACGATTTACTTCGTAGTGCACTGGGAGCTGAAAGAGTTCGAAGTGATTTTGCATGGGCGAGCGGTGTGCTGTCTTTTCGGAGTCGCAGGCGCTAATCGTTTTAGATACGGAAGCTTTCGCCACAACCACATTCGTCTTTGACATTCGGGTTGTAGAACTTAAAGCCTTCGTTTAAACCTTCGCGGGCGAAGTCGAGCTCGGTGCCATCGATGTACGGCAAACTCTTAGGATCGACAAACACTTTCACGCCATGTGATTCAAACACTTGATCGTCCGTGCCTGGCTCATCGACATATTCGAGTTTGTAAGCCATGCCAGAGCAGCCCGTGGTGCGGACGCCGAAACGCAGGCCTATGCCTTTGCCGCGTCTTTCCATGTAGCGCGTGACATGCTTAGCCGCTTTTTCTGTCAGGGTAATTGCCATGATGATGCTTACGCTTGGTGTTTGTTTTTGTAGTCGAGTACAGCGGCTTTGATCGCGTCTTCTGCCAAGATCGAGCAGTGAATTTTCACTGGCGGCAAGGCCAACTCTTCAGCGATTTCCGTATTTTTGATGGCGAGTGCTTGGTCCAAAGTTTTACCTTTGACCCATTCCGTGACCAACGATGAGGAGGCGATTGCCGAGCCGCAGCCGTAGGTTTTGAATTTCGCATCTTGAATCACGCCGTCTTCACCGACTTTGATCTGCAGTTTCATGACGTCGCCGCAAGCTGGCGCACCGACCATGCCGGTACCAACTGTGTCGTCGCCTTTTTCAAATGCGCCAACATTGCGTGGGTTTTCGTAATGATCCAAAACTTTTTCAGAATATGCCATGATAAAAATCCTCAATAAACTTGTGTCGTGTTCGCGTTAGGGCTCACTAACTACTTTCGATGCTTAGTGCGCGGCCCACTGAATCGTCGATAAATCGATACCGTCTTTGTACATATCCCACAACGGAGATAGTTCGCGCAATTTGCCTACTTTGGCTTTGAGAAGATTGATGGTGAAATCGATGTCTTCTTCGGTCGTGAAGCGTCCGATCGTGAAACGAATGGAGCTGTGCGCCAGTTCGTCGCTGCGACCCAAGGCGCGAAGTACATAAGATGGTTCCAAACTGGCGGAAGTACAAGCTGAGCCGGAAGAGACCGCGATGTCTTTGATCGCCATAATCAAGGATTCACCTTCAACGTAGTTAAAACTGACGTTGAGATTGTGCGGAACACGGTGTTCCATGTCGCCATTGATATAGGTTTCTTCGATCTCGCTTAAGCCTTTTGCTAAGCGATCACGCATGGCGCGAATGTGCGCCAATTCAGATGCCATTTCTTCTTTAGCGATGCGGAAGGCTTCACCCATGCCAGCGATTTGATGTGTTGCCAAAGTGCCGGAACGCAGACCGCGTTCGTGGCCACCACCATGCATTTGCGCTTCTAAACGCACGCGTGGTTTGCGGCGTACATACAAGGCACCCACGCCTTTCGGACCATAGGATTTGTGAGCGGAGAAGGACACTAAGTCGACCTTCACTTTTTCCAAATCGATCTCGACTTTGCCTGTCGCTTGTGCTGCGTCAGAGTGGAAAATAATACCTTTTTGGCGGCACAATTCGCCGATTTCAGCGATCGGTTGAATCACGCCGATTTCATTGTTGACCCACATCACTGATACCAAAATTGTGTCAGGGCGAATTGCTTCCTGCAATTGCTCAATCGTGATCAAGCCATTGTCTTGTGGTTGCAAGTAAGTTGCTTCAAAGCCTTGGCGCTCAAGTTCACGCACAGTATCGAGCACCGCTTTGTGCTCAGTTTTTACCGTGATGATGTGCTTGCCTTTGCCTTTGTAAAAGTGCGCCGCACCTTTTAAAGCAAGGTTATTACTTTCGGTGGCACCTGAGGTCCAAATGATTTCACGCGGATCAGCATTAACCAGAGCTGCAACATGATTGCGTGCAGTTTCGACCGCGGCTTCCGCATCCCAACCATAGGCGTGGCTACGTGAGGCTGGATTGCCGAACTGAGCGCGCAAGTAAGGGATCATGACATCCGCCACGCGTGGATCGACTGGCGTGGTCGCCGAGTAGTCCATGTAAATCGGGAAATGCGGCGCTTTCAAAGTGTCGATCAAACTCTTGGTCAAGCTAGGTGTCGCAGGTGTGCTTGCTGCAGTCATTCAGAACTCCAAATTTAGGAAATAGTGCGTTCGGCATGACCATGACGAACGACGACAACGGATTTTTCTTGGGATTTTTGTTTTTGTTGGTTGACCAAGTCTTGTAGGGAAACGGAGTCGAGATAATCGACCATTTTTGCATTAAAATTAGCCCACAGATCGTGGGTAATACAATGAATGCCATTGCTGTGATCACTACCATGGCAATTGCCTTTACTGCCGCACTGGGT
>CAYWNE010000225.1:0-5308 GCA_964459555.1 uncultured Burkholderiaceae bacterium | reverse complement strand
AAAATGTGAGCAAAACGTCATCTTCTTTGCTAAGTCAATTAGATCCCAAAGCACTGGAGTCAATGTCCAAAGAAGAACTGTTAAGCTTAGTTTTATCAACACGTGAATTTGTCAGCAACGTACACGAATCGAGTGCAACAACAGAAAAAGCACTTTCCGAGATCATGATGGCTCAAGACTTTCAAGATCTGACGGGGCAATTAATCAAGAAAGTAGTGACTTTACTTGAGCGTACTGAGAAAGATTTACTAGGTTTATTGATTAGTGGCGCTCCTGATGGAGCGATTTCAGCACGTAAAAAAGATGACCTCTTAGCTGGACCTGGTGCTGTCGGCGGCATCCAACTCAGCCAAGAAAGTGTCGATGATCTTCTATCTGATCTTGGCTTCTAAATGTAGTCCCGCACCCAATGTTCTGCCTCGGTCCCCCACTTGGTACACATAAGCGATTATTTCTTGGTAAAGCGCACTTCCTTGCTGGTTTCATCCCCAAATAGTCAAACTTAATACAAATAAAAAAGACTTCGTGATCATGTCATGAAGTCTTTTTTGTTTTGAAGCTTAGTGCCGGATTACACTCAAAGCAGCTCCCCTTGCCATCGTTTGCTTGGCTCTAGCAGCCCTCTTCATATTTCTAGCGATCACCAAGTCATACCCTACAACAAGCACTCAGAACTTTCTTACCAGCGCGCTTTAGACAAAATCACTAACCATTTACGGAACAACAAAATCTCTAAGTGCCCTGCTTGCACGCCTGTTGAGCAATCGATAATCGGATTGATGCGATAGTGGCGTTTTCTGAAGTCGAGGCAAACGAAAATCTCACGACTACCCAAACGCATCAAGAAGGTGCTTGGGGAAAATTGAATGCTGAAACGTGGCTCAAGTGTTTGTTCTAAGTTTGTCATATCGATCTCCAATTTCTCACTAATACGTCGTTTTTACTGTGAATGTCTGTTAACTCTACGGATTATTCAGTTTGGCGGTTTATTGATCTCTAACTTTACCGCTTGATTTTCTTATCTCTTCTTATGGCTGATCACATCAAAAGAACAGATATCTACTGCATGGATGATATTCAAACAAAATACTGTATGCGCATCCAGTGATTGATAATGTAAATCAAAAATACTGTGTATGCAATCAGTATTTTAAATTTTTTGATTTTTGTTGTTTGGGCTTTGAAATTCTTTAAATCAGGCAATATACTGTATATACGTTCAGTATTTTATTTCCAAATAGGTCGTTCATTCTTCATCCAGTTAGCAGTTAGTTATTACCTTGGTCGGGTATAAAAAACTACTTCGGGGAGGGATGCATCAACGACGATTTCTCTAGCACACTTTGTTATGCCTTTAGATCCACATTCTTCGCTGGAGGCTTTGCATCCTTCACTCTGGCGCGCTTCACAGTTGGCGCGTGGTGCGGGTGACTACGTCGATTGCGGCCATCCACAACTAGCACAAGAATTACCTGGCGGCGGGTGGCCAGCAGGGGCTTTGATCGAGCTTTTGATTGATCACGTTGGCACCGCTGAACTGCAGTTGCTGCAATCCGCCTTACATGCTCAAGAACGAGGTCAGATCGTATTTTTACAAACGCCCTATCAACCACATGCTTGCTCCCTCTTACAAGCAGGCTTTCCTCAGCAACGCTTGCTTTGGTTACGTGGTCAAAAGCTCAACGATGCTTTATGGACCGCCGAACAAGTGCTGAGTAGCGCTAATTGTGCGGCCCTTCTGTTTTGGCAAAATCAAGTGAAAGCGGAATCATTACGTCGCTTGCATTTAGCTGCGCAGCATGGACGTACTTTGTTTTATTTAATTCGCTCTAGCCGCTTCAAAGATCATCCGTCGCCCGCCATTTTGCGCATCCACTTACAAGTGGTGCAACAAGGTTTATCTCTGTCATTTATTAAGCGTCGCGGGGTGCAAAAGCATGAAGCCATCATTTTGCCCATGAGCTTGCCACCTGCGCTATCCATGCGTTCTTCGATTGAATCCGATGTCCGTCACACTGAAGATACCGCCGCCCTTGTGGGTCGCGATTCATTTGCCGCACTTGCCACTCGACGTCTTTTGCCCAGTTTGGTTAGCTGAGGGCGTAGTGGTTGTGATGGAGCATAACCGTGTACACACGGTGTCTCAGCTCGCGGCAAGAGCGGGCATCATGCCGGGTATGCGTTTGAGTAGCGTACAGATGCTCGTGCCTGATGCCATTGTGTATCAACGCGAGCTTCATCGAGAGAACGAACAATTAGCGGCTGCAGCAATGGCTTGTTTGCGCTTTACTCCACAAGTCTGCATACAAGAATCTGCGTGCATTATCATGAATGTGGGCGCTAGTTTGCGCCTGTTCGGTGGCATACGTCGTTTGCGCCGCCTGATTCAAAACACCGTATCACAGCTGGGACTGCAGTCCCAAATTGGGATCGCTATCAGCGCGCAGGCTGCATGTTTATTAGCGCGCCATCGTATTCTAAGAAACTCCACACACGCACGTCGATTGCCACATTTTTTGCCCTATGCCTTGAGTTCGCGACGTCTCGCACAAAGGCTCGATGCATTGCCAATTTCTTTATTGACGAGTGCACAGAAATGGTTGGATTGGTTGAGCGGTATTGGCTGCGCCACCTTAGGCGAGCTCAGACAATTGCCACGTGCCGGCTTACAACGACGCTGCGGCAAAGAGCTGCTACATCAGCTTGACCTCGCCTATAACGCGACGCAGGAGGTTTTTCAATGGCTAGAATTACCCAAACAGTTTCATGCGCGCTTAGAGTTGCCAGATCGCTTCGAACATACCGAACTGATTTTTCATTTTGCGCGAGCGCTTCTAGTACAGCTTTGTGGCTGGCTAGTACAGCAACAGCTTGCAGTGAATTGCCTAGAGTTCGCCTTTGAACATGAGCGTGGACGCCAAGCGGTCGCTCCTAGCTTGCTGCGCATACAGTTGGGGCAAGCCAGCTGGCGCGAAGAACATTTATCCAAGCTGCTCAAAGAGCATTTGGCACAACTGCAATTGACGGCGGCGGCGATCGCGATTCGTTTGGAGGCCGTTCAAGTTTCGCCCATGCATGCACCGAATGCCGATTTATTTCCCGAACCCGGCGGCAATCTCGAAGAGCAAAGCAAGTTAATGGAATTATTAGTGGCACGCTTAGGGGCAGAAAACGTGCTTCATCCGGCACCGATTGCAGATCATCGACCTGAAGTGGCTAACCATTGGGTACCGATTTTGCAGAAGGTAAAGAATACAGCAGCTGCCATTCCCCTTCCCTTGTGTCGTCCAACTTGGCTACTGCCGCAGCCACAATTATTAGAGGTGAGACAGCATAGACCGCATTATCAATCGCCTTTAAAACTCATGTCGCCAGCGGAACGCATTGAAGCTGGATGGTGGAATGGTCAACTCATCACACGCGACTACTTCATTGCTGAAAACGCGCAGCATCTGCGATGTTGGATTTATCGCGAACGGATAGGCGCGGCGCAACAAGCGAATGATGATGAGGTTTGGTATTTGCATGGCTTTTTTGGTTAAGCAGAAATGGATCATTCATGCTGCCTCAATACGCTGAATTATTTTGCTTTTCCAATTTCACTTTTCTGCATGGCGCATCCCATGCCGAAGAATTGGTCGCGCGCGCCCTCAAACTGGGTTATCAGGCATTAGCGATCACCGATGAATGTTCTTTAGCAGGCGTCGTGAGAGCCCATGACGAGGCCAAGAAATCGGGACTCCCTCTAATCATTGGTAGTTATTTCCAGCTCAGTCTCGATGATGCCTATCCCGAACTAGGCGCTATGCGTCTCATCGTCTTGGCGCAAAACCGTGAAGGCTATGGCAATTTATGTGAGTTGATTACCCATGCGCGCTTGCGCCAAGACATCATCAAAGGACAATACAGCATTCAAGCGAGTGATCTTTGTGCACCGCCCGCGCACTTACAACATCTTCGTGGTTTGCCACATTGTTTGTGCATTTTGCTGCCCGACTATCCAATTGACGCCGCGCGTTTCGAACAGCAAGCCCAATGGGCACAACACGTCTTTGGCGAACGACTTTGGTTAGGAATGACACTCCTTATGCAAGCCATGGACGACTGGCAGCAATATCACATCGATCAAATTGCTCGTCAGTGTGCATTGCCAGTCGTCGCTCTTGGACATGTCTGTATGCACGTACGATCGTGCAAACCGCTACAAGATACCTTGAGCGCGATTCGCCTCGGTAAGCCAATTGCCGAATGTGGCTATGAACTTGCGCCGAATGCTGAGCAACATCTACGCTCACGCCTACGATTGGGCAATATCTATCCAAGCTCAGCATTACAAGAAAGCATACGGATTGCCAAGCTCTGTCATTTTTCTTTAGATGAGTTGCGCTATGAGTATCCCGACGAACTCGTTCCTAAAGGAATGACGCCAGCGACTTATTTGCGGCAAGAAGTGTATGCGGGGGCAGAACGCCGCTACCCACAAGGACTCTCGGAAGAAGTGCGTAAGAAGATCGAACACGAACTACATCTGATCAACGACTTAGCTTACGAAGCCTATTTCTTAACTGTGTATGACATTGTGCGCTATGCGCGTTCGCAAGATATCCTGTGTCAAGGCCGCGGCTCGGCAGCCAATTCCGTCGTTTGCTATTGTTTGCACATTACCGAAGTGAGCCCTGAGAATGGCATTCTCTTATTTGAACGTTTCCTTTCGAAAGAACGTGGCGAGCCACCTGATATTGATGTCGACTTTGAGCATCAGCGTCGCGAAGAAGTGATTCAATATCTGTACCGCAAATATGGTCGTCATCGCACGGCATTAGCGGCAGCGGTGCATACCTATCGACCACGTGGCGCTTTACGTGAAGTCGGAAAAGCACTCGGCGTCGATGCGAGCTTAATCGATGCCGTCGCCAAATCACATCGTTGGTTTGATAGCAAACATGCGTTGTTAGAACGGTTTACAGAAAGCGGCTTAGACCCGAATTCCCCTGTCGCTGAACAATGGGCGGCTTTAGTTACGCAGTTGCTTGGATTCCCTCGTCATCTGTCGCAGCATAGTGGTGGCTTCGTCATCGCTCGCGACAAATTATCGCGCTTAGTACCGATTGAGAATGCCAGCATGAAAGATCGCAGCGTCATTCAATGGGATAAAGATGATTTGGAATCGCTTGGTTTGCTCAAAGTCGATGTGCTCGCCTTGGGTATGCTGTCGGCACTGAAGCGTTCTTTGAACTTGATGGCAAGCTTACCGAGGCGCACGAGTCGCATTCAAGATATTCCGCCTGATAATCTCTACACCTATGAC
>CAYWNE010000224.1:0-5349 GCA_964459555.1 uncultured Burkholderiaceae bacterium | reverse complement strand
GAAGGATCCGATCAACATCGTGGCTGGTTCCACTCGTCTTTGTTGACCGCATCCATGCTTGATGGTCATGCACCTTACAAAGCCTTGTTGACACACGGCTTCGTGGTCGATGGCGAAGGTAAGAAGATGTCCAAGTCCAAGGGTAATGTGATCGCACCGCAAAAAGTGTTCGACACTTTGGGCGCTGATATCTTGCGCCTGTGGGTTGCATCAACCGATTACTCCGGCGAACTCTCGATCTCCGACGAAATCTTGAAGCGCGTCACCGAAGCCTATCGCCGCATCCGTAATACTTTACGTTTCTTGTTGGCGAATACCTCTGACTTCGACTTCAGCAAAGACGCCGTAGCAACCAGCGATTTGCTCGAAATCGATCAATACGCGATCGCGCATACTGCCGCCTTACAGAAAGAAATCTTGGCGCATTACGACGCCTTTGAGTTCCATCCTGTGATCAGCAAATTGCAATCCTTCTGCTCAGAAGATCTCGGTGGTTTCTACCTCGACATCTTGAAAGATCGTTTGTACACCAGCGGCACCACGTCGTTTGCACGTCGCTCGGCACAAACAGCGATTTGGCACATCACACAAAGTTTGTTGCGTTTAATGGCACCAACTCTGTCGTTCACAGCCGAAGAAGCATGGCAAAACTTCGCTAGCAAAGATGCCTTCGCCGCCAGTGATGAAACGATCTTTACGCAAACCTATTACGAGTTGCCAGCCATCGCCAACAGCGAAGCCTTGGAAGCTAAATATGCCAGCTTGCGTGCAATTCGCGCTGATGTAACTAAACAATTAGAAGAAGTTCGCGTATCCGGCGCCATCGGCTCCTCCTTGCAAGCCGAAGTGCTGATCAAGGCCAGCGGCGAGAAATTTGAAGTCTTGAAAAGCCTCGGCGACGACCTCAAATTCGCTTTGATTACCTCTGCCGCGAAAGTTGAACAAGTGGCGAGCGAAGCAGACGAAGCCGTCATCGTTACCGCATCGAACCACCAAAAATGCGAACGCTGCTGGCACTACCGTGAAGATGTGGGCGTCAATCCTGAACACCCAACACTGTGTGGCCGCTGCGATAGTAATTTGTTTGGTGACGGCGAGGTACGTAAATTTGCGTAGGAATTAATGATGTGCAAGTCCCCTCTCCCGCGGGCGGGAGAGGGTTAGGGTGAGGGAGCTTGAGAAACGGATAAGTCAATCGTGAGTACAGATCGAAGTAGGCTTCCGATCAAAGATCTTCCCTCATTTGACTTTATGCGAATCTGAATCCCCCTCACCCCCGCCCCTCTCCCGCTTGCGAGAGAGGGGAGTAAAACCACAACACAAAGAATTATGGCAACCAAAAAAACCAATACATTCTCTAGCAAATCAGGCTCGTCTGGTAGCTTGTTTGCCGTCTGGCTCGGCATATCAGCCATCGTCATCTTGCTCGATCAAATTAGCAAAATCACGATCGAAAGAACCTTTCAATACGCCGAGACGTATGAAGTCACTTCCTTCTTCAATCTGACACTGGCCTATAACAAAGGCGCGGCCTTCAGCTTCCTCGCCACCGAAGGAGGCTGGCAGCGTTATATGTTCACGGCAATCGGCGTGGTCGCTTCATTGGTGATCACTTATTTGCTCAAGAAAAACGCGACGGAGAAACTCTTCTGCTGGTCTCTCTCCCTCATCATGGGCGGTGCCATCGGTAATGTGATCGACCGCGTCATGTACGGCCACGTTATCGATTTTCTCGATTTCCATTACAAAGACATGTACCACTTCGCCGCCTTCAACCTCGCCGACAGCGCAATTTGTTTGGGTGCGGCTTTGTTTATTTTGGATGAATTACGTCGCGTCAAAAAATAAGGAGCAAACATGGCTTCCAGACTCGCTGGTAAAAAAATCGTCCTCGGCCTAACGGGCGGTGTCGCTTGTTACAAGGTCGCAGATCTGTGCCGCTCTCGGGGCAAGCTTGGTGCGACCGTGCAAGTCGTGATGACCCAGAGCGCGACGCAATTCATCACGCCGGTGACCATGCAAGCTTTGTCTGGCAATACGGTCTATACCGATCAATGGGATGCGCGTATCGCCAACAATATGCCGCACATTGATTTGACGCGCGATGCCGACGCGATTTTGATCGCTCCCTGCAGTACCAATTTCATCTTCAAGTTAGCGCACGGTGCGTGTGACGATTTACTGTCGACCTTATGCATCGCCCGCCCTGCTCACCTTCCGCTCTTCATTGCACCAGCCATGAACGTAGAGATGTGGAGTAACGCAGCGACGCAGCGCAACGTCGCGCAAGTCAAGCAAGATGGCATCCAAGTATTCGGCCCCGCAGCTGGCGAACAAGCTTGCGGCGAAGTCGGCATGGGCCGCATGCTAGAACCCGAACAAATTCTGGCGGAACTTGAAGCCGCGTTCCAAAAGAAAACACTCGCAGGCAAACGCGTCCTCATCACCGCTGGCCCCACCTTCGAACCGATCGACCCCGTGCGCGGCATTACTAATCTCTCCTCAGGAAAAATGGGCTATGCGATTGCGCAAGCGGCTTGGGAAGCTGGTGCCAAGGTGAGCTTAGTCTCAGGCCCTACAGCCTTAGATGCGCCCTACGGCGTACAGCGTCAACAAGTACAAACGGCGCAACAAATGCACGATGCCGTGATGGCGCAAGTCGAGCAACAAGACATCTTCATCGCGGTTGCCGCCGTCGCCGACTGGCGCGTAGCCAACGCCAGCGATCAAAAGATCAAAAAGACCAGTGACAGCGATACGCCACAACTGCAATTCGCACAAAACCCCGACATCCTCGCCAGCGTCGCCGCCTTGCCACAAGCGCCCTATTGCGTAGGCTTCGCCGCAGAATCAGAAAACCTGCTCGAATACGGCGCCGCCAAACGCATCAAGAAAAACATCCCACTCCTAGTCGGCAACATCGGCCACCAAACATTTGGTAAAGACGAAAACGAATTGGTGTTATTTGATGCGAACGGACATCAGGCCTTGCCTAACGCAGATAAGCAGACCTTGGCGCAGCAGTTGGTCAACCACATCAGTGCACAACTCAACTGCGCACACGGAATCAAATAAGATGTCTCGAACGCTCGAATTACATGCAATCTACGAACCGAAAGAGGAACCGACACAGATAGCATTGGATCTAGAAAATCATAAAGCTGTTTTCTCAATCATCGTGGGGCTCGGAAATGGCATTTTCGAAGAATTAAGGGTCGTCGGCGATTCAAAGGAATCTCTTACCGACTTCATTTATTTGATTAAAGGCGGTGGATACGACAGTTACTCCAAATTGCCCCCACCCAACAAAGTGCTATACCGCATTGGAGATCTCTGTTTCCCGAGTGATGATCCCATCGTGTTTGTAACAACCAGAACCCGAGATAACGACAATCTTGATCTGATAGAAATTGACAATATTCTCAACAAAAAATCACCAACATCGGTAGAAAATCAAATACCCGAAAAGAAGGTCGTCAACAATTTAGATGAATTGAGATCTAGCAGTGCTTCTACCAAGCATCGTCCTTTTTGGAAGTTTTGGTGAAATGAAAACCCGACTAATTTTGCTGTTCTAAAAAAGTATTATTGAATAAAACATGAAAAACATAGACCTCAAAATCCTAGACCCACGTATGAAAGACCAACTGCCCGCCTATGGCACACCCGGCAGTGCAGGCCTTGATCTACGTGCTTGTCTCGACGAAGCGATCACCATACAACCGGGCGAAACGGTGTTGATTCCAACTGGCTTAGCGATTCACATCGGCGACCCAGCCTATGCGGCGATGATCCTGCCACGCAGCGGTATGGGCCACAAAAACGGCATCGTGCTCGGCAACTTGGTTGGCCTCATCGATTCCGATTACCAAGGTCAACTGATGATCTCCACCTGGAATCGCGGTCAAAACGCTTTCACCTTAAATCCTATGGAACGCCTCGCACAATTAATCATCGTGCCAGTGCTACAAGTGGGCTTCAACATCGTCGAAGAGTTTGGCGAAAGTGAACGCGGTGAAGGTGGATTTGGTAGTACAGGCAAGCATTAATCGGATTGGTTCAAAGAATTTGTAGGGATGTCTTAGCCCTTCTCCCGCAGGCAGGAGAAGGGTTGGGATGAGGGAAGTTCAGCAATCACAAAGTTTGAAATGCTCGTGAAATTCAAAACTAGCAACACACGATCACTGCAGATTTTTGAACCGCCCTCACCCCACCCCTCTCCCGCACGCGGGAGAGGGAGCAATAACAGCACCAATAAATTACGAGTACACGCAACACCCAAGCCTCCCTTAACAAAAACTGAGGCAAACACCAACCAACAAAATTGGTTTTAACGGCGCAAACGGCTATCATATGCGCCACTAGAGAATTTCTTGAAATGGCATTACGGAATGCCTTTTCAAAAATCCTCATCGAAATTGGAGAAAACAAAACATGGCAACTTTTAGCGTCAAAGACGTTCTGAACGGCAAAGCACCAAGTGATGCTTCTGTCACCGTACAAGGCTGGGTGCGTACCCGTCGTGATTCCAAGGCAGGCGTATCTTTCCTCGCCCTCACCGATGGTTCCTGCTTCGGTACTTTGCAAATCGTGGTTCCCAACACCATCAGCAATTACGAAAGCGAAGTTTTGCACCTGACCGCTGGCGCATCATTCGCTGCGACCGGTAACATCGTACCTTCACAAGGTGGCGGCCAAAGTTTTGAGATGCAAGCAGAACGTGTAGACGTCATGGGCTTGGTTGAAGATCCAGACACCTACCCGATTCAGCCTAAACCACACAGCATGGAATTCTTGCGTGAGAACGCGCACTTGCGTCCACGCACTAACATCATGGGCGCCGTTGCGCGTACCCGTCACGCAATTGCGCAAGCGATCCACCGCTTCTTCCACGAGCAAGACTTCTTCTGGGTCAACACACCAATCTTGACCGCATCCGACTGCGAAGGCGCAGGCGAAATGTTCCGCGTATCGACACTCGATATGATGAACTTCCCAAAAACACCGGAAGGCAAGCCAGACTTCTCCAAAGATTTCTTCGGCAAAGAAACCTTCCTCACCGTGTCGGGTCAGTTGAACGTTGAAACCTATTGCATGGCTTTGTCCAAGGTCTACACTTTCGGCCCAACCTTCCGCGCAGAAAACTCCAACACCAGCCGTCACTTGGCTGAGTTCTGGATGATCGAACCTGAAGTCGCTTTCGCTGATTTGGCACAAAACGCCGACCTCGCTGAAGCGATGTTGAAATACGTTTTCACCGCGGTGTTGAACGAACGCGCTGACGACATGGCCTTCTTCGAAGAACGCGGAGAAAAAGGCGTGATCGCTAAATTGCAAAACATCATCGCC